>CALETE010000099.1 GCA_937920085.1 uncultured Alphaproteobacteria bacterium | reverse complement strand
CCTTGGGAATCGCCCGATGAAGTTTTCACTTCTTGAGCGCGCACAAACTGCAGGCCTACATGCGGTGGGGGCATACGTAGGTACCGAGCCAGGAGAACTACCGATTGCGGTAGCTTTTGGTCCTCAGTACGGGCCCGTTAATGCGATTATGACAGCGCAAGCAATCGAGGCGGCGCGAGGGCATCCTGGCGTCAAAGAATTGATTATCGCAGGATTTAGTTTTGATGCAGCCGCCCAGCAAAGGGCCCGCGAGGCATCTGAGTCAGGTTTGCAGGTGAATATTGCGCACATCCGCCCCGACGTCTCGCCAGGGATGGAAGGATTGCTGAAAGATCAGCGCAACAGTCAGCTGTTCACGGTGTTCGGCCAGCCCGAGTTCAAGGCTAAGTCCGTCGGGGCAGGCGAGTATCAGGTCGAGCTGGGGGGTGTCTGTGTCTACAATCCGCTCACCGGCATGGTCGAATCAAGCAACGCATCCAAGGTGGCGGCTTGGTTCCTGGATTCAGACTACGATGGCCAGTGCTTCTGCGTTTCGCAGGCTTTCTTCCCCGATTCTAAGGCATGGGAGAAGATCGCGAAAGCGTTGGGTTCGAAGGAAGACGAAGCTGCCTTCGAGGCTTTTGCCGGCACCACCTCTTTGCCCTTCAAGTTAGGACAACATCGCAGGGTGGCTATTAAGGTCATCGACCCGCGGGGCAACGAAGTCATGGGCATCAAGACCATCGCCTAATATGCCTCCCCGCCGACCCCCGAATCCGCAGGCTGACTTAAGCCTTCCAGATGATTTCGTCCCGCGCCAGGCCGTCGCCGACCCAATCATCAACTCGGCTTACAAGGAGCCGGCCTTCCACTGGTTCTATGCGCCCGGCAACGCCACGCCCGACAAGCAGGTAGGTCGACGTAAGGCGCAGTATTGGTACAAGTCCCAGCGAACGACCGAAGCAGGCGCGGAACGCGACCTGTTCGCGGAAGAAGAGAGTGACCCGCTCCATCTGGTCAACGCCCTCCGCGAAGACGTTCGCCGCTGGCGAGAATCCGGCTACCGCTGTAGTAATAACGTAACGCGGACGCTTCTGCAGCATTGGACCCGCCCAGACGTACCTAGGCCGATTTTCTTTTGTCAGCTTGAGGCCGTTGAGACGATCATCTATATCTTGGAATTCGGGCTCCCCGGTCAGCTTGCGCGCACGGGCTTCCGGAACTTCCACGTTTCCCCGGAAAATTTTGCCCATCTGTTTGCCGGAGAGAAACTCGACGTGGCGGGCTTGCCCGTAGATCATCCCTTGTCGGCCATGTTTAATGATGACCTGTATCCGCGTCTCGTAGACCCGAGTCCCCGGGCTGGGGCTTTGATGCTTCGCCGATTGGGCTGCAAGATGGCAACTGGTTCTGGCAAGACGACGGTCATGTCAATGTTGATCACCTGGGCCTTTTGCAATCGCGGCGAGAAGCCCGAAAGCAAGGAGTTCCCTAATGCGGTTTTGGTCTGTGCCCCTAATCTCACCGTCAAGAAGCGCCTTGAGGTGCTGATGCCCGAGCATCCGGACAACTACTATAAGGCCTTTGATCTGGTGCCTCCCGCTTACCGTGAACATATGGCCAAAGGTAAGGTTTTGGTCACTAACTGGCACACGCTGGCGGAGCGCTCGATCCACGGTGAAGGCGGCCATAAGGTGGTAGACCTCGGACGGGAGCCGGACGAAGCCTTTGCTAAAAATCGCCTGGGCGACCTCGCCGAACGAGGCCAGATCCTGGTTCTCAATGACGAAGGCCACCACTGCTGGCGACCGAAGGGTCTGAACCCGGAGCAGAAAAGAGCCTTACAGCAAGAGCTCACCTCCGAAGAATTAAAAGCCCGCGAAGAAGAAGAGGAGGAGGCCCGCGTCTGGCTGGAAGGTCTGGATAAGATGAATAATTCAGGCATCGCCGGCACCGATGCGCAGGGCAACCGCTATTACCGCGGCGGGCGCCGGCCCGGCCAGACCGGCCACGGCGATCACGGCGATGAACGCCAGAGCCGGAAGGGGGCAGTCGATCTTCGGGCGCGTCACGATATTGGTCCTTCACGAGCACTAGGGGGTCGCGAGGCTCGTCTGCGCCAGGCGGTCCAGTATGGCCGCGACATAGCCGGTGGTCTCTCGGTAGGGCGGAAGGCCGCCATATCGATCAACCGCCTTGGGGCTGGCGTTGTAAGCGGCCAGGGCCTTGACGATGTCGCCGTCATAGCGCTGCAACAACTGGGCCAGATAGGTGGTGCCTCCCCGGATATTGCCATCCGGATCGTTCGGGTCGACGCCCAGGCCCCGGGCCGTGGCCGGCATCAGCTGCATGACGCCCAGGGCACCTTTCGGCGATCGCGCCCGGCTGTTCAGGCGCGACTCGACCCAGCCGACGGCCTCCACGAGATGGGGGCTCAGGGCCTCGCGCCGGGCTTCCCGTGCAATCTGGTCAAGCACCGGTGCGGGTCCGGCGTTCGGTGCGTCCCTGCCGGTCCGGCGGCGATCGGGTGCCGCGTGCGGGCGCAGGATCGAGCGGGCAGGGGCTGTGGGGTCAAGGCGGCTTTCCGGGCCGTCATGGACCGTGACGGCACCGGTGTCGTCCAGTTCGAGCACGGTCCCCGCCGCAGGGGACGCGATCAGAAGGGCCAGGGTGAGCGCCACAGCCGCCCACGCACCGACTCCTCGCGTCCCACGTCCGGAAACGGGACAATGGTCGGCCACCGGGAACATCAGACCGACGGTGATTTGCACAGGCCGCTGATCAGCGACCAGCGGTGGCGAACCTCTTCGATGGTCACGATCGTGAAGAAGAGCCGTCCCTGGGGCGCTGCGGTCTGGACGAAATTGATCTGGCAGCTGAAGCGATGTCCCGTCATCGGCTGGCAACTGGCCTCCCGGATCTGCAGGTCATCGATATGGCGCGAGACCGCCGCGGTGAGCTTTTCAGCGTCATAGGCGGCCTGCACCTCCCGGCTGGCGGGAACAGACGGCCCCGAGGAGGCGCCGGGAAGCCACCGGGACAGGGCGGCAGCGCCGACGGCCATGCCGACGACACCGACCGCGCACGCCACGACAAGGTTTCGGGCACGGGGCGGCATGCCCTGGTCCTAGACGCTCGGCCGGACGAAGACCCGGGCCATCATGCCCCCGTCCTCGTGTTCGAGAATGTGACAGTGATAGACATAGTCGCCCGCGACGATGAACGGGATGTCCACCACCACCGGGTAGGCGGTGCATTTGCCGATGCGCCAGTCATCCACGGTGTCGCAGGCACCCGTCGTGTGCTGAAGCGGCACATTGTCGTGCTGCACGGCCGCCGTGGGCAGAGTGCCGCCGGACACGGTATTGGTGCCGACCACGCTGAACTTCAGCTGGTGGATGTGGAAATTGTGGTCCTCACCCGCCAGGTTGATGATTTCCCAGCGTTCGTGGGTGATCCCGTTGGCCTGGCCGAGGGTGACGCAGATGCCGGTCTCCGGATTGTTCCTGTCGGGATCCATCGGGTTGAAACGGGCCACGTCCTTGAAGGTTCCGGGCACCGGTTTGCCCTGGGCGTCCACCTCTTCGTATCCCAGCCCAAACCCGTCCGGATCATTCGGCGGCGTGTTGAAGAAGATGCGGCGCCGATGGCCGGGGGCCAGCGGCTTGCAGGCGGGGACAACGCCCTCCTTCTGATTGTTCGTGAACAGGGCCGCGCTCAGCTTGGCCATGGTCGGATCGTCGAGCACGGACGGGATTGTCTGCCACGGATCGGTGCCCAGCGCGTACTTGCTGACATCGACCTTGGCCAGATCGATAGATCGGAAGAGCACACGTCTGAACTCCAGTCACCGATGTTTATCTCGTA
>CALETE010000098.1 GCA_937920085.1 uncultured Alphaproteobacteria bacterium | reverse complement strand
GAATTCAATATCGGCCACCGCATCCAAGGTTGTGAGACCGCCATTGGTCGTTGGCACCCGCAGGGCCTTGATCTGGGCTAGGTCCGAACGTGAGGTGGCCGGCAGACGAATGCGGATGGGAACACGACGCTCGCCAGCGGTCAGCTTGGCCACATTGGCGTCAATGTCACCGACCGTGGCGATACGGGCCACCTGGGCGATGGCGTCTACAGAGACTCCCAGCCGGGCAGCATCGGCAGCACGGGGCCGGATAATCAGTTCTGGCCCGGTTGGGGGAATGGCCGGGCGCGGATCAGCAATAATGGAAATCGTTCGCATCTGCCGCTCCAGCTCACTGGCGGCGGCCTGCAAGGCCACAGGATCATTGCTGGTCAGAACTTGTTCAATGCCAGCCCCGCCCTGGAAGTCCAGGAAGGTCACCCGCGCATCCGGAATTTGCCTTAGGGCCTGGCGGGTTTGGTCTTTCAGACTGTTGCCCGTGATGGTCCGCTTTTCGTTCAGCAGGACAATGATCGTTCCTTCGCGAAGGTCGGATCCCCCCCGGGAGCCGAAACCAGGCCCGCCGGTTGCGGCCGTCGATCCAACCTGGGTAAAGACACCGCGCACACCCTCACGGCCCTGGAAGATATTCGAGACCTTGCGTGCGGTGGTCTCCATGGCCTGAACCGTCGTTCCAGGTGGGCCCTGAATATTGACATAGACATAGTCGGGATCGCCAGCGGGCTGAAAACCCTGTGGCAAGAGCGGCACCAGCAGGACGGACGCAAGGAACATCACGCCACCGACGGCCATGGCTACGATTCGGTGATCGAGGGACCATTCCAGGGCATTGCGATAAAACCCTTCAAAGGGCTTGCGCGGGTGAGGATCGCTGGTCGGCTTGAGCAGATAGGCCGCCATCAGAGGTGTTAGCAGGCGGGCAACCACCAGGGAGAACAGCACGGCGACAGAGACCGTCAGGCCGAACTCCCGGAAGAATTGGCCTGACATGCCCTTCATGAAGCTGACCGGGGTGAAGACCACCACAATGGCCATGGTCGTTGCCACAACCGCCAGACCGATGGCATCGGCACCGAGAATGGCCGCGTCATAGGGTCTCAGACCCTGAGCCACCCGCTTTTCGATGTTCTCGATTTCCACAATGGCATCGTCCACCAAGATCCCCACCACCAGGGTTAGGGCCAAGAGGGTCACCACATTCAGGGAGAAGCCCAGCAGGTGCATGATGAAGAAGGTGGGGATCAGGGACACGGGCATGGCAAAGGCCGTGATCATGGTCGAACGCCAATCCCGCAGGAAGGCAAAGACCACAATGGCCGCCAGGAACATACCTTCTAGCAGGACGTGCTTGGTGGCCTCAAAACTGGCGCGGGTTTCGTCAACGGAAGAGAAAATTCGAACAAACTTCACCCCCGGAGAGGCCTTCTGAAGCTTTTCCAGGGCGGCAATCACCCCGTCATCGACGGTAACGTCGCTGGAATCCCGGGTCTTCATGACCTGGAAGCCGACTACGGGCCTGTTGTTGAACCGCGCGAAGCCTCTGGATTCCGAGGCACCGTCACCCACCTGGGCAACGTCGGTCAGCTTGACGAACCGCCCCTGCCCTGTGGGAATGGTCAGATTCTGCAATTTTTCCAGAGTGTTGACTGCGCCAAGAATGCGCAGGGTCTGTTCTCGCCCCCCCACCTGAACGCGGCCACCGGCGGCATCAAGATCGAAGCTGCGCAGGGCCGTATTGATTGAGGCTGCGGTCAGGCCGCGGGCTGTAAGCTTGTCGGGATCAATGACCACATTGATTTCACGGTTGGCGCCGCCCACCCGGGAAATCTGCGAGACCCCGGGCGCTGACTGCATGGCCCGGGACACAGTGTCATCTATAAACCAGGACAGCTCGGCATCCGACATGGCCGGGGCCTCGACGGCATAGGTCAAGATAGGCTGGCTATCGAGCTCCAGCTGGGTCACCGTCGGTTGATCGATTTCCCGTGGCAAAATGGCCCGGACTTGGTCGACCCGCGACTGAACGTCATTCTTCTTTTTCTGAAGGTCCTGCCCCAGCTCGAACTCGATGCTGGTAACCGAAACCCCCTGACTCACCGTGGAGTACATGTTTTTGACATTGGTGATGCCCGCCAGGGCATCCTCAACCGGTCGCGTGACCTGGGTTTCTAATTCGGCAGCCGCCGCGCCATTTTGCGTGACGCTCACCGTGACGACCGGGAACTGCACATTGGGGAACTGCTTTACCGGCAGTCCGCCATAGGAAATCACCCCGGCAAGCACCATGGCAATAAACAGCACCGCCACCGGAACAGGGTTGCGGATCGCCCAGCTAGAGATCGCAAAGCCGCGATCCTGATTGTCTTCGGGCCCACTCATTTACCAGCGTCCATCACCGGACGCACAGTGTCGCCATCCAGCAGGAAGGACGCTGCGCTCTTGACCACCATGGACCCTGCTGGCGGCCCCTTGACCAGGGCGACCAAGCCAGAGCCCCGCGCACCGGCCGTAACGGCAACCCGCTTCACCACATTGTCAGATCCCACCACCATCACGCTGGCACCGTCGGCGTCGTAGCGAACTGCTGTTTCCGGCACGGCCAGGGATTGGCCCGCGGCGTCTGCGAAGGCGGCGCGGCCATAGCCACCAGACCGGATATCTGGCCGAACAGGCAAGTGGACCCGGACCGTCCCAAGCTTGGTCTGACTGGACAGTTGCGGGGAGATGACGCGGATAAAGCCTTCAGCCGTTGCCCCACTGGTGAGGGTGACATTGGCCCTCTGCCCGGAGCGAACACGACCCAAATCCTGTTCTGACAGATCGGCCTTGAGTTCGATCTCGCCCCCCTGAGCCAGTCGGAACCAGGGGGTGCCTGCGGCCGCCGCAAGGTCACCAGGGCGCACATTGCGCTCAAGGATCAGGCCCGACACGGGGGCAACGACGGTGAGCTTCTTGGCGCGGGTTTCGGTGTCGCGGGCCGCAGCAGCTTGGGCATTGGCCGTCGCGCGGGCGGCACGGGCCTGGAATCGACGCTGATCTAATTGTTCCTGAGACAGGACCCCTTGGCCGTCCAAGCCCTTGACCCGCAGAGCCTGGGCTTCAGCCTGCTCGGCCTGGACAGCGGCCTGGGCGGCCAGGGCCCTCTGTTGGTCCAGCTGCGCACTGATCAGGGCGCGGTCAATTTCCACCAGGGGCTGACCCGCTTTGACATATTGGCCCTCGTCCACCAGGACCCTCGCGACCCGAAATCCAGAGACTTCCGGCAGGATCGCCACCTCTTCCCGGGGAACCAGGACGCCGTCGGCGCTTACCGAACCGACGATCGGCCGCGCCTCAACCTTGATAACGGTCACGGCGCGGGCACGCTCGGCAGCCGTTTCCTTCTTGAGGGGTTTCTTACCGCAGGCTGCAAGGGGTGCAGCAGCGACGCCCACCATCAGAACGACCAGGGCGATTTTCGATACAAATCTTGTCACGGCTAGTGCGCCTCTTTGTCAGTCTTAAGGCTTGAGGCAGGCCAGCCGCCGCCCAGAGCCTTGTAGGTTTGAACAGCGCGGCGCAGGCCTTGGACCTGGGCGCTGGTGAGTTGGGTTCGGACCGCACGCCAGGACTGTTCAGCGCCAAGGGCGGTCTGCAGGTCATCGAGGCCGGCGGCGTAACGGGTTTGGCCAGCCTGAGCTGCCCGTCGAGCGCGGGCTTCGCCGTCGGTAAGCAGGGCGATCCGGCGGGCATCGGCGTCCAACCTGACCAGGGTGTTATCCGCATCGCCATAGGCCGACTGCACAGCCTTTTCATAGGCGATGAAGGCCTGTTCGGTGCGGGCGTTCTGGGCCTTAAGATCCGTCAGAAGTCTCGGGATCGACAGGACGGGCTGACTTACGGCGGCACCGATTGACCAGAAACGCGTGGCAGAAAGAAATCCCGTCTGACTGTTCCGCGACAGCCCTATGCCAGGCGTGAGGGTAAAGGTCGGGAAGAAGGCCAGCTCAGAATAGGTCAAGCGACCGACCTGAGAGGCGATCCGGGCGTGGGCCTCGCGGACATCCGGACGGCGGGCCAAAAGCTCGCCAGGGACTGTCGCAGGGATCGGTGGCAGGGCGGGCAGGGCTGTATGGACGTCAATGGCCGAGGTCAGATCGCTGCCCCGTCCAATGAG
>CALETE010000097.1 GCA_937920085.1 uncultured Alphaproteobacteria bacterium | reverse complement strand
GGATGGTCAAAGGCCTAGCTCGCTGTGGGACCCGAGGCGCACGAGCTGCAAAATGTCTTCGTTTGGTTTGCGGTAGATGAGGACGAGGTCGGGTTTGACGTGGCAGTCACGGTGATCTTTCCAATCCCCGATAAGCGCGTGATCTCTGCGGCGCGGCTCTTAGGGCTCGTCCCCGGCCAGGGCGGTTATGATCGCAATGAGTTCAAGGTCTAGGGTCGCGCGGTGCTGGCCCTTAGTCTCGCGCTTGTAGTCGCGCTTGAACTGACCGGTGCGTTCAATCGTCCTCATTCAGATCCGCCATGAGGTCCTCAACGCGCGCAAACCTCTTGAGGTTACCGTCTCGCGCCTCACGCATAGCTGCGATCGTGGTGTCATTGGGAGTCAGGGGCTCAAAGGGCAGTGCTTTGTCGCGCGCGACCCGAGTCAGAAGAATTCGGAACGCATCAGAGACTGTCAGTCCCATGGCCGCCAGGACGACCGAGGCTTCTTCCTTGATGTGCTCATCAATGCGAGCGCGCACAACGGCGTTGGTGGCCATGACAGTCATCTCCGATATTTTGAGCTACACTGTAGCCCAATATCTCCCGGATAGCACGGGCACAGACTGTCGGCGACCACCGGCTTGAGGCGGCGATCCTATGTCTTCAGGCCCTGCGCGATGGTGATCGGGCGGCGGGGCCTGCAATCTCCGATCAAGCCCTTGCCCCATACCCCCTGAACGCTTCATACGCGGCTCGCAAAATGGAGTATCTCACGGAGATTCGCGAAGGGCTCACCTTCGACGACGTTTTGATCGAACTCGGCGCGTCTGACGTCATGCTGACGCAGGTCGACACCACCACAAGGTTCACCCGCGAAATCAGTCTGAACATCCCCATCGTCTCGGCGGCGATGGATACGGTCACCGAAAGTCGGCTGGCCATCGCCGTGGCCCAGCGGCGAGTAGGATGGCCTAGCGGGCATCGCAGGCCTATCCCTCTTCAAGCTGGGAATTTGGTGGCAGATCCAATACTCCCCTGGTCATCACAATGTTCAGGCCTGCAAAATCTGGCGTGTGACCGTGACCCCGCTCTGAGGTCCGACGCGCCAGGGCTAAACAAGGCCGTAAATCCTGGGCAGCGGCCAGGTTTGTTCGAACTAGAAACTGGGGAATACTGAACCTGGCACCGTAGTCGTTTTCCCCGTTCGAGCGGCTGGCTGTTCGCCTGATCAGCGGACGCGGTGCAGTTCGCGATAATAGGTTGTACCATCCTTTGTCGGCGTCGGGCGGATGATCAGCGTGTCGCCATTGAGAGTGAAGGGCCGCGGCTGGTCTGTGCCTGTATAGCTGGGCTTTAGCGAGCCTTCGACGACATGGATAACGGCTGTGGCGTCGTCGGTGATCCGCCACGTGCCGAAATAGCCGAAATAGCCATCATATGCACCGCGCACCTCGGTGTCAGTTCCCTTGTCGTCACCAGCGGCAAAGTTCGGGGTCGGCGGGGTGCGCATGAACTGGACACTCAGATGCCCGGTGGGATCATAGATAAAATAGCCCTTTGGGTGCGGGCCAAAGAGCAGTTCGACACTGCCATCGGGCTTGCGGCTCTCGTATCGCACGATCTCCCAGGTGCCGGTCAGCGCCTTGGCTGCAGCGGCGGCCTTGGGGGTGGCTGCAGTGCTATTGGCGAGTTCGGCACCCAGCGCCGGGGTAGCTAGCACGAAGCAGAGCGCGAACGCGACGCGGCGAGACAGGGTCAAGCGGAATTGCCTTTTCACTGATGTTCCCCAGATGGATTCGAAGAAGGGACTAAGTGGCAACAATTTTACAGTGTGAAGCGGTCTCGCGCAACCCGATTGTGGCCCGGTTTGCTCTAACTAAAAACGGGGGAATACTGAACCTATCACCGTTTTCCTTTACCGGCCCGCAATCTCCGATCAAGCCCTTGCCCCATACCCCCCGAACGCTTTATACGCGGCTCGCAAAATGGAGCATCTCATGGAGATTCGCGAAGGGCTCACCTTCGACGACGTTTTGCTGGAACCCGGCGCGTCTGACGTCATGCCGACGCAGGTCGACACCACCACAAGGTTCACCCGCGAAATCAGTCTGAACATCCCCATCGTCTCGGCGGCGATGGATACGGTCACCGAAAGTCGGCTGGCCATCGCCATGGCCCAGTCGGGCGGCATGGGCATTCTGCACCGCAATCTGACGGTCGAGGAACAGGCCGACCAGGTTCGCGAAGTCAAACGCTATGAAAGCGGCATGGTCATCAATCCGATGACCATCAATCCCGAGACCCCCCTGCGCGAAGTGCTGGAGATCAAGGCGCGGCGGCGGATTTCCGGCTTCCCGGTGGTTGAGCCCGGCTCGGGCAAGCTGGTGGGCATTCTCACCAATCGTGACATGCGGTTCGAGGGCTCCTCCGACGCCCCGGCTAAAACCCTGATGACTTCGGAAAACCTGATCACAGTGCGCGAAGGCTGCACCCAGGCCGAGGCCAGGGACCTGCTGCGCCGACACAAGATCGAGCGGTTGATCGTGGTGGACGAGGCCTATCGCGCCGTCGGCCTGATCACCGTCAAGGACATGGAAAAGGCCCAGGCCCACCCCCTGGCCGCCAAGGATGGCCAGGGCCGGCTGCTGGTGGGTGCGGCCTCCACAGTGGGCGATCCGGGCTTTGAGCGGTCCATGGCCCTGGTGGATGCCGGTGTGGACGTGGTGGTGATCGACACCGCCCATGGCCACAATTCCGATGTCGCCAAGGCCGTTGGGCGCCTGCGCCGGGAAGCCAACAAGGTTCAGATCATTGCTGGCAATGTGGCCACCTATGACGGGGCCCGGGCCCTGATCGATGCGGGCGCAGACTCGGTCAAGGTCGGCATTGGCCCAGGCTCCATCTGCACCACCCGCATTGTCGCCGGTGTCGGGGTTCCCCAGCTGACCGCCATCGCCGACGCCGTCCGCGCCGCCCGGGGCACAGGGGTTCCGGTCATTGCTGACGGCGGGATCAAGTATTCCGGCGACTTTGCCAAGGCCATCGCCATGGGCGCCTCTGTGGCCATGATGGGTTCAGCCTTCGCTGGCACGGATGAAGCGCCCGGCGAGGTCTTCCTCTACCAGGGCCGGTCCTACAAGGCCTATCGTGGCATGGGCTCCCTGGGGGCCATGGCCAATGGCTCTGCCGACCGCTATTTCCAAAAGGAAGTTTCCACTCTGAAATTGGTGCCGGAAGGCATTGAGGGGCAGGTGGCCTATAAGGGTCCGATCAGCGGCATTCTGCACCAAATGGTTGGCGGCCTGCGTGCAGCCATGGGCTATACCGGCGCTCCGGATATCGTGTCCTTCCAGGACAAGGCCCGGTTCATCCGCATTACCGGGGCGGGCTTGCGCGAAAGCCATGTGCACGACGTGATGATGACCCGTGAAGCCCCCAATTATACGAGCCCGGTCTGATGCTGAAAGCCTCACCTGAACTGCTCCTCTTGGGCTGTGCCGTCTTGGTGGGCGTGGTCCAGTTGCTATGGGCCACGGTCGCTGCGCGCCTTCAGCAGGGTCTGGAATGGGGCCGGGGTCCGCAGGACGAGCCAAGCCCCCTGTCGGGCGGCGCTGGCCGTCTGGCCAGGTCCTTCCGGAACTTCCAAGAGACCTTCCCCCTTCATGCCGCAGCGGTGGTGCTGGTCTATCTGCTGGCCAAGACCGGCCCCGTCACCCTGTGGGGCTCTGGGCTCTATGTGATTGGTCGGGCCCTGCATCCAGCCATGTACTATCTGTCCATTCCCTGGACCCGGACCCTGGTCTGGTTCATCGCCTTTACCGGCACCCTGATGGTCGTTTCGGCGATCTTTCTGTGAGGTTACCCTTTGCGTGACGGCGGCCGAGTGACTGCGGCGATCGAGGTTCTGACAGACGTCGAAACCCGTCACAAACCTATTCGAATGGCGCTCAAGAACTGGGGCGAGGGGGCTCGCTATGCGGGGTCCAAGGATCGTGCCTATGTCTCGGGCCTGGCCCTGGATGCCCTGCGCCGCCGCCGGTCTATCGGTTGGCAGATGGGCGACGACAGCCCCCGTGCCGCCATTCTCGGGGTCCTGGCCTATGAGTGGGGCTGGTCCCTGGATCGCATCGCCGAAGCCGTGGCCGAAGAATTCCACGGCCATGGCCCCCTGACCGAGGCCGAGCGGGCGACGCTGACAGCCCCCATCGCCCTGGCCGACGCCCCGGCCAGCGTCCAGGGGGACTTCCCGGCCTGGCTGGAGCCCTCCTTCCTGCGGGTGTTCGGCGCGCAGGCTGCGGAGGAGGGGGCCGCCCTGTCCGAGCGGGCACCGGTGGACCTGCGGGTCAATACCCTGAAGACCGATCCGGCCCGGGCGCTCAAGGCCACATCGCCGCTCAATGCGCAGGCCCTGCCGGACCTGGAAACCGCCCTGCGTATTCCAGCCCCGGCTGCCTCTGAGCGGGCAGGGTCTGTGGAGACCATTCCGGCCTTTTCCAAGGGCTGGTTCGAGGTTCAGGATCTGGGCTCGCAGATCGCTGCGGCCTGCGCCGGCGACGTGAAGGGGGCCCAGGTGCTCGACCTCTGCGCCGGGGGCGGGGGCAAGACCCTGGCCCTGGCCGCGGCCATGGGCAATACCGGCCAGATCTACGCCTATGACAGCGAGGCCCGACGCCTGGCCGATACCATCCGCCGGGGCGACCGGGCGGGGGTGCGTAATCTGCAGATCCGCTCGCCGGTCCATGACGATGCGCTGAAGGGCCTCGATAGCCGCATGGACGTGGTCTTCATCGACGCCCCGTGCTCGGGCTCGGGCGCCTGGCGCCGCCACCCCGACACCAAGTGGCGGCTCAGCGAGGAGACCTTCGCCAAGCGCCAGGCTGACCAGGACGCGGTCCTCGATCTAGGCTCGAAATTCGTCAAGGTCGGTGGCCGGATGATCTATGTGACCTGCTCCGTCCTGGCCGAAGAGGACGAGGACCGGGTCTCTGCCTTCCTGGCCCGCTGCCCCGGCTTTGCCGTGCGCCCCGCCACCGCTCAATTTGTTCAGCACCTGACCCCTGAGGGTTATCTGCGCCTGACCCCTAGAACGGCCGGAACCGACGGCTTCTTCGTGGCGGTCATGGAGCGGACAGCCTAGCCCGGACATCCATCCATGACCCAAGCCGCTCCTACCCACGAACGCGTCCTGATCGTCGATTTCGGCAGCCAGGTGACCCAGCTGATCGCCCGGCGTCTGCGCGAAAGCGGGGTCTATTGCGAGATCCATCCCTTCGACAAGATCGAGCCCATGCTGGACGCCTTCGCCCCCAAGGCGGTGATCCTGTCTGGCGGCCCGGCCAGCGTCCATGAGGATGAGAGCCCCTCGGTCACTCCCAAGGTCTTTGAGCTAGGCGTTCCGGTTCTGGGCATTTGCTATGGTGAAATGACCCTGTGCCAACAGCTGGGCGGCAAGGTCGAGAGCGGCCATTCCCGCGAGTTTGGCCGGGCCGAGATTCGCATTGAGCGCCCCTGCGCCCTGCTAGATGGCCTAGGCGAGGTGGGCGACCTGGAAACCGTCTGGATGAGCCATGGGGATAAGATCACCGCCATTCCAGAGGGCTTCTCCGTCGCCGCCGCCTCCGAGGGCAGCCCCTATGCGGTGATTGCCGATGAGGCCCGCCGGTTCTATGGCGTCCAGTTCCACCCGGAGGTGGCCCACACCCCCCGCGGTGCCCAGATGCTGCGCAACTTCACCCACAAGATTGCTGGGCTCAGCGGCGACTGGACCATGGCCTCCTTCCGCCAGGAAATGGTCGCCAAGATCCGCGACCAGGTGGGGGAGGGCAGGGTGATCTGTGGCCTGTCCGGCGGCGTAGACTCCTCTGTCGCCGCCGTCCTGATCCATGAGGCCATTGGCGATCAGCTGACCTGCGTCTTCGTCGACACCGGCCTCCTGCGGCACAACGAAGCCGAGCAGGTGGTGACCCTGTTCCGCGATCACTACAACATCCCCTTGATCCACGTAGAGGCTGGCGATCTTTTCCTCGGCGAGCTGGCGGGCGTCTCCGACCCAGAGACCAAGCGCAAGATCATCGGCCGCCTGTTCATCGACGTCTTCGATAAGGAATCCGCCAAGATCGAAGGGGCCGCCTTCCTGGCCCAGGGCACCCTTTATCCCGACGTCATCGAGAGCGTCTCAGCCCGGGGTGGCCCCTCGGCGGTGATTAAGAGCCACCACAATGTCGGCGGCCTGCCCGACTATATGAAGCTCAAGTTGGTGGAGCCCCTGCGCGAGCTGTTCAAGGACGAAGTCCGCACCCTGGGCGTTGAGCTGGGCCTGGCGCCTGCCTTCGTCGGTCGCCACCCCTTCCCAGGGCCGGGCCTGGCCATCCGTATTCCCGGCGAGATCACCCGTGAAAAGGTCGCCGTCCTGCAACAGGCCGACGCCATCTATCTCGACGAAATCCGCAAGGCCGGCCTCTATGACAAGATCTGGCAGGCCTTCGCGGTCCTCCTGCCGGTCAAGACTGTCGGCGTCATGGGCGACGCCCGCACCTATGAGGATGTCCTTGCCCTGCGCGCCGTCACCTCCACCGATGGCATGACCGCCGACTTCTTCGAATTTCCCTGGGAGGTGCTAGGCCGCTGCGCCACCCGGATCATCAACGAAGTCCGGGGCGTCAACCGCGTGGTCTATGACGTCACCAGCAAGCCCCCGGGGACGATTGAGTGGGAGTAGGG
>CALETE010000096.1 GCA_937920085.1 uncultured Alphaproteobacteria bacterium | reverse complement strand
GCAGGGCTGTATGGACGTCAATGGCCGAGGTCAGATCGCTGCCCCGTCCAATGAGCACCAGCAAGGTCCGGCGGGCGGCCTGCAGCTCGGCTTCGAGACCGGCAGCCTGACTACGGGCCTGGGAGAGGTCTCCCGCCACCCGATCGGTGTCGGCCTGAGAGGCCAGTCCGCGGGCAAGCTTGGTGTCGACAATGCGCTGAAGCTCAGTCTGGATACGCACCGTTTCCCGCGCGTCGGCCAGCTGAATAGCTAGGCCCTGGGTTTGGAAATAGACATCGGCGACATTGGCAGCGAGGCTCCAGCGGGTGCCCTCATAATTGAAGCGGGCTGCGGCTGTGTCCCCTTGGGCGGCCTTGGCCACTGCGAAAATCCGGCCAAACAGGTCGACTTCCCAAGTAACATTTAGATTGGCCGAGGAGGTGTCGCTCTTCCCGTTGTTCGAGAACCCCGGAATGGTGATCTTATTACCAGAGGTCTGGGTCGTATGGGTTTCCTTGGTGGACCCCGCCCCATTTCCCTGAGGCAAAAAGGCGATCAGGGCACTGCCGGCTGTGGCCTGGGCCTCCCGCAGACGCGCCGCCGCTGACCGGGCGTCTGGGCTGGATTTCAGGGCCTCTGCGATCAAGCTGTCGAGCTGTGTGTCACCAAACTGGGTCCACCAGGTCTCCAGCTGGGCAGGGCTGACTAAGGAATCGGCAGACGAAGTTTGCGGTGCCTCAAACCCCGCAGGCAGGCGCGTATTGGCCTTGTAGGGGGTGGCGCAGCCTGTCAGGACAAGTCCGGCCAGTCCAAGAGCGATGTAAGCGGCGGGGCGCATGGTCTCTTCAAATCGTGGACGAGCGGCGAATCACCAGCAGACAATACCAAGCTGGTGACGGCGCAGCGCGGGCCGGGCTGATGTTTACGTGCCGGTTTGACCATAACTGAACAACGATAGGATTGCAGCTGCGAAACATTTGCATTGCAGCATTTTAACCTGCGGGCTCAGACTGGTGTCGGAGACGTGAAAATCCTAAGGTCCATCAATCCAATCCGTGTCGTGAGCTTCACATGAAAAGACTATTCCTTGCTGGCGTGTGCGCCTGGTCCCTGCTGGCGCAGCAAGCTCAGGCCACAGAGCTCGATCCCGCCCGTATCGCCGAGCACATCAAGGTTCTATCCTCAGACGCCTTTGAGGGACGTGGCCCCGCCACAGCTGGCGAAAAAAAGGCCGTGGCCTATATCATCTCGCAGTTCAAATCTGTGGGTCTGTCGCCGGGCGGGGACCTTAGGCAGGGCAAGCGCGCCTGGACTCAGGATGTGCCCCTGGCCAAGTTCGACACCAAGGGCCCGGTCAAGACCAGCGTAAAGGTTAATGGCGTCGTCCAATCCTGGGCCCAGGGTGAGCAGATCGCTATCCGCGCCACTCAGACCGGTCAGAGCCATGTGAGCATTGCCGACGCCCCGGTGGTTTTCATCGGCTATGGCGTCAAGGCCCCGGAGCGTAACTGGGACGACTTCAAGGGCGTCGACCTGAAGGGCAAGATCGCCCTGGTCCTCATTAATGACCCCGACTTCGAGACCGGCGAAGGCGATTTCGGCGGCAAGGCCATGACCTATTACGGCCGCTGGACCTACAAGTACGAAGAGGCCGCCCGCCAGGGTGCCGTCGGCTTCATTGTCATTCACGAAACCGACCCGGCCTCCTATGGCTGGAACACGGTCAAGAACTCCAACACGAATACGGTTTTCGACATTATCCGCGCAGATCCCAAGGCCGCCCATGCCCCAATTGAAGCCTGGGTTCAGCGGGACGTGACGGTAAGTCTGTTCAAGGCTGCTGGCCTCGACTTCGAGGCCCTGAAGAGCCAGGCCCAGACCCGGGACTTCAAGCCTGTCACCCTGAGCGGCGTGACCTTCTCGTCGGACTTCGATGTGGATGTGCAGAAGATCGTGTCCAAGAATGTGGTCGGTCGCCTCTTGGGCACTAAGCACCCCAAGGAGACCGTGATCTATTCCTCCCATTGGGATCACCTGGGGGTCGGCCTGCCCGACGCCAAGGGCGACAAGATCTACAATGGTGCCGTCGACAATGCCGGTGGCTCTTCCATGATGATCGAAATTGCCCGACAGTTTGCCAAGGCCCCCCGGACCGACCGCTCTGTTGTCTTCCTATCGGTCACAGCCGAGGAAAAGGGCCTGCTGGGCTCAGAATACTATGCCGCCAACCCGGTCTATCCCCTGGGGACCACGGTGGCCGATATCAATATGGACGGGGTCTCCACCTCTGGGCGGGCCCACGACTTCACCACCTCGGGCAATGCCCCCCTGACCCTGCAGGATGACCTGATCGAGGTGGCCAAGGGCTATGGCCGCACCTACAGCCCAGACCCCCGTCCCGGTGCCGGCAGCTTCTTCCGCTCAGACCACTTCCCCTTCGCCAAGCGCGGGGTGCCGGCCATTTCCTATGGCTCTGGCCAGGACCTGTTCAACGGCGGCAAGGCTCGGGGCGAGGCCCTTGCGCGAGACTATGTGACCTATCGCTATCACCAGCCCGCCGACGAATACTCCGCTGACTGGGACCTGACCGGCGCAGCAGAGGATGGCGGCATGCTGATCGACCTGGGCCGGCGTCTGGCCAATTCCCGGGAATGGCCGGAGTGGAAGGCGGGATCAGAGTTCAAGGCCCCCCGTGACGTCACGGCGGCGGTTAGGAAGTAGGACTAAAACCGACCTAGTCGTCCTCATCCTCGTCGGGGGCGTCCACCACAGGGGGCGCTTCCGGGAGGGGGACATTGCGGATCGAGATGATCTCGGCACCGGGGAAGGCCGACATGACCGACTTCACGAAGGGGTCCTGGCCGATTTCGTCGCGGGTTTCCTGTTGCTCGCGCTTCTGGCGTTCCCACTGGCTTTCTGCCCCGCCGCCACCCTGGACGGTGATCAGCCAGGGGTGGCCGGTCCATTCCTTTAGGCGGCTGACTAACCGCTGGGTCAGGTTTGAGGGGGCACCAGGGGCAGGTTCGAACTCAATAGCGCCAACGCGGAAGCTGACCGGGCGGACAAACCGTTCCACGTCCAGCCTAAGGGCAATGTCGCGTTTGGCGTCAATCAGGGCCACCACATCGGCGAAGGACTGCAGGGTCGGTGGCGCCTCAGCCTGAGGGGCGGGTGCCGTCATGCGAACCTGCCCTCCCCCGGTCATCTGGGCACCGCCACCACCACCAGGACCCGGTGCAGACGCACCACCGCCCATCGGCTCTCCAGACTGCAGGCGCTTGAGGGCTTCCTCTGGCCCAGGCAGATCGGCGGCATAGGCCAGCCGGATCAGGGCCATGTCCACGGCAGCGGCCGGGTCGGGGGCACGGCGGACCTCGTCCTGGGCCCGCAGCAGCATCTGCCAGATCCGCGACAGGGTCCCGGCCGAAATCGCTGCCCCCACCGCTGCCAGGCGGGCCGCCTGTTCCTTGGGCAGGACCAGGGCCTCAAGGCCGATGGCCTTAGCCACCGAGGCACCGTGCACGTGCTCCATCAGGTCCAGCATGATCTGGCTGGGATCAGCGCCATAGCCGTACAGCTGGCGGAAGGTGTCGATGGCCTTACCCGCCTGGCCGCGCAGGACCTCTTCGAACAGTGTGATGGTCTGGGCACGATCGGCCAGGCCCAGCATGTCGCGGATGATGGCGGCGGGCACGGTCTGGCCAGGCTCACCCTGAACAATGGCCTGGTCGAGCATGGACTGGGCGTCACGGACAGAGCCCTCTGCAGCCCGGGCAATGAGCATCAGGCCCTCGGCCTCAACCCGCACCCCTTCGGCCTCGCAGATCATTTCGAGGTTTTTGACGATGACATCGGGCTCCACCCGCCGCAGGTCAAACCTCTGGCAGCGGGAGAGGATGGTCACTGGGACCTTGCGGATCTCGGTGGTGGCAAAGATGAACTTGGCGTGGGAGGGCGGTTCCTCCAGGGTCTTGAGCAGGGCGTTGAAGGCTCCCCCCGACAGCATGTGCACTTCGTCGATGATGTAGACCTTGTAGCGCGCCTCAACCGGGGCATAGCGCACACCATCCAGAAGCTCGCGCATATCGGCCACCCCGGTCCGGCTGGCGGCATCCAGTTCCAGCACGTCCATGTGCCGCCCCTCGATGATGGCCTTGCAGTGGCGACCGTCGACGGTCAGGTCGAGGGTGGGCGCATGGATCGCATCGGTTTCATAGTTGAGTGCCCGGGCCAGCAGACGGGCCGTGGTGGTTTTACCCACTCCGCGCACCCCGGTAAGCATAAAGGCATGGGCGATACGACCGGTCCCAAACGCGTTCTTGAGCGTCCGGACCATGGCCTCTTGGCCGTAGAGGTCGTCAAAGGTACGGGGCCGGTACTTCCGGGCGATGACGGTATAGGCGGCAGATTCTGTTGAGGATGCAGGCGCAGGCGCGCCGCCGAACATGTCCGCCGTATGGGGATCACGCTCGGGAAGGTCGGGCTCAAGCGTGAGGTCTTCGTCGGCCATTACCGCGCTTTGAAAAGACTTTAGAGCATTTTCCGATAAGTGGGACTCGGTTATCGGATCGAAAAATGCTCTACCTTGTTGAACGAGAGCCCTTTTCGCCCGATCTGACTGGTGCAGTCAGATCGGAAAGGGCTCTTGGGTGGAGACCGGACAACGACCCGAAGCGTGACTCGTTACGGCTGCTTCCTTCCGGACCTGACCGGGTTGGCGAGGCGTTCGCCCGTCGCCGATCTCCGCCCCCTATATCGCGGTCCGGACGCATATACGCAAGCATGACTCTTGTCGCAAAGGTGAGGTAATAGACTCAACATGCCTCTGACCGCCTTTATGAACACCTTCGCCGGCAACCCCCTCAACAGGGCGAGCGACAAGCGCAAAGACGACGCCTGGATCGCCGAACGGTTTGCCTCCGATGAATCCCTGGCCTTCGTCATGTGGAACGGAAAGCCCTTTGTGGAAAAATCCGCAGATGGTGGCCTACAGATCGCCTACCTGCCCACCAAGATGGCCGATGGCCTGTCGGGCGGTCTTGAGCGCCTGCTGTTCATGGGGCTGTGGAAGGACACCGCCATCTTCGCCGTGGACATGGAAGGTCCCGCAGACCCCGCTGAGGGCCCTCTCCAGGGCCTTGGCCGGTTCGAGGACATGCGCGGCCTGGCCGCCCGTCTGCCGGCCGGTGATGCCGCCATACTCGGCACCGCCAAGGGCATGTTCGAATGGCGCCGTAAGCACAAATACTGCGCGGCCTGTGGCCAGCCCTCTGAGGTCGCCGAAGGCGGCTGGAAGCGCCAGTGCCCGGCCTGTAAGGCTGAACACTTCCCTCGCACCGACCCCGTGGTGATCATGTTGGCCGTCTACAAAGACCGCTGCATGCTGGGCCGTCAGGAAATCTGGCCTAAGGGCATGTTCTCAGCCCTGGCTGGCTTCCTTGAGCCCGGCGAGACCATCGAGGAGGCCTGCGCTCGGGAGCTGAACGAAGAGGCGGGCCTGACCACCGCCTCGGTCGCCTATCACTCCACCCAGCCCTGGCCCTTCCCCAACTCCCTGATGATCGGCCTGATCGCCCAGGTAGACGACGACAATGCCGCGCCGGACCAGACCGAGCTTTCCGAAGTGCGCTGGTTCACCAAGGCCGAGGCTCGCGACCTGCTGGCTGGCAAGATCCCCGACACCTTTGCCCCCGGCGGCATGGCCATCGCCCACCAGCTGATCAAGGCCTGGGC
>CALETE010000095.1 GCA_937920085.1 uncultured Alphaproteobacteria bacterium | reverse complement strand
AGACGCAACTTGCGAAATGGCAGGCGTGGCGGACGAGGTGGATTCAGACCGCGAAGGACGAAGGCCGCTCGCTCGAAATCGAGTTGTGGAACGCCCATGCCATCGGCGAACGGCTCAGCCGTGACGATGCCGCTTATTCTGGCCGCCTCCTCTACTGGTTCGACCAAGAGAAACTGAGTGCCGATTGGTTCAGGGACCAATTCCAGAAATCGGAGGCGGCGCTCGGCTCGCGCTATGTCCCAGAATCCAACATCGAGCTGCCCATTCGCAAGGACTTCCAGGCCTTCGTTAGAGACCCGGCCGTCCTGAACGAAATGGACCACTGGACGAGTGAACTCCTCCAACTCGGGCATCGTGCGGTCAACGCAGTGGAACGGGCTGGCGGGACCGCTGGCCAGCCGCACTCGGCCAAGATCGAGGAAAAGGTTCAGACGCTCGTCGATGCTATCGCCACCGCTGCTAAGGGGCTCGATCAAGCGCTACCTGTTTCCGAATGGCAGGGAGCTGCACGTGCCGCAATCGATGTAATCCGCCCGGCGCTGCAATGGACTCTTACGCTCAAGGAAAGTCGCCCGAAGAACGGTGAGTCGTCTCTCCCGGAATGGGCACGACACGAGCTTTATAAGCTCTCGGACCTGGTCGAAGGCATTTCCGAGAAGCTCGACTCGCAGCACTGGCAATTGACGAACCTCAACCAACTGCTGTTGATCGGAGAGGCTGGGTCAGGGAAGTCGCACCTCCTTGCGGACATTTGCGATCACCAAATTGAGCGTGGAGCGCCAGCGGTTCTAGTTCTGGGCAGCATGCTCAATGACAGCGAGCCGTGGCGCCAGATTCTGACGCAGCTGGATCTTCCGGTGTCGCTTCAGGTGAAGCACTTCCTGGGCGCCATGGATGCTGCGGCGGAAGCCGCTGGGATGCGCGCGCTTCTCTGCGTCGACGCACTGAACGAGCGGAATGGCATAGATATTTGGCCTGATCGCCTCGCGGCCTTTCTCAAGAAGGTCGAGCGCTTCCCTCGCGTCGTGGTTTGCGTGTCGTGCCGCACAACGTACCTACCCTACATCCTGCCGGACGATCTGGACGAAGCCGCGCTTCCTCGTGTGAGGCACAACGGGTTTGGTGGAACGTCCGGTGAGGCAGCCAAACATTATCTCGACATGCGCGGTATCGTTCGCCCTGGCGCGCCGAACCTCCTTCCGGAGTTCAACAACCCGCTCTTCCTGAAGACCTGTTGCGACTACCTGGAAAAGGAAGGGGCGACAGAGCTGCCTCGCGGACTGCAGGGCGTCACTGCCATCTTCGGCTTCTACCTTTCCGCTGCCTCAAGGGCGATTCATCGGCGGATGAAGCTGGACAAGCGACTCGGGATCGTCCCAAAGGCCATAAAGGCTCTTTCCGAAGCGTTTGCCCAGGCTGGCCAGGGCTATCTACCGGTCGAAGTCGCTCTTGCCCTCTTCGAAGGCATTCACCCATCGCACGGGCATGTTGAGGCAAGCCTGCTAACCCAGCTCGAAAGCGAAGGCGTGCTGGCGGTCGAGCCGGTGCGGCTTGCAGACAAATCCATTCAGGAAGCGGTGCGGTTCACCTTTGAGCGCTTAAGCGATCATGAGATCGCGTTGCGTCTCATCGACGAACATCTCGACAGCTCGAATCCGGCGAAGTCGTTTTCGGTCGGCACCCCATTGTTTGAGGTGGTGGCGGGTGCAAACGCCCACCGTCGGGCGGGAGTCGTCGAGGCCATCGCAATTCAGTTGCCGGAGCGTACTGGTGTTGAGTTGCCCGACATGCTCCCCGAAAAATCTAGGCGATGGATCGCGCACGAGGCGTTTAAGGAAAGCCTTCTCTGGCGGGAGCAATCCCGCTTCACCCATCGCACCATGGACCTCGCATGCGAGATCCTCGGCGGAACGGAGGCAAACTACCTCATCATCGCTATCGCGACCGAACCGAAGAACGCGTTCAACGCGCTGCACCTGCACAAAATGCTGTCGGCTATGTCAATGCCGGAGCGGGACCAGGCATGGTCGACCTTTATTGCGGGTAGCGACGATGGGGCTGGGGAGCCAATCGAAACGCTCATATCGTGGGCTTTCGAACAAGGCCTGGATGCAATTGACGAAGATCGGGCCGAACTGGCCGCGATCACCCTGACTTGGTTCTTCTCCACGTCCGCTCGAGTAGTTCGCGACCGCGCGACGAAGGCCCTCGCTGCTCTCCTTGCAAACCGCCTTCCGCTTGCAATCAAATTGCTGGAGAGGTTCAGCGGCGTTGACGATCTCTATGTCCGAGAACGTCTCCTCGCATCGATTTACGGCGCAGTCCTGCAAGGCATAGCGCCTTCAGGCTTGGAGGAGTTGGCCGCGGCTGTGTACGCGCAAATCTTTGAGTCAGGAGGTCCGCCGGTCGACGCTTTGCTGCGCGATCATGCTGCCGGCGTCATACAATATGCGAGATGGAGGGGCAAACTGCCGACCTCAATTGACCTAGTCAAAGTGGGACCTCCGAACACTAGCCCTTGGCCCATCGAATTCGTCCCTGACGATCTGATCGAGACCTACAAGGAGGATTACCCAAGTGGTCGATATACAGACGCCATCGTCAGCTCCGCGGGACTCGGGGGCGATTTCGGACGCTACATTCTACCGGGGTTGATGCGTGGCTTCTGTCCAGTCCCAATTGGCACGAAGCTGCTTAGCTCCAGGGAGATTTATCAGCTATGGCTGAGCCAGTTTCAGGCCAAGGCGACGGATGCCCAGACTGAAGCGTTCGTCGCGTTTACCGACGCAGCGAGGGGTGCAGCTGGACAATACGGCTACCAGCCAACACCGGAGAAGACGGTTCGAAAGGAAGCTGAAGAGGCTTTCAAGGCCACACTCACAACCGATGCGTGGGAAGACTTTTGTGTGCGCGCCCGTGTCCATCTCTCTCACGGCATCTTCCTTGACGATGGGCAGAATCGATCGGCCGCCGAATTCGACGCGAGCTGGGCTTCGAAGTGGATCATCAAGAGAGCCCACGACCTAGGCTGGACACCTGAGAGGTTCGGTGAATTCGACCGCGCTCTGCGAGAGGAGGAAACCTCCGAGGCTCAAATCGTTTGGCCTTCGGATCAAGAAGCAACACTTGAATTACTTGCTTCTGAGGGTTTCAAGGAATTCGGAGTCACAGTCAAAGGCG
>CALETE010000094.1 GCA_937920085.1 uncultured Alphaproteobacteria bacterium | reverse complement strand
AGGTCTTAGCCGCCGTAGACGACGGAAATCGTCTCAGCGATGCAGGCGGGCTTGGCTTCGCCTTCGATCTCGATGGTGCACTCGTTCTTCAGCTGCATGCCGCCGGACTTAGGCTCAGCCGAGAGCAGCTTCTGGCGCATGCGCACGCGCTTGCCGACCCGAACCATGTTGATGAAGCGGACCTTGTCCGAGCCATAGTTGATGCCGCGGGTGACGCCCTTGATGGGCAGCATGCCGGCGCCGAGGAAGGGGATCAGGGACAGGGTCAGATAGCCGTGAGCGATCGGGCCGCCGATTTCGCGGGTGGCGCGCTCGACATCCACGTGGATCCACTGATGGTCGCCGGTGGCTTCCGCGAACTGGTTGACCCGCTCTTGGCTGATCTCCACCCAATCCGAAACGCCGACTTCTTGGCCGACCAGATCTGCGAGGTCTGAAAATTCAACGGGGTTCATATGTCTCTCCCTGAGATTTGAAACTGAAGCCTCCGGCTTAGCATTGCCGGGCAAAGGCGCAAGGGAGCTTTGCGCAACCGGCCGGAGCGGATTAGAGAGAGCGTCTGTTTGGAGACCTCTATGCAACGCGCGCTCAGCGTCAGCCGGACCACCGGCAATAAGCTTACCTTCCCCGACTGGTATCAGGCCATTGTGCGGGAGGCCGACATGGCCGAGCCCTCGCCTGTGCGCGGCAGTATGATCATCAAGCCCTGGGGCTTTGGGGTCTGGGAGCGAATCCAGCAGGTCATGGACCGCAGGATTAAGGCCATGGCGGTGGACAACTGCTATTTCCCCCTGTTCATCCCCTTGAGCTTCTTCGCCAAGGAGGCCCAGCACGTTGACGGCTTCGCCAAGGAAATGGCGGTGGTCACCCACCACCGGCTGAAGATGATCGACGGCAAGCTCTCGCCCGATCCTGAGGCCAAGCTGGAAGAGCCCCTGGTGGTTCGCCCCACCTCGGAAACCATTATCGGCGACGCGTTTTCCCGCTGGATCAAGAGCCACCGGGACCTGCCGCTGAAGATCAATCAGTGGGCCAATGTGGTGCGCTGGGAAATGCGCACGCGCCTCTTCCTGCGGACGTCTGAATTCCTCTGGCAGGAGGGCCACACCGCCCATGCCGATAAGGACGACGCCTTGTCCTCGACCCTGGAAGCCCTGGAAATGTACCGGGTGTTTTCCGAGACCATCTTGGCCATGCCGGTGATCGCCGGAGAGAAGCCCGAGAATGAGCGCTTCCCCGGCGCTGACGCCACCTATTCCATCGAGGCCATGATGCAGGACGGCAAGGCCCTGCAGGCGGGCACCTCGCACTATCTGGGCACCAGCTTTGCCAAGGCCCAGAACATCCGCTTCCAGAATGACGCGGGCGAGCTGGCCTTCTGCCACACCTCCAGCTGGGGGGTGTCCACCCGTCTGATCGGCGGGGTGATCATGACCCATGGGGATGACGATGGCCTGCGCTTGCCGCCCGCCATTGCGCCGCGCCAGATCGTCGTGGTGCCCATGCTGCGGGACAAGCCTGAGGACGCCGAAGTCCTGGCCTTTGGTCAGGCCCTGGTGGCCCAGCTGAACGAGACGTTTGCGCTGGGTGAACCCATCCGCGCCCTGCTGGACACCAAGGCCCAGAAGTCGGCGGAAAAGCGCTGGAACTGGGTGCGCCGTGGTGCACCGATCATTGTCGAGCTGGGTCCCCGCGACGTAGCCGCCGGCATGGTCAGCTTCATGCGCCGGGACGACCTGCGCGACGGCGACAAGGTCAAGAGCCAGGCCCTGCCCAGGGATGAGTTCGTAGCCGGGGTACCCGTCCTGCTCGCCCAGATTCAGCAGGCCCTCTATGACGAGGCCAAGACCCGCCTGGACGCCAATATCGTCCGCGATGTCACCAGCTTCGAAGGCCTGACCGAGTATTTCGGCGCGGCCGCTGAGGATGACGAGGACACTCTGAGCTTCAAGGGCTGGGTCCGGGTTCCCTGGTCGCGACCGACGGGTGAGGCCTTGGAGGCGGTGGACAAGCGCCTCAAGGCGCAGAAACTGACCATCCGCAATGCGCCCATGGACCAGCCCACGACCTTCGGCCCCTGCATCTTCACCGGTGCGCCTGGGGTGGAAGAGGTTCTGATCGGCAGGTCCTACTGATCTTCCCGCGCCGGACGCCAAAGCGGGCCGACGGCGAGCAAGAGCACGATCACATTGAAGACCGCGTTGGAGGGGTTGCCTGAGGCGATCGATCCAGCGCTGTCGAGGCAAAACCAGGCGAGGACGCTTGCCAACACGGTCTTGCGCGTGGGTTCGGGTGCCAGGTCATAGACCCAGGTGGACAGACACCAGATCATCACCCCCCAGCCCAGGAGAAAGCCACCGGTCAGGGCTGACAGGAACCGCGTGTCCGGCGAGGCGTAGGTGGTGGCGCCGTCTATGGGCCAGCTGAGCAGGTCCAGGGACCAGCGGGCCGGTTCCAGAGTCTTGGCCATGGTTCCCAAGAAGAAGATCGGCCCGAAGGCCCCGACGAGGACGGCGGTGATCTTGAGCCAGAGCTTGTGAAATTGACGGGTCATGGGCGGGGCCTCCTACTGAGCGTGATCCAAACCCTGTTTCGCCGCCCGGGCAATTACGTCTCAGGTCATGGATCTTGCGATGAGATGCAGATCCTGGGGCAGGGGCGTCCAGACCTGGCTGACCAGACCGGTGGGACCGAACAGGGCTGACATGTCTGGCTGACCCTTCGGGAAGCACCCAGCCAGCTGGGCCGCCAGGGGATCGCTGACCTCGCCCCAGGCCGCAAAATTGTCGCCGCGCACGTGCCGCAGCCAAGCGGCTAGACCCCGCAAGAGGACCGGGCAGGGGCGGCCGGCCTTTTGGCCCTCGGCCAGGGTCTCCAGCCAGCGTTGGGGAATCTTCTGGCTGCCGTCCATAGCGATCTGGATCAGCCGGTGATTGAGGGCGGGGTTGGCGAACCGCGCGATCAGGCTTTCAGCATAGGCCGCCAGGTCCTGGCCCGGCGCCGGCGAAAGGGTCGGGGCGGCCTCGTCCAGCATCAGGGTCCGGACCGCAGCGGCCAGATCGGGATCGCCCATGGCATCATGGACATGGGCGTGGCCCTTTAGCAGGCCGGCATAGGCCAGAAAGGAGTGAGCCCCATTCAGCAAGCGGAGCTTGGCGCGCTCATAGGGATCGACATCGGCAACCAGGCTGGCTCCGACCTCTTCCCACCGCGGCCGCGGCCCGGCGAAACGGTCTTCGATCACCCACTGGCTGAAGGGTTCGGTGAGGACGGCGCCTTCGTCCATGAGCCCGGCCGCCGCCGTCACGGCCCGGCGGTCATCGGCCGTCGTCGCTGGGACAATCCGGTCGACCATGGTGGAGGGGAAGGTGCAGGTCGCCTGCACCCAGTCGGCTAGCTCCGGGTCGGTCCGCCGCAAATGCTGATCCACCAGCCGCGCCAGCTGACGGCCATTCGCCGCCAGGTTATCGCAGGACATCAGGGTCAGGCCCGCCAGCCCCTCGGCTCTGCGCAGGGCGAGGCCCCCCTGGAGATAGCGATAGACGCTGTGGTCATCGGCGGCCTGAGGGTCCAGGTCACCGCTCGGGGTCCGGCAATAGCCCTTCTCGGTGATGGTGAAGCTGAGGATCTGTGTGGCAGGCGCGGCCACCAGGGCGATGACGGCTTCGGGGTCTTCCGGGGCCAGCAGGACCTTGCGAACCGCGCCGATCAGCCGGGCCCGCCGCCCTTCGCCGGAGCATTCCGTCAGGGTGTAGAGCCCGTCCTGGGGGTTCAACTGGTCTGCCACCCCGCCCGACCTCAAGGACACGCCCACGATCGCCCAGTCCCGGTCGCCGGCTTCCATGGCCAGATCCGCGTACCAGGCCTGATGGGCCCGGTGAAAGGCACCTATGCCGAAGTGGACAATGCCCACCTGCTGGGCGTCGCGGTCATAGCCAGGGCGCGCGACGGTCGGTGCCAGACTGGAAAGGTTGGCGGCGTTCAACCTCATAGTCGGTAGGCCTGCTTGACCAGGTTATAGGCTAGATCCTGGGCCAGTTCGGCCGCTTCCCAGTCTTCCATGCGGTGCTCGGCCACCAACTCCGCTAGGAATCCGCAGTCGATCCGGCGGGCCAGGTCGTGGCGAGCCGGAATGGAGAGGAAGGCGCGGGTGTCGTCGTTGAAGCCGACGGTATTGTAGAATCCCGCCGTTTCTGTGGTGCTGCGCCGGAAGCGCCGCATGCCCTCGGGGCTGTCGTGGAACCACCAGGCCGGGCCCAGCTTCAGGCACGGATAATGTCCCGCGAGT
Organism: uncultured Alphaproteobacteria bacterium; assembly: GCA_937920085.1. Classification (GTDB taxonomy): domain Bacteria; phylum Pseudomonadota; class Alphaproteobacteria; order Caulobacterales; family Caulobacteraceae; genus Phenylobacterium. Next base: position 127,511 of record CALETE010000094.1, on the reverse strand, counting down.
GGCGCCAGCTCGCGGGCATAGGTGCTCTCATCCAAGGTGAAGAGGATAATAGACAGGCGCGTCTCGCCGCCGAACCGGTCGAGGAGGGGCTTCAGGGCCCTGACATAGTCGGTGCGGCTGGGAATGTCGGCACCCTTGTCCCGGCCGAACTGGGCGAAGACCCGGGCGTTGTGATTGCGGAAGGATCCGGGATGGATCTGCATAACCAGGCCGTCCTCCAGGCTCATGGCCGCCATTTCCGTCAGCATTTGCCCGCGGAAGAGTTCGGCCTCCTCCGGGGTGAAGTCGCCGCGACAGACCTTGCGGAAGAGGGCCTCAGCCTGGGCCGGGGGGAGATCGGCGGTCAGGGCCGTGGGGTGGCCGTGGTCGGTGCTGGTGGCGCCCCTTGCGGCGAAGGCGGCCCTGCGCTGGCGGTGGGCGGCCAGATAGCCTCGCCAGGATTGGCAGTCCTCTCCGGTCATCTGGGACAACCGCACGAGGTTATCGGCGAAGCCCTCGAAGTCCGGGTCCACCACGGGATCGGGGCGATAGGCGGTGATCACCTTGCCGCCCCAGCCGCTGGCGCGGATCGCGTCGTGATGCTCCAGCGTATCGAGGGGGCTTTCCGTGGTGGCGATGACTTCGATGTTGAATCGCTCGAACAAGGCTCGGGGCCGGAAGGCCTCGGTCGCCAGGGCTTCGGTTATGGTCTCGAAATAGGTATCTGCTGTACTGGCCTCCAGCAGGACCTCCATGCCGAAGGCCTCGGCGAACACCCAGTCCAGCCAGATGCGCGAGGGCGTGCCGCGGAACAGGTGATACCGCTCGGCGAACAGGCGCCAGGCGGCTCTGGGGTCCACCTCGACGCCGCCAATCCCCAGATCCTCCAAGGCCACGCCCTGGGAATAGAGCATGCGGAACACATAGTGGTCGGGCTTGAGCAGCAGGTCGGTCGCATTGCCGAAGGGGGCGTTGGTGGCGAACCATTCCGGGTCGGTGTGGCCGTGCGGGCTGATGATCGGCAGGCCTTTGACGGTGGAATACAGCTCCCGGGCGATGGCGCGGGTGGCGGGGTCTGCCGGGAATAGCCGGTCGGGATGCAGGGCGAGTTTGTGGGTCATGTCAGTCGTCCAGGGCGGTGTAGGTGAAGTTACTGAAGGCGGTCACGGCCTCGCCCGCTGCGTAGAGGCCAGGCCGCAGGGCGCCGAATCCGCCCCGTACATTGTGATGATAGCCGGAAACTTCCATCCCGCGATCGAATCGCCGCCAGGTCTGGCCGCCATCGCCGCTGGTATGGATGGAGACAATGTGCCGACGGTTGGTGATGCGCATGCGCAAGCGCGCGCCGTGAGGATTGACCGGTCGGGCGCGCTCAATGCCGTATTGGTGGGTGACAAAACGCTGGGCGTCGAAGCCAAGGCCGCAATAGAGATGATCGTCATAGAAAAGGACAAGGCCCGCAACGGCTCCAGGACCCAGCTCGATTTCACACTCAAAGGCGTAGCTGGTGTCGCCGGTGGTCAGCAGCAGGGGCGAGCCGCTGGACGGGGCCAGGCCTCTTCCGGTCAGATTTAGCTTGCCGTGCGCCACCCGAATTCGAGCCTGCTCATCGGCCGCCGGGCGGAAAAAGGTCCATTTGCGGCCGAGGGCTAAGGGCCCTTCAAACCTGTCGGACAGGGCCATGCCGTGGGACAGGGCCTCACCGCCCCTTGGTTTTCGAAGGGGCCGGGAGAGATCGCCTCCGGTCATACGGAACCAGCCGTCGGAGGTCCATTCCACCGGATCCAGCAGGCACTGACGGCCCAGGGTCCAGAACCCAGCGCGATAGCCATGATAGATCGCCCACCAGCCGCCATCCGGCCCCTCTATCAGGGAAGCGTGTCCCCGGGACCACCAGGCCTCGTCAGCGGACTTCGTTCGGACCAGGGGATTGTCCGGATGCTGGGTCCAGGGGCCGTGCAGCGACCTGGACCGTGCGGCGATGACCATGTGTCCTGTGGGCGGCCCCGCCGTTCCGCCCACGGCGGTCAGCATATAGTACCAGCCGTTCCGAAGTAGGATCTTCGGGCCCTCGGGCGAAAAGCCTTCGACGTCCCAGTCGTCAGGATAGCGCCAGGGATCATAGACGTGCTCCGCCATACCCGCGACCGAGAGGCCGTCCTCGGACAGGCGGACCCGGTCTCCGCCGGACAGAAACAGCCAGCGCCCGCCATCCTCATCCACCGCATGGCAGGGATCGATGTGGCTGTGCAGACCCAGGGCGACTGGATCGCTCCAGGGGCCGTCCACGTGGTCCGCCCAGGTGACGAAGATGTCGTTTTGCTCGGCCTTGACCGGAATATAGATGAAATAGCGCTCCTTGTGCTTCGCTAGGCTGACCGCCCAGACCGATCCGATACGGCGGGTCAGGGCCGATGCCCGGGGCGCCCAGTTCACCAGATCGCGGCTGTGCCAGATCGTCAGGCCGGGATAGGCGTCGAAGCTGGAAAAGGTCAGATAATAGTCGTCGCCATCCTTGAGGATGGCCGGGTCGGGGCGGTCTCCTGATAGGATCGGATTGAGGAACCAGCCATGGCCCTGGTCGGGCGCAGCTTGGTTCTCAGGGCCCCTGCCGGGCTTGCGGGTTTGAGGCGGCGCGTGGCCAGGGCCCGCGAAACCTGTGCTTCCCAGGGCGGCCAGGCCCAGGGCCTGTCGACGATCCAGTTCCATCAACGCGCTTCCATCAACCGAGACCCACCGTCCGGGCCCAGGCGCGCCAGAGGTCGGGCCAGGCCTCAACCGGCTTGCCGACGGCCTTGCGCAGACCAAAGCCGTGGCCGCCATTGGCGAAGAGGTGCATCTCCACCGGTCTGCCGGCGGCCCGCAGGGCTGTGTGCAGACGCAGGGTGTTGTCTACAGGGACGACATCGTCATCCTCGGCGTGCAGCAGGAAATGCGGCGGGGCGTCCGCCGGGATATTGCGGTCAGGGGAGTGGGCGGCCTCAGCCTGCGGAATGGGCAAGGCGCCCAGCAGCTTTTCCCGCGACCCCTTGTGGGCGATGGCCGGGTCCATGCTGACCACCGGATAGAGGGGCGCTGCGCAATGGGGCCGTGCCGACAGCTGATCGGCGGCGTCGACCGGCGCATAGACCCTGGTGTTGAACCGGGCACCCAGGTCGGCGCAAACATGGCCGCCTGCGGAAAACCCCATGGCTGCGACCCTTTCTGGATCGACGGCAAAGTCTTTTGCGCGACTGCGGATCAGGCGCATGGCGCGCTGGGCGTCAGCAAGGGGCGCGTCAGGACCAGAAGCCCAGCCTTCTCCTGGCAAGCGGTAGAACAGGACAAAGGCGGTGAAGCCTCGGGCGGCCAGCCAGCGTCCGATCTCATAGCCCTCCTTATCCACCACCACCCAGCGATAACCGCCCCCTGGCGTGATCATCACCGCTGCGCCATTGGGTCGGTCCGGAGCGAAGACCGCTAGCCGCGGACGGGTGACGCCATAGACCGCCCGATCATTGACGAGACCGTCGTTCGAGCGCTCATCCACCCTTTCCACGAGGCCGGGCGGAACCGCTTCCGGCGCACCCTTGGGCCAAAGGTCGATGGTCATTGAGGGCTGGGGCAGGCCTGCTGCTGGCTTGCCGGCTGCCTTGGGCGGTGGCGTCTGGGCCTTGGCGCCGGCGGCGGTCGCCGTCAGTCCGGCGGCGATTAAGGCTCTGCGATCAATCGGCATAGGCACTCCACAGCAAAACCCCTTCAGATCCGGGGACCTGAAGGGGCGAAGCATTACATCATCGGTGATCTAAGAGGCTTACATCCGGAAGCGGGCGCCGATCAGGATGGTCCGACCGAAGTGATTGTTCTCGTAGTTCCGGTCTGCGGTCCAGTCGGTGAACCGATACCGGTAGGTGTCGAGCAGATTGCTGCCTTCCAGGGAGATTTCCGCCCAGTCGGTCAGCTTATAGCGCACCGATGCATCCAGATTGGTGGTCGCATCATAGCCTTCCAGCAGGTTGCCGGTGCCCGAGGCGCCTTCATGATAGCGACCGCGATAGCTCAACATGGTTCGGGCGCTGATGGTACCGTCATCATAGTAGAGCGTGGCATTATAGGCCTTCTTGGACACGCTGGAGAGCGTGTTCGAGACGGTCACGTTCTGCAGAGCGCCGCCCGGCGCTATGGCTGGCCCCTGCAGGTTAAACTTGGCGCCAGAGGTGATGAAGGTCGCATTGGCGATCACCCCGAAATTGCTGAAGAAGCCGTCGGTGAAGGTCTTGAATGGCACCTGAGCCGCCAGCTCGATACCCTTCAGGGTCGCACCGCTGCCGTTGGTGGTGGTTGAGATCGTCCAGATCGGCTGGGAAAGCTGAGCCGGGTTGAGAGCGGCAGGAGAGCTCGGGTTCAGCACGGAGGTTGGCAGACCCGTCTGGGTGAAGGTTGCGCCGGTGATCGAGGTGGACTGGGTGAAGGTGTCGACGTTCTTCTGGAACCAGGCAATGGACAGGATCGCCTGTGGCGCGAAATACCACTCGGCCGAAACGTCATAGTTCGTGGCGCGATAGGGCTCCAGGAACGGATTGCCGCTGGTGACCTTGTAGTTGAAGCCGTCAGCTGAACCGCCAGGGGTCAGGGACCCCAGGGATGGACGGTTCATCACCTTGGCCGCTGCCAGACGCAGGACCACATTGCTGGTGGGATAGAGGGCGAAGTTGGCCGAGGGCAGCCAGTCGTCATAGCTGCGGACAACAGTCGCCAGGACGCCGCTGTTGAGGCCATAGGAGGACTGCTCGGTCTTGGCGTAACGGGCACCGCCATTGAAGGCGTAGTCCATACCGCCAATGTCGCCCTTTACGTCCACCTGCACATAGCCGCCCTTGGTGGTTTCCCGCACGCCGCGGATATTGCCGGTGTCGTTGACCAGGGCCCGGTTGTAGAGGTTGGTGAAGGCCGCCGCCGAGGAGAGGTCAGCCACCAGCCAGGAGTTGGTGTTGCCAGCTGGCTGACCAGAGTCCTTCAGGGTGAAAAGTTGGGACAGGGAGCTGGTCACCGGGAACCCGTAGACCGCCGTTGGCCCAAACAGGCTTGTGGGTGAACAGGCGATGGTTCCCGAAGTGCTGGTCACCAGACTGGTTCCACCATTGCCGCACACCGCTGTGTCACGGGTAAAGCCGGCCGTTGAGAAGCCGAACCGGCGATAGACCGCCCCGGCCTTGACCTTGATATTGCTGGTCGCGTCCCACTCGCCGCGGAACTGCATGGTGTTGAAGCGGTTGGTGACATTGGACGGACGGTCGCGGATTTCCGCCAGCTGGAAGACCGAAGGCGTGGTCACGCTGGTGCCGAAGGTGATCTTCGGGAACTTCATATCGCGGTAGTCGTAGCTGAAGCCCGTCGCGTCGCGGTCGTCCAACATGATGGTGGTTTCCACCGGGATGTCGGCGTTGGACTTGCTGGTTCCGGCCAGGACCGTGAAGCGCAGGGTGTCGGTGACATCCTGATCCCAGGTTCCGCCCAGCTGGTAGAACTCTGTCGAGCTCTGGCGCAGATAGTGCTCGGTACGGACATAGGCGTCGTTGAACGTGGCCGAGATCATGTTGTTGTTGGCGTCATAGACGGCGTTCACAACGTCGATTGACCGCTCGTTAGACCTGGCCAGGACTTCGCCCCACTGCTCTTCGCGGTCTTCCTTGAACTTGGAATAGAGCGCGTCGATCGAGATCTTGGTGGCGCTGGAAGGGGAGTATTGCACCGAGCCGGTTAGGCCCAGGCGCTCGCGGTCGTGGCTGATTTCACCGTAACGCGGAATGCGGGGGTGGAAGGACAAGGCCGCCTGGTCGCAGACTGAGCTGGACCGGTAGGTCCCGCCGGAATTCAGGGCGGCCACGGTGCTAGTGGCAGTGGTGTAGAAGCAGGGCGTGCCGTTCACCGAGTCAAAACGGGCCTGGGCCCAGCGCACCGAATTGTTGCCCATTTCCAGGCTATGGATCTTGGAGTAGGCCGCTGAGAGCGAGCCGCCCAGCGAGCCATCTTCGCTCTTCCAACTCAGCAGGCCGGCAAGGCGCGGGCCTAAATCCTTGGACAGGGTGTTGTACGAGCCGACTACCGAGGCCGCCCCGTGAAGCCCCGACTTGCCCGCCAGAGGATTTCCCGTGTTCAGGTCGACAACCGCGCCCAGCGAGCCTTCATCCAGGCTGGCCTCGGCGGTCTTGTGCACGACGATGGAGTTGAACAGCTCGGAAGCGAAAACGTTGAAGTCGAAGGCCCGGTCGCGGTTGGCCGAAGCGCCGTCCGTCGATGTGGCCACTGTTTCCATGCCATTGACCCGGACCCGGGTGAACTGGCTCGACAGGCCGCGGACCGTGATCGAACGGCCTTCGCCGGCGTCGCGGGAGATCGAAATACCTGGAATGCGCTGAAGAGATTCAGCCAGGTTCTGGTCAGGCATCTTGGCGATGTCTTCAGCGACAATGGCGTCAACGGCGGCGACTGAGTCGCGCTTGACCACGAGGGCCTTTTCCAGGCTTTGGCGGAAACCCGTCACCACGATCTCGTCGACTGTGTTCGGAGTCTTGGCTGCGGATTGGGCATTAGCCGCAAAAGGCGCCGCCAGGGCGGTGGTCGCAACCATCGCAATCTTCAACTTCATTAGATTTGAGCTCTTGCTCATAAGCCTCCCCCTATTTTCTTCTCGTTATCGTGAATGACACCGGTGTCATTTGCGGTCAACCGAAGGCTGAGCCACATTTCTCCCAATGTCCTACAAAAATCCACCCGACGATTACTGTTCGAGTTAACCGCTCAAAACGTACAAAACCGGGCAGGTAACCGGTGTCATTTTTCATTGCCCTGTCCATTTACCTCTGTCAAGAAACCCGAAAGGGCCTCTGGTGGATGGCGGCCCATGGGAGGATCGGGTGATGAGGGCGTTGGCGTCAGCTTGTTTAACCCTGGTGATTTCGTTCGGCCTCATGGCAAGCGCCGCCTGGGCAGACCCGAATGATCCTACGAAAGGCGGCGCAGGTGGGCGGATCATTCATGTGACCACCCTGGCCAAGGACGGCCCCGGCTCGCTGGCGGCGGCTGTCGACGCCAAGGGACCCCGGATCGTGGTCTTCGATGTGGGCGGCGTCATAGATTTGGGCCGCAGTGTCCTGACGATCAATGAGCCCTATCTGACCATTGCTGGCCAGACCGCGCCTTCTCCAGGCATTACCCTCATCAGGGGTGGCATAGATCTGAAGGGGCACGACGTCATTCTAAGCCATATCCGGGTCATGACCGGGGCTGACGGCCAGGCGCACTATTCAGGCTGGGAGGCTGACGCTTTTTCGACTGTGGCCGCCCATAATGTCCTGGTGGACCACTGCAGCTTCCTCTGGGCCCTCGACGAAAACATGTCCGCTTCGGGGCCCCGCTTTAATGGCAAGTCGGTGGCGGAATGGCGGGCCAACACCAGCCACGACATCCTGTTCAGAGACAATCTCGCAGCAGAGGGTCTGGCCTTCGCCAGCCATCCCAAGGGCGAGCATTCCAAGGGCAGTCTGATCCACGACAACGCCACGGCCATTACTTTCTACCGCAATATCTTTGCGCACAACGAAGAGCGCAGCCCCTTGGTCAAGGGCGGTGCCCAGGTCCTGATGATCAACAATCTCATCTACAATCCAGGCCACAAGGCGGTGCACTACAACCTGATGAATCTGGAGTGGACAGGGCATCCCTATGTCACCGGCCAGATCACGGCGGTTGGCAATGTCATGCGTGGCGGCTTCAGCACCGATCCGGGCCTGCCCTTCCTGACCCTGGGCGGTGATGGAGACCTTGAGTTCTACGGCCGCGACAATCGAGCGGTAGACCGGTTCGGCGTCAAGCTGCCCATGTTCGGTCGCTATGGCGAAACGGCCGCTCGGCTGATCGAGGCACCTGCGCCCCTTGCAAAGTTGGACGGCTATCAGATCCTGCCCTCCGGCGAGGTGGAGACAAGCGTCCTGCAGACCGCTGGTGCCCGTCCATGGGACCGCGCCCCCGACGATATCCGCATCTTGTTCTTCGTGGCTGAAGGCCGGGGCGAAATCATCGATGACGAGCACCAGGTGGGGCAGGGCTATCCGCACCCAGAGGAAACCCGCGCCGTCTTTGATCCCTTAGCCTGGAACCTTGACACCCTGACGCCGAAGTCCGGCGTCTATCCAGGTCAGAAGGCCGTCGCCCAAGAAGTGCTGTCCGTCCGGGACAAGGCCATGCGCAAGCCCTGATCGGCAGCAATCTGTCAGCTACCCGGCTGAATATAGGGGACCCTAGCGAACAGCTCACGCTCCCATTTTCGGGGGTCGTTCTCCTGGCGGCTGACCGTGTCGAACACCATGGTCTCGCGGCGGGGCAGGGTATAGGCAGCCCAGCCTGGATTCCCAGTCCGGGCGAACCGGACGAAGGCGTCCATCACCCGACGGCTCATGGCCGCTCGGGCCGGGCTGGCGGGGGTAAAGGTTCCAAAGGCAAGGCCAATATCGTCTGTGTGCTTCGCCTGTTCGAAATTCAGTTGATAGACAAAGGTCTGAGCGGCGCTGGCCTTCGCCCGGGCATCGGCCTCCTCGACCTGGCCGCGCCAGGACCGTCCGGCGGTGACCATGCGGTGGAAGATCTCTTCAGGACTGTCAGCGCCGTAGCGGGCGCGGAAGGCGGCGACGACCCAGGCCGGATCGATGTCGACCTTCATTTCCGGTCCTGCCCGGGCGGCGAGGTTCTCCCAGGTCAAGCCCTGCAGCCGGGGGTGGCTTGGCGGGAAGAAGGCCCGGGTCTCAGCCACCGTATTGCCGAGCATCATCGGGATAGTCTTCCCCTGGGGCGCTGGATCTGGCCAGAAGGGGTGGCGGGTCAGGCTGCGCATGTCCAGCACCGGGCCCATATAAACCCCGCCGCCCAGTATAGGGTCGCTCGCCGATAGGGCGGCGATCAACTGATCCACCGGCGCGGTCGCCGGATCAATCCCCGGGCCCAGATGATCCATGAAGGCACTGGCCCGCTGCGCAGCATGGAGCGGGCCGCTGGCGGTTATCTGCTGACCGCTCATGGTGATGGCCTTGTGGAATAGACCTTTGGCGGCGGGCATGGCCATCAGGGTGGCAATCTTGGCACCGCCGCCGGACTGGCCGAATAGGGTGACATTGGCCGGATCGCCCCCGAAAAGCGGTATGTGAGCAGAGATCCATTCCAGGGCGCAGACAAGGTCTAGCTGGCCGGCGTTTCCGCTGTCGGGGAACCGATCGGGCAGGTAGAGATAGCCCAGGGCGTTGAGCCGGTGATTGACGGTGACGACGACCACATCCCCAAGGGCGGCCAGGCGGGCACCATCGTTCAGGGGGTCGGTGACCGAGCCATTGGAATAGGCGCCCCCGTGGATATAGACCATGACCGGCCGGGGTTTGGACGACCTCTTTCGCGGCGCCCAGATGTTGAGATAAAGGCAGTCCTCGCCCTGGGGCTGGTAGGCACCGCCGGCCTGGGGACAGGCTGGGCCAAAGTCCTGATAAGCACCTGGGGTCAGGCCCGGGAAGGGCAGCCGGGTCGGGGGCTGGAACCGGGCCGCCCGGCCATATTGGACACCCTTGACCGCAAGCACCTCGCGGGGGTCCAAAGCCAGGGACTGGCCGAACGCCGCCTGGGCGCCGAAGGCCAAGCCCGCACCCAGTAATCCCCTGCGGCTAGTGGTCCGAGTCCGACATTGGCGTCCCATCAATACACCCCTCTGAGCCAATGTCAGATTTGCTCTACTAGCGCCGGATATCGCCGCCCTCGACAGCGAAGGCGTCCAAAGCGGCCTGGTTGATCAGGCACAAGTCGCCGGGGATCGAGTGCTTTATGGCCGCCAGGGCCTGGCCTGTGCGGGCCATGTCCTCGAGGCTGCCGCCCAGGGTCCACTGGTGGATGACGCCGGTGGCAAAGGCGTCGCCAGCGCCGATGCGGTCGACAATTCCGGCGATATCGATTTCCGGGGTTTCGAACTGGTCCGTCCTGCTGTCCACCCGGGCGATAATGCGGTGGTGATCGCTGGTCATTACCTTGCGCCCGGTGGCGGCAATCAGCTGAAGCTTGGGAAAGGCCTCGAAGGCCGCCAGGGCCGCTGCGCGGCGATCCTGGGCCGTGTCTCCGGAATAGCTGCGGTCCAGCATCAGGGATATGTCTCGATGATTGCCGATGAGCAGGGTGGCATCTGCGGCAAGGTCACGTAGGATCTCGCCGGGTCTGCTGTCCCACGCTGCCCAGAGATTTCCCCGCCAGTTACCGTCGAAGGAGATGGGCGTGCCCGCGGCCAGGGCCGCATCCTGCGCGGCCCGCGCCAGTTTGCCCCCCTTAGGGCCAAGGGCCGGGGTAATGCCGCCCACGTGTAGCAGTTTGGCCCCTGCCATGGCCCCTGCCAGATCAATATCTGCAGGATCGGCCTCGGCGAAGGCGCTGCCGGCCCGGTCATAGGTGATGGTGGAGGGCCGAATCCCGGCTCCCGCTTCCAGGAAGTAGAGGCCCATACGCCCAGGCTTGCGGGCCACCCAGGAGGTATCCACCCCTACGGCTCTCAGGGCATTGACCGCCAGATCGCCCAGGGCATTGTTCGCAGCTAGGCTGGTCATGCGCACCGGGCGCCCCAGGCTGGCCAGCCCCGCCGCCACATTGGCCTCAGCCCCACCCGCAACTAGGCCGAGGCTGGCCGCCTGCACCAGTCGTCGGTTCCCCGGCGGGGTCAGACGAAGCAGGAGTTCGCCAAAGCAGACAATCGTCATGGTCTCAGCCGTTCTGTCGCTCGATCACCTAGCCAGCCAGCCGCCATCGACGGCCAGTATGTGGCCGGTAACATAGTCCGAAGCGCTTGACGCCAGGAAGACCGCAGGACCAGCTATGTCCTCCGGCGCACCCCAACGCCCGGCCGGTATGCGTTCTAGGATCTGGCGGTTGCGGGTCGCGTCGGCGACCAGGGCCGCAGTGTTGTTGGTGGTGATATAGCCAGGGGCGATGGCGTTGACCTGAACCCCCTTCACTGCCAGCTCATTGGCCATGGCCTTGGTAACCCCCGCCACGCCGGACTTGGCGGCGGCGTAGCCTGGCACCCGGACGCCCCCCTGAAAGCTCAGCAGGCTTGCGATGTTGATGATCTTGCCCGAACCCCGAACTGCCATATGACGGGCCACGGCCTGGCTAAGAAAGAACAGGGACTTCAGATTGGTATCCAGCACAGCGTCCCAATCGGCCTCAGACATGTCCAGCAGGTCGGCGCGGCGGATGATGCCGGCATTGTTCACCAGAATGTCGATGCGGCCAAGCTTGTCCAGCACCTCGGCGACCAGGGCTTCAATGGGCGCGGTGGAGGAAAGGTCCGCCGTCACGGAAACCGTCCGTCGGCCTAGGGCGGAGGCGGCCCTGAGGGTCTCCGACGGATCGCTGCGGCCCGCCAACGCCAGATCGGCTCCGGCGGCGGCTAGGCCAAGGGCTATGGCCTGGCCGATGCCGGTATTGGCCCCGGTCACCAGGGCGACCTTGCCGGTCAGGTCGAAGGACATTGGGATCTCACTTGAGTTGGCAGATATCGAGGGTATTGACGTCGGTATAGTCCAGGTTCTCGCCGCCCATGGCCCAGATGAAGGCGTATTTCTTGGTGCCCGAGCCCATATGGATCGACCATGGCGGGCTGATCACCGCTTCCTCATTGGCGATGACCAGATGCCGCATGGAGTCCGGCTCGCCCATATAGTGGAAGACCCGGTCGTTCTCGGCGGGCATATCGAAATAGAGATAGATCTCGCTGCGGCGGTCATGCAGGTGCGGCGGCATGGTGTTCCAGACCGAGCCTTCCTCCAGAACCGTCAGGCCCAACAGCAGTTGGGCGCTTTCGCAGACGCCGGGAATGACCAGCTGATAGATGGTCCGCTGGTTTGAATTGGCCAGGTCGCCACGGGCCAAAGGGTTGGCCTGGGCCAGGGTGATATGTTTGATCTCGCAGGACTTATGGGCCGGAACTGAGGCGATGTAGAATCGCGCCTCGGCACCTTCGAACAGGACCTCTTTTGCGCCCATGGGCACGTAGAGGCACTCCTTGTTGGCCATTTCGAAGCGGCGGCCGTCGACGGTGATGGCACCTGGCCCTCCGATATTGACGATACCCGCCTCCCGGCGCTCCAGAAACGGATGGCCTGCGGCGCTGGCCGGTTCCGTCTGGTCGGGCAGTTTCAGCACGCCGCCGGCTGGGGTCGCCCCGCCAACCACGAACCGCTCATTGTGGCTATAGTTCAGATTGACCTTACCGGCCTCGAACATGCCTGTGACCAGATAGCGATCGCGCAGATCGTCGTTGGAGACGCCCTCCATCATATCCGGATGGGTAGCGTGATAGGTCTTGCTGAACACGGTCTGGTCTCGCTTCTGGGGACTATTTTGACTTGGGTAACCGGTGTCATAGCCGCGATCAAGGGCGATCTTGTCGGGGTCGGGCCAAGGGCCGACTTTAGGTGCGGGGCTTGGCGAAGGCCGTGGACTCCCGCTCAACTAGGGTCGTGGGAAAGCTATATTGCTCTTCGCCCGCCGACTCGGGGCGGATCAGCTTCAGGGCTGCTGACCGCGCCATGTCACGGATCGGCCAGCGTACCGTGGTTAGGGGCGGCCAGGTGGTCTCGGCGATAGCGGTGTCGTCGAAGCCGACGACCGAAATATCCTGCGGAACATTCAGTCCCCGCTCCCTCGCGGCGTGAATGACCCCAGCCGCCATGATGTCATTACTGGCCACAATGGCGGTGTAAGAAGTTCCCGGCTGGTCCAGAAGCTTGCCTCCGGCGAGCTTTCCGGAGTCGAAGGTGTAGGCACCTACCGCCACATGCTGGTCATCATAGCCCATATTGTGGGTCAACATGGCTTCGCGCCAGCCCATATGGCGCTCGACAGATGAGCGGAAGCCGTCGGGGCCCTTCACCAATGCGATGGATCTGTGCCCCAGCCGGATGAGGTATTCCGTGGCCTCGCGCATGGACTGGCGATCGCTGGATTTCACCAGGCGGGAAGGGTCGTCTAGATCAGCTGATCCCATCCGCACATAGGGGCAGCCCAGTTCGGTCAGCAGGTCGGCCAGCAAGTCGTTTTCTGAAAGGGGCGGAAGAAGCATGACGCCCGCCGGCTTCTGATGCACCACAAAGGACCTGATCTCGTTGAACAGGGTCGGAGAATAACGGTCGACGGGATGGATCAGCAGGGCGTAGTCGGTGGTGCGGATAGCGTCCAGTACCCCTTCTTGGAAGTTCAGCACCATCTGGGCGTTGGGATTGTCGTAGATCATGCCCAGGACGAAGTTCCGTCGCAGGGCCAGACCTCGGGCGGCGGGATTGGGCACATAGCCGAGCTCGGCGATGACCGACTCGATCCGCAGGCGGGTTTCCTGATTGAGCATTGGCGAGCGGTTGATCACCCGGCTCACCGTCTTTTTCGACACACCTGATATGCGGGCGACGTCGCTGATGGTGGGCTCGCCGCCTGATTTCAACACTCCCGACATGGGATCTCCAACGCCCGAATTGGTGGCGAAACTTGCCTTCCGCCGGATGACCGGGCAAGTATGACACCGGTTACCAAGCGCCCACGCCCAGAAATCGGGCGGGTCACAGACAACCACATAACGAAACATCGGTCCCGCAGGAAACATTGATGTCGAACCTAGGGGTCAAAGCCCTCCGCATTCATGCCCACGACACAGTGGCCGTGGCCCTGCAGCCCCTCGAGGCCGGATGCCGGGTTCTCGAAGTCACCCTACGTCAGCCAATTCCTCAGGGCCACAAATTCGCCCTGTGCCCCCACGGGCCAGGTGATCGCGTGTTAAAGTATGGCCAGCCCATCGGACGGGCGACACAGGAGATTGCACCAGGGGATCATGTCCATACGCAGAACCTGGCCACAGCCCTCTCTGGCGAGCTGAGCTATGACCAGGGTCGGTCCGGAGTGCGGCAAGCGCAGACCTTGAGCGGACCGGAGTGGCGGGGCTATCGCCGGGCGGACGGTGCGGCGGCGACCCGTAATGAAATCTGGATCCTGCCCACAGTGGGCTGTGTCGCCCTGACCGCCGAGGAGGCCGCCCGGGCGGCTCGGGAGCGGCATAGCGGACGGATAGACGGAGTTCACGCCTTCACCCACCCCCACGGCTGTTCCCAACTGGGGGACGACCTCGGCGGAACTCGCACCCTGTTGGCCGGGCTGGCGGCCAATCCCAACGCGGCTGGGGTGCTGATTTTGGGGCTGGGCTGCGAGTCCAACCAGATTGAAGCCCTGCTGGAGGCCCTGCCGGCCTCGGCCCGGGCCAAGGTGAGAACCCTAGTCACTCAGCAGGCGGGTGATGAGCTCGCAGAGGCGGGAAGGCTGATCGATGGGATGGCAGAAGAGGCGGCCCGGGCTGGGCGCCAAGCCCTGCCTTTGGCCGAGCTGTGCGTCGGGCTAAAGTGTGGCGGATCTGACGGCCTGTCGGGCCTAACGGCAAATCCCTTGCTGGGACGGTTCGCGGATCGGCTGACGGCCCATGGCGGCCGGGCGATCCTGACGGAAATTCCAGAAATATTCGGAGCTGAGCAGGCCCTACTGGACCGGGCCGTCGACCGCCAAACCTTCGACGCCGCGGCCGGTCTAATCAACCGGTTCAAACGTTACTATCTGGATCAGGGCCTCCCAGTTTCGGAAAACCCTTCGCCGGGCAATCTGATGGGGGGCATCACGACCCTCGAGGAAAAATCCCTCGGCGCAGTGCAGAAGGGCGGATCGGCCCCCCTGACCGATGTCCGTGACTATGGCCAGCAGGTCGGGGCTGCGGGCCTGACCCTACTGGAAGCTCCCGGCAATGACGCGGTCTCGTCTACCGCCCTGGCCGCGGCGGGCGCTACCATGGTGCTGTTCACAACGGGACGGGGCACCCCCTTGGGCTTTCCCGTGCCGACGGTGAAGGTTGCGTCCAACCAAGCCCTGGCCCAAGCCAAGCCCCATTGGATTGATTTTGACGCCTCTATAGCCCTTGAGGCTGGGCACGAGGCCGCCGACCAAGCCTTTCTGGAACACCTGATCGACATCGCAAGCGGCCAGCCAACCTGCGCCGAACGGGCGGGCCAGAGGGCCATCGCCATCTGGAAGCGGGGCGTCACCCTCTAGCTTAAAAAGGCCATTTTGAGCCTCTTCTTGCTTATGACACCGGTTTCCTCTAGGCGTGACGGCGATCTGGAGGGTCGGGGGAGGGCATGAATCAGAGCCTGGAATTGCATCAGGTAGCTGCGGAGTTTGTGGCCGCCCGGCGCGAGGCTCGCGCCCTGCCGACCTATCCGGGCAAGCGCCCGGAGGCCCTGTCACAGGCCTACAATATCCAGAACCATGCCCTATCCCTGGATGGCCGCCGGGTGGTGGGATGGAAGGTGGGCAAGATCAATCCCCCGGATGACGCCCTGCTGGGCTGCAATCGTCTGGCCGGGCCGATTTTTGCGGACTCCCTGGTCTTTGTGGCGGATGGGGAAGCCCCGGACATGCCAGTCTATGTGGGCGGCTTTGCTGCGGCTGAGGCGGAAATCCTGCTTCATCTGGCACCCCATTGGGACGGCCGCGTGCCGTGTGATGACGAAGAAACCATGGCCATTGTGGATGAGGTCCGCTTCGGTCTGGAAATCGCAAGCTCCCCCTATCGCGACATAAATGCCGACGGCCCCTGCGTTACGGTCTCGGACTTCGGCAACAATATGGGATCGGTTTTAGGTCCCAGCCTCGCCGGATGGCGGGAGGTAGACCTCTGCGCCATCAACATCCAAACCTTCGTCGACGGTGCGCCGGAAGGCCAAGCCACGGCGGCCAGCATGCTGGACGGACCCTATGGAGCAGTCCGCTTTCTGTTGGCTAATTTGTCGGAGCGGGGCATTTCAGTTTCGGACGGCCTGTGGGTGTCGTCAGGTGCCATCACCGGCGTCATACCGGTCGAACCGGGCCAATCCTTCACAGCCAGGTTTGGCGACTATGGCGAGGTCGGCTGCAGGATCATCCCGGCGAAAGCCCGGGTTTAATACCTTACGCTCCGGCTGAGATCGGGGTGAAGGAAAGGGAGGATACCATGAGTGCTGAAAGCGCGCCGATGACGCCGCCTGCCAGCCGTTATCGGTGGGTGATTGTCGCCCTACTGTTTGCGGCCTGCACCATCAACTATGTCGACCGCCAGATGATCGGCATCCTCAAGCCGACCCTGTCCAAGGAGTTGGGCTGGAGCGAGACCCAGTATGCAGACATCGTCTTCTATTTTCAGCTGGCCTACGCCGCCGCCTATGTGGTGTTCGGCAAGATCGTGGACGCCCTGGGCGCGCGCCTGGGCTATGCGGTGGCGGTGATCATCTGGACCCTGGCCCACATGGCCCACGGTCTGGCGGGATCGGCAATCCAGTTCTCCATGGCCCGGGCCGGACTGGGGGTAGGCGAGGCCGGCAATTTCCCGGCCGGGGTCAAGGCAGTGACCGAGTGGTTCCCACGCCGCGAACGGGCCTTCGCCACCGGCATCTTCAATGCTGGCTCCAATGTCGGTGCGATCCTTACCCCCCTGCTTCTTTGGGTGATCATCGACCACTTCGGGCTGAGCTGGCGCATAGCCTTTTACCTCACCGGCATTTTCGGCATGCTTTGGTTGATCGCGTGGTGGACTCTCTATCGTCGCCCCAGCGAGAACCAGCAATTGTCGTCTGAAGAGCGCGCCTGGATCACCCAGGACGGGGAGGAGGCTCCCACTGTCAAGCTGGGTCTGATGCAGGTCATCGGGCGGCGGGAGACCTGGGCCTATGCCATGGGCAAGTTCTTTATCGACCCGATCTGGTGGTTCTTTCTGTTCTGGCTACCGGGCTATTTGGGGGAACGCTACGGCCTGGACCTCAAGACCTTCGCCCTGCCGGTGGCAGCCATCTATCTGATCTCGGACCTGGGCAGCGTGGCTGGCGGCTGGATGAGCTCCCGCCTGATCGCCATGGGCCGCACCGTCAACTTCGCCCGCAAAGCGACCATGCTGGTCTGCGCCATGATGATCCTGCCCATCTGGTTTGCCCAAGATGTCTCAAACCTCTGGGTGGCGGTCCTTCTGATCGGTCTGGCGACAGCCGGGCACCAAGCCTTTTCTTGCAATCTCTATACCCTGCCTAGCGACCTCTTCCCGCAATCGGCTGTGGGGGCGGTGGTCGGGTTCGGCGGCTCGATTGGTGCCCTGGGCGGCATGTTTATGGCCAAGTTCACGGGCTACATCCTGCAGACCACCCACAGCTACGCCCTGCTGTTCGCCATCGCGGCTAGCGCCTACTTCATGGCCCTTCTCTCGGTCCACCTCCTATCGCCGCGGCTGAAGCCCGTGGAATAGGGGCCCATGGTCTTTTCCGCCCAAGAGGACACCGTTTGGGCGGAAAATAATATAAAATCACATACCTGTAGCGAGTGATCTGATCAGATCACGCGCTCTGGGTTTAGAAGAACACCTTGCGCAGGCTGATCTTGAACGTGCGGCCTGCGGGATCGAGATAGGCGGCTTGGTAGCCGGAGGGCGTAGCGCCTGTCGCGTCGCGGACATCCTGGTGGGTGTCGAACAGGTTGCTAATCGACACCGAGGCGCGGGATGCCCTGAGCCAGGGGTGCGCCTTCACCAGTTTGGGCTGTTGGCCCAGGTCAGCGAACAGGCTGACATTAATCTTGGCGATGTCGGAGAAGCGTAGGTCGCTTGCGGGGGTCGTTCCCTTGACCCGGGTGGCGCTAGTCCAGTCCGCATTGAGGCGCCCCCCCAGGCCGTCCTTGAATATGCCAGCCTGAACCTCCACCAGGTGCCGGGCCTGGCCACCGGCATTCCCGGCCGCCGCACCGTTCAGCTGATCCAGCACTGGGCCACCAACCCGTGTCAGAATGCGGTCCTGCAGGACAATGGTGTCGTAGATGGCAAACTGCATCCGCCCGCCAGGGGGGCCGCCAAAGCCGCCGCCGGGACGGAAGCCGCCGGGCGGTCCGCCGGCAGGCCGAGCGCCCGTCGCGCCTGGGCCGCCAGGGGGCCTTTGGAAGGCGCCAGGGGCGGGCTGTGGGCCGACCGGCTGGGAATAGTTGAGCCCCAGCTTCAGCTCCCGCCGATCTTCCTGGGCGAAATTGACCGGCCGGTTGTCGATGGAGATCAGGTCCCCCGCGCCATTGCGCACAAACCGCCCGGGGAAGGCGGCCTCGACCTCAGCGGTGGCTGCGGGGAGGGAGCCGGTGGTGTCAGCATTGCGCGAGGCGGCATAATTGGCTGAGAAGGTCAGGTCCTTGTCAGGCAGGGGCCTATAGGTCAGACCGATCTTGAGGGTCTTGCGGTCATCAGCCTTTAGCGCCGCATTGCCGCCGTCCAGGCGGGTGATGTCGACGGTCTTGCCGGTGGCATAATCAAAAACCCGAACTCCCGATGTGGCCACCAGGGGATCACCGATCTGCTGCAGGGTCGGGGCATTATGATCTTGGTTCTGCGAGACGATCAGATTGACCCCGGTCATCGGGCTCCAGTTGGCACCATAGCCGATGGAGGTCAGGGTGCCGAAGCCACTGATCGGGGTGACATTGCCGTTGAGATTCAGGGACAGGGATCCGATGCCCTGAATCCCGCCGCCATTGGTGCTTGCGATAGGAATGTCGATATTGCCTTGGGAAAGCTGAGCGCTGCGGGTGAAATCCCCACTGAGCCGGGTGCCAAAGCGGAAGGACGAGGTCACCAGATGGGTCTCAGTGTCGCCTAGACTAAAGCTGACCCGTACATCACCCGCTGGAATGTGGAATAGGGGCCCGGACGCCTGGACCTGGACATTTCCGGTATCAGAGCGGGAGTGGGCGGTGTTGTCAGTCCGGGCCAGGATCAGGCTATCGGCGAGGTTGCCCTTCGGGTCCACTGAGGGGCTAAGGCTGTTCAATGCCGTCTGGATCGGCGTGGGGTCGAGGCCGGCGTCGCTCTGGGTGCGGCTGTCGGCGTGATCAAAGGCCCCGGTTGCCGACAGACGCCACTTGCCCTGATCCTTGTTAAGCGCCCCACCCAGATGCCCGGTCCAACCCTGATTAGACTGGATGAGGGGGCCGTTGTTTTCCACATACCGCAGAACTGACAGCGAAGTGGCGCCTGGGTTGTAAGGGCTGAGGGCCGGAACCGAGAGACTGACCAGGGGCAGGCCCAGGCGGGACTCCCGGCTACTGGTTTCCAAGGTGGCGTTGAAGGTCGTGGCCAGGCCGCCGAGAATGGTGTGGCTATAAACGGCATTCAGGCTTGCCGACTGGGTCTGTGGCGAGAGGCTGCGGCTGGACCTTAGGTCCGTCAAGTTGGAGAGGCCGATGGTGGTGGTGGGCGTGGTGGGTGCCAGGTCACGCTCTGCCTCAGTCAGGCCATCGCTCGCGGCGACCTTGAGATTTAGGTTCAGGCGGCTCTCGCCCATGATTTTCAGATAGCCGAGATCGGCCGATCCATTGACAAGACCCCCCTGGGTTGCCGCGCCCCCCTGGAGCTCTAGGATCTTGGCTTGGAAGCGGGGCCGCAGGACGAAGTTGATCACCCTCTGGTCGGCGGGATAGCCGAATTTCAGCGCCGCTTCGGAGGGCAGGATGTCCACCCGCAAAATGGCCTCTGATGGCAGGTCGCGGATCTCGTTAAAGCCCGACACCCGGCGACCGCCCACCAGGACAATGGGCATGCCGCCGCGCCGCCCACCGACGCTGCGCAGCTGGGGTGCCAGTTCAGCTAGCAGGCTGGCGGCCGAGGTCACCCCCATGGCGCGGATTTCAGACGGGGAAATCTGAACCTCAGCCTTGACATCGCCGACCACGGCGCCGGGTTCGGCCCGCGCCCCAGTGACCACCAGTTCGGAGACTTCGGGGGGATCTTCTTTCGACGCCGCAGGTTTTGCCGCCGATTGTGCAAGGGCCTCAGGTGCCCAAAGGCTGCAAACTACCATCGCCGCGCCACACAGGGCGCGCTGCCGTATCGAAATCATTCTCAAATCCCATAACCGCGCCAGAGAAAAGCCGGGGAGGACTCAGCAGCGCGCAGACCCCATCTCATTGGTCCTATATGGGGACGATTTTAAGTCACGGTTATTTCGGGACGGACATGTGGGGGATTGACCCCAATCTTGATAAATCATGATCTATCATGATAATCTTGGCGGAGGTTTGGAGACTGGTCATGGCGGCGCAAGTGCGGGAAAAATTCGCGACCCAAGTCAGGTCTGAAATCCTGGCTGATGTTCGTAGCCTTGCTCAAAGCGAGGGGCGGCAGCTGCAATCCTTGATCGATGAAGCCTTGGCTGACCTGCTTGAAAAGCGGAAATTGAACAAGCCTCGACCTGGCGTCATGGCGGCCTATCAGGCAAGCCATGAGCAATATGCTGACTTGTACAAGAAGCTGGCTGAGTGACGGACTATCTCACCGTCATCGAAGTTCTGGCGATCCATGAAGACCAGATTTCTCGATATGGCGGGTCGTTTGGTGTTCGAGATATGGGGCTGCTGGAGGCAGCGCTGTTTCGACCTCAGACCGGGTATTATGAAGACCTATTCGAGCAAGCCGCTGCGCTCTGGGAGAGCCTGGGTCAGAACCATCCCTTCATCGATGGCAATAAGCGGGTGGCCTTCGCCGCAGCCTATACCTTCCTGGCGATCAATGGCGTGCGGATTACGGCGCGAGCGGACGACGCTTTTGGGTTTATCGATGGCCTCTATGCCAAGCGGGCGTTCGTATTCGGACGGCTTGTTCCCTGGCTCAAGGCGAATACGAACGCATGGTAATAGCTAGGCAAGGTGTTTGAGCCCTCAAGCACGCTTCAGCCCATTCTCCACTGGCTTGTCCGTGACGGCCAAGATCACCTGGCCCTTATCGTCATAAAACCCCGTCACCAGAATTTTGGACATGAATCTCCCAACATGCTTAGGCGGGCAGTTGGTGACGCAGACGCCCTGTATTCCGATCAACTCTTCCTTTGTGCCGAGTGAGCGCTGGACTTTTCGATGACGCCGCCGCCGATGTCCGCGTGGAGCTGATAAGCTGGGCGACGCGCTACCGGAAAATCGTCAATCTGAACAATTTTTCCGCTGAAGAGTGCGATCTTCTGAAAGTCTTCCCAGCCTATATTCACGCTTCGGCCCAGCCACTCAAACGATCTTCGAACCTTCCTTGCCCCAATAGGCGTCGCGGATCAGGCGCTTGTAGAGCTTGCCGGTCGGGTGGCGGGGGAGTTCGGCCATGAAGTCGATGATGCGGGGCGACTTCACATGGCTGAGATTGGCGCGGCAGAAGGCCATGAGTTCGGCCTTGAGGTCATCGCCTGCGTCCGCCCAGACCATAGGCTGGATGACCGCGATCACCTGTTCGCCCATTTCCTCGTGCGGGCCGCCCACCACGGCAGCGTCGGCCACCTTGGGATGGGTGATGAGTAGGTTTTCCAGTTCCTGCGGATAGATGTTCACCCCGCCGGAAATGATCATGAAGCTCTTGCGGTCGGTGAGGTAGAGGAAGCCCTCCTCATCCACCCAGCCCACATCGCCGAGGGTGGTCCAGCCGTGGCGGTTGGTGTTCTCGGCCACCTTGTCGGGGGCATTGTGATAGACCAGCGGCGCACCGCCGGAGAAATAGACCGTGCCCTCGGTGCGCGGGGGCAGGGCCTCGCCGTCCTCGCCGCAGATCTTGACCTCGCAATTGATGGCCCGGCCCACCGAGCCCTTGTGGGTCAGCCAGTCCTGGGGACCGATGTAGCAGAAGCCGTTCCCCTCACTGCCGGCGTAGTATTCTTGGATCACCGGACCCCACCATTCAATCATCTGTTCCTTGATCGGAATGGGGCAGGGGGCGGCGGCGTGGACGGCGCTGCGCATGGAGGAGATGTCGTACTTGGCGCGGATAGCTGGATCGAGCTTGAGCATGCGCACAAAGTGGGTGGGCACGAACTGGCCCACATCGATCTTGTGCTCTTGGATCAGCTGGAGGGCGGTCTCGGGATCAAACTTCTCCATGACCACCACGGTGCCACCTAGACGATGAACGCTCATGCACCAGCGCAAAGGTGCCGCGTGATAGAGGGGGGCTGGCGAGAGATAGACGCTGTCGTTCTTAAAGCCGAACAGGCCCTGAGCCATCATGGCCAGGCTGTTGGGCTCATCAATGGCGGTACCGGCCAGGGGGTGCTTGATGCCCTTGGGGCGGCCGGTGGTGCCGGAGGAATAGAGCATGTCCGTGCCGGCGGTCTGGTCGGGGACCGGGGTGGCGGGCATTTTTTCACGGGCGGCTTCGAAGCTTTCGAAGGGCGCTCGCGCCTCGCCGACCATGTAGAGCTTCACATTGGGCAGAAGCTTGGGCAATTCATCGGCCAAGGGGCCGACGCCGGGCGAGGTGATCAGCACCTTAGCCTCACAGTCGGTCATGATGTACTCGATCTCACCGGCGCTAAGCTTGGATGAGATACAGGTGAAGTAGAGGCCCGACCTCTGTGCCGCCCAGGCAATCTCGAAATAGCGGGCATTGTTATCCATCATCAGGGCGATGACATCGCCGACCTTTAGGCCCAAGGACCGGAAAAGCTGTGCCCCCTGATTGGAGCGGTCGTTGAGCTGGGCATAGGTGACGGTTTCACCAGAGCCGGCCATGACATAGGCGGCGCGATCGGGGTGGCTGAGGGCGTGTGTGGCCGGATGCATGGCTCTTCCTGACTGTTGGGCCCACGCCGGAGCGGGGCCGTCTCCCAAAATTATCTTTCTTCAACCCATATGCGCTGCTTGACGGACCGTCCGTCAAGCAGGCCCTTTGTAAGAAAATCACAT
Source organism: uncultured Alphaproteobacteria bacterium (assembly GCA_937920085.1). Taxonomy (GTDB): domain Bacteria; phylum Pseudomonadota; class Alphaproteobacteria; order Caulobacterales; family Caulobacteraceae; genus Phenylobacterium. The sequence continues at coordinate 104,729 of CALETE010000094.1, read as the reverse complement.
TGCTAGGGAGACCTGCCCATGACTGCTCCGACCTTTGAGACCATCAAGCTGGACGTGGAAGACGGTATCGCCGTCCTGACCCTGAACCGTCCCGACAAGCTCAACGCCTTCAACACCCAGATGATGTTGGACATGATCGCGGCCTTCGACTTCACCGATGCTGCTGACGAGGTGCGCTGCGTGATCGTGACGGGTGCTGGACGGGGTTTTTGTGCAGGTGCGGATCTTTCCGCTGGCGGCCAGACCTTCGACTATGACGCCCGCGGCGGTGCCGATAAGGCGGCCCGGACCAAGGAAGGCGTGCAAAGGGATGGCGGTGGTCTGCTGACCCTAAGGATTTACGAGAGCCTGAAGCCGGTGATCGCTGCGGTGAATGGCCCGGCGGTGGGTGTGGGCGTCACCATGCAACTGGCCATGGACATCCGCATGGCCTCGACCGAGGCCCGTTTCGGCCTGGTCTTTGCCCGTCGTGGTCTGAACCCAGAGGCGGCCTCGTCCTACTTCCTGTCCAAGCTCGTGGGCGTCCAGACGGCCCTGGAATGGTGCTATACCGGCCGCGTCTTCCCAGCCCAAGACGCCTTCGACAAGGGCCTGGTCCGGTCCCTCCACGCCCCAGACGACTTGCTGCCCGCCGCCAAGGCCCTGGCTCGGGAAATCGCCGACAACACTGCCCCTGTCTCCATTGCCCTGACCCGGCAGCTGATCTGGCGCATGGCTGGTGCTAGCCACCCCATCGAGGCCCACATGGCCGACAGCCGGGGCATCCAGGCCCGGGGCAGGATGGCTGATGCCAAGGAAGGGGTCATGTCCTTCCTCGAGAAGCGCCCGGCCAACTATCCAGACAAGGTCTCCACCGACCTGCCCGACATCTGGGATCATTGGAAGGCACCAGAATTCCGTTAGGCGCGGCTTGATCCCGGCAGGCCCGGCGAACAAGGTTCGTTAACCGCGTTGTGGTTCCCTTGGGTTCCATGAGCGATATCGCAGTGACAGAAGCCCTTGAGCGCGAAATGCCGCAGCCGGTGGTGTTTAAGTCGCGCCTGGCCTTGCTCAAGCGTCTTGCTGATGTGGTCAGTCTACCCGGATCTCGGGTCAATGCCTTTGAGCGTGCGGTCACCGCGGACCTCTTGGTGGATATGCTGCGGGAGGCCGAGCTGGCCGAGCGCTGCCGCGTGGCAAAGCGCCTGGCGGTTCTGTCGGAGATCCCCGCAAGTCTGGCGCGGGTCCTTTTGCGCGACCAGCTGGCTGTGGCTGAGATCCTTTTGACCGAATCCGCGTCGATTTGTGACTCTGCCCTGATCGATTGCGCACGAAACACCGGCCAGGACCACAGGCGGCTCATCGCCCTCCGTCGGGGGGTCAGCGAAGTCCTTGCAGATGTCTTGGTTGAATATGAAGAGCCGGCCGTTTTGGAAGCCCTTTTGCGCAATGAGACGGCGCGGTTGTCGAGTTCTGCTGTTGAGGTCATTGTTGGCGTGACCCGGGGGGAGGGCGATTTGGCCCATGCCCTGCTACGCCGCACTGAATTGCGACCCTCCCATGCTTATGTGCTGTTTTGGTGGGCCGATTCACCGGTAAGGCGGACTATCCTCCAAAGGTTTGCTGTGTCCCGTGAGATCTTGCAGGACGCCGCAGGGGATGTGTTTCCGATCGCCGCCTCTGAAGGTTGGCAAGATCCCCTGACCCGCAAGGCCCTACAATTCATTGAGCGTCGTCAGAGAAACCGAGCCGCCACTGAGAAGAGCCCCTATGACAGTCTAGAGGCTGCGGTCACAGAGGCACAATTTGGCCTGACCCGAGACCTTGTGGACGAGATATCCTATCTCTCCGGGCTGAAGCCGATGACCGGCGCTAAGATATTCTCTGATCCAGGTGGCGAACCTCTGGCCATACTTTGTAAGTCGACGGGTCTGCCAAAGCCTGCACTTCGCGCTTTGTGGAGAGGGCTTCGTAGACCCGAGACGGCCTCAGACGGCAGCCCCGATCCACAGTTTGCCTATGTACAAACAGTCTATGACATGATCGCCGTAGATCCGGCCCAGACTGTTCTGAAGTATTGGAACTGGTCGCTCTCATCAGCCGTGACCCCAGCCTTAATACGGGCGATCCGTGATGGTGAAGACTTTGAGTCTGACGAACATTCTGTCGCCCAGCGGTCCGCTCTCTTGGCCCTAAAGCACGAATTCAGCCGTTCTGCATAGGCTGTTTTGTCGCACTCCCCCGGCGGAGCATTCGAGAGCGTAATTCTGCAATTTCAAATCTCAGGTTGTTGTAATTCAATGTAGAGCCGGTGATTGAATCTTGAAGGTATTCTGATACGTCGCCTTCGAAATTTAGAATAAGCGTGAATTTTAACGTCTTTTCTGGCCAGTGCTTGTGTCATACAAGATGTGGGTATATGAGCCCAATCCAACTGATTTAATGTATCAGTCAAAAATCATATCATGATCATATTCACGGAACCTATGTAATGGACGAGAAATCAGAAGTTATTGAAATGACGGCTGACATTGTATCAGCCTATGTCGGCAACAATTCGGTTTCCGCCGCTGAACTGCCCGGTCTCATCCAAAGCGTCCATCGCGCCCTGTCGGGCATTACCGGAATTGCAGAAGTTCCCGAAGCGGCACCTAAGGATCCTGCGGTCCCAGTTCGCCGTTCCATTACGCCTGACCACTTGGTTTGCCTTGAGGACGGCCGCAAGTTCAAGTCTCTGAAGCGCCATTTGCGTACGAAGTACAATATGAGCCCAGAAGACTATCGGGCGAAGTGGAACCTGCCGAAGGATTACCCCATGGTTGCTCCGAACTATGCCAAGGCACGTTCGGACCTCGCCAAGCAGATGGGCCTCGGTCAAGGCGGACGTCAGGCACCCCGCAAGCGCGGCAAGTAAGCCCGACAACATATCAACGAAATCAAGGCGCCCGTCGGTTTTCACCGGCGGGCGTTTTTCGTTTTTGCCCGGTCGCCCCAGAAAAAATGACTCTGTTAACACTTTATGTCTTGCCGCCGATTCGCGGATCAGGCGATAAGCGAATCGTTGTGATTCCAAGGGGTTGTTAAGGAATCTTATTATGACGACGCAGATCGGGGCTTCTGCGGCGGCAGCACGAGCGCACCAAGAGTTGTTCGCCTATTGGGCTGGACTCAAACGTGGGCCGAAGCTGCCCGGCCGCTCAGATATTCGGCCTGAGGACCTGAAAAGGCTTCTGCCGACATTGAGTTTGATCGATGTAAAATCTGACCCGCTTGAATTCCGTCTGCGTTTGGCCGGCACGGGTTTGTACAGTGTCTACGGCCAGGAGATCACCGGTCGAACCCTGCGTGACGTCTATGCCGGGCCAGAAGCAGACTACTGGCAATCTGAGCTGACCAAGATCGTCCAGGACCGTCGTCCTGCGGTGGGCGTGCAAAACATGGCTTGGCGTGCGGCCTCGCACATATCTATCCTCTGGTTAAGGCTGCCTCTGGCGTCCAATGGCGTCGATGTCGACATGATTCTGGGCTTTGACGCTGTAGTGGGCATGAAGCCAGAGACCCAACGACACACCGGAATCCGCGCCGCCTAAGGGCGCTGTCGCTTAGGGCTTTGCCTGGCCCAAAGCCGTCGCATCGCGTCGGATGCGATCGATCATTGAGGCCAATCCATTAGACCTTTGCGCCGAAAGGTGGCTCGCTAGGCCGAGGCGACCAAAGGCGGCTTGGGCATCAAAGCCCAGGATTTCGGCTGCAGATCTTCCGGACAAGAGGCGTAAGAGCACGGCAATCAAGCCACGCACAATGTGGGCATCAGAGTCACCGCGCAGATTGATTGCGCCACTCGACTGAGGTTCGGTTACCAACCACACTTGGCTGGCACATCCTCGAACCTTATTCGAATCATTGCGCTCGACATCGGTCAGGGGTGCCAAATCTCGGCCCAGTTCGATGACATAACGATAGCGTTCCTCCCAGTCGCCGAGAAGTTCAAATTCCTCGGCGAGGGCAGCAAGTTCTTGTTCCATCGGATTCATAATCAGGCGACTTAGAGCATGTTTTAGGGCGTGGGAACCGGTTAGGCCGGCGTTCATGCTCACACATCACCTAATGGGCGAGCAGGCTCGCTCCGGCAGCAATGCCGGCGTAGAGTCTGATTTCGCCTCCTGGCGTTAGAGTTGATCAAGAAACCAAACAGACGTGGATCACAAGCCAGCCCCAAATGACCGAGCAGAGGAGAGCCCATCCAATCTGGATTGGTGGCATGCGTGCTGGCTGGCTGCGGTGGCCTTGGGTGCAAGCGTTCTGTTCATGTTGCCGATTTCGATCACCGGCCGTGCAGGGCTGGCCTTGTGCCTTATCGCCTTGCCCGCAGGCCTGGGTCTCCTCCTGCCTCGGACGCGTCTGACATTCACTGACGAAGTGCTTTTGACGGTTTGGGGGGTGGCAAGCCTTGTGGCGACCTTACTGACCGGCGGAGTCGGTGGTCCCCTTGGTATCATCCACCTCGCACCCCTTGCTGGGGCCGCGGCCATGGGTCGGCCCCGCCATCTTGCCTTTGCCACGGCCGTAACACTCGCCAGCCTGGGGATTTCTATTGCCTGGCTCTCTACACTTCCCCTGCCGTCGCCCCCCGAGCATGTACTCGCTGCGGCCCTCGGCGCGATCGGCCTGGTCACCCTCACTATGGGATTTGGCTCTGCCCTCGTCTTGCTTCGGCGACAGGTTATGTTGGACGCTCGTCGCGCTCAATTTGCTGAAGCAGAGCTGCGGGAAGTTCTGCAGGCCCAGTCTAACTTTCTCCTGGAACTCGACAGCAGCGGTCGCATTCGCCGACGCTGGGGGCAGGGGGCGCCAGAATTGGTCGCCTTGGCACAGCCGAACGCCCACGTCTCGGTTTTGGCGGGGTCTGGATATCACGCCGCCCTGGAGCATGCCCTCAACTCAGCCCATTCCGACGGCGAAGCTATCCTCAAGTTTTCCCCCACCGATGGGACGGCTGCCTGGGCTGAATTGCACTTGCGTCGCTTTGGCCATTGCCGCCTGATCGGCTCAATCCAAGATCTACGCCCCCAGATGGCCCGGGAGGCGGCGTTGGATGATGCAAGAATGACCGCCGAGTCTCAAAACGCAGGTAAGTCGCGTTTTCTGGCGAATATGTCCCATGAGCTCCGGACGCCCTTGAACGCGATCATGGGCTTTGCAGACATTATGCGGCAGAGGCTCTTTGGGCCCATACCAGATCGCTATTCCGAATATCCGGAGCTGATCCACGAATCCGGCGGCCATTTGCTCGAATTGATCAATGACGTCCTCGACATGTCCAAGATTGAGGCCGAGCGATATGAACTCTACCGCGAAGACTTCGATGCTCGGGAGGCTGTGAACGCGGTCATGCGCCTAATGCGCGGACAAGCTGATCGCGCCGAAGTCTCCTTGCGTGGATTGTCGCCGCGGGAACCGATCGAAGTGTCTGCAGATCGCCGCGCCCTCAAACAGATCGCCTTGAACCTCCTATCCAATGCGTTGAAGTTCACGCCGCGGGGCGGCGTCGTCACCGTGACCTTGCGTGCAGATGGCCCAAACATTGAGTTGATTGTCGCAGATACAGGGCCTGGGATCAGTGCGACTGACCTTAAAAAACTTGGCCGACCCTACGAACAGGTGGGTGACAGCGACCACAGGGTTGGCGGCACTGGACTGGGCCTTTCCCTGGTCAAGGCCTTTGCTCAGCTGCATGGCGGTGAAATGGTCATGGAAAGTCAGCTGGGGGAGGGCACGACCGTGACCGTGCGCATGCCAGTGGTGCTGAGCCCTGTCGCCAAGGCTTAGGTAAGGTCCCCGGCACCCGCCGTGAAGACCGCCAACTGTGCGGCAAAGGCCCGCTGATAGGCCGGTCGCGCTTCGCCCCGGGCGACATAGGCGGCAAGGCTGGGAAACTCATCCAGAAGTCCTGACGAGCGCAAACGCTGTAAAACGGACACCATAAGCAGGTCTCCTGCGCTGAATTGGTCTTCTAGCCAGTCTGTGGTTTCAAGACGCAGTGCCAGGGGCCGCAATCGCGTGCGGACGCGGTCGATAACCATGGGCATTCGCTCTTGAGACCAAGGCTTGTCGTGCTCTAACAGTCTGGCTGTCTCCAGGTCCAAGATAGGTGGTTCCACAGAGTTCAGAGCCGCAAACATCCAGGTAATCGCCCGGGCCCGGGCAGCTTTGCCCAGGGGCAGCAAACCTGAAGCCTGTTCGGCAATATGAAATATGATTGCCCCAGTCTCGAAGAGCGCAAGGCCGTCCGCCTGATAGGTGGGGATCTGGCCAAAGGGATTAAGGGCCAGATGGCCGGGCCGCTTCATGTCTTCGAATGACAGAAGGCGGACCTCGTAATCCTGACCAACCTCTTCGAGAGCCCAGCGTAGGCGGGTGTCACGGGCCAAACCTCTGCCGCGGTCAGGCGATGTCTTGAAGGCTGTTATAGTGATGGTCATTGCGACGCTCGATCCACTGGGCAGAGTTAATCTGCCGGCCTGTTCGCAGACTGAAGGAAGGCTCGCCCCGCAGCGAAATCACCAACCTCCACATAGAGGCGACGGACCGAGTCATCGGGGAAGATGAAGTCAATCGCCACAGATTCACGGGGGTCGAGAGCCGCCATTTGGCGGGCGGCTTCGGCGGGAAAACGGAAGGCCCACCCCGATGTCAGGCCCTTGGGCAGCAGATCTGACCCAGCCGAGCTGCGAGCTTCAGCCGTAAAGCTGGTCTGAGCACCATTGGCGGCAAAGCGGCGGTCTAAGGGGATGGTCCGAGGCTGGGCGCCTCTGGCGTCCAGGAAGGGGCCAAAGGTGAGTTGACCATCGCGGATGACCAATCTCGCAGAATATGGAGCTTGCCCGTTTTTGAAGTGCGTAAGCGCCAGGAGGGCATTTGCCCCTGACCTGCCAGCAAGGCCAAACAGGAGGCGATCACCATTCTGAGTAACGTCCTGGGTCAATCTCCATCGCAAGGCGACGGTGCTGGACCCTCGGTCGGCTTTCCAGCCAACGATATCGCCGGGATAGTCCATTTTCTGCATTCTGGCATAGCCCTCAAAGGCTGCGCGGACTCGCCCTGCGGCGGTCGCAATATCGGGCGACGTGCAGGAGATAGAATAAGCTTTGGTTTGTGCCCGTTGAGAGATCTGCAGGAGCGTTGCGGCGTCGGTTCCAGCGCGCAGGGCTGCACCTCTGGCTTGGTACTTGGCAACATTGAGCGCCGACCCGATCGCAGGATCAAACAGGTTACATCGCGCATCAACAGCAGACATGATGGCGCGTTCATAAAAGAGGTCGAGGCTGGAGGCAGAGGCCCAGCTCGGCCCCGCAAGAAGGCTAAGGCACAAGGTCAGTCCGAGCCATTGATCAGCTTGGCGACGCACTGTTCTGTGCGGACTCGTCATGGTCAGGGGTTTTTCTTGTATGCTTGGGTTTCCAGGCATCCACATTACGTTGGCGGCCTTTCTGTTCCGTTATCGAGACCTGTAAATCAGATGATGTTTTCGTCCGACATTTGGGTGGCCGCCCTGATCCGACGCGCCGAGTTGGGCGGTGCCTTTCCCGTGGTGGTCAGGAAGGGCGATGCCAGGGCCGGGAGTGTCCTGATTAAAGTGCTGAACCGCAGCGAGGGCACGGCGCGACTCTATGCAGAGGCCACCCGAGGTGACGGCGAAAAAGTCTGGATGCGCCCGGCCTTGTCAGAACAGGAGACAGAGCTGGACGCCTATATCGCCAGGGCTGCGCGGGTCGACCCGGACATATGGGTTGTCGAAATTGATGACCGGGATGGCCGACATTTCCTGACCGAGCCCGTGGAGCGTGACTGAAGGTTAAAGCGATATTTCCTATATTCAAAAAGAGGATGGAAAGTCTGGAGGTCTAGGGTTCAAACCTAACTCCACTGGCAACCGTCTGATCCCATCATGTATTTTCTGATGAACAACACTGTGCTCGAGATTGAACCGTCTGAGCACGTTCCAGAACTGCAAGGTCACCGCTTTCGCGGTCTGAGCTTTGATGATGTGATGCAATTGGGTCGAGAACTGTTTTCTCAAAACCCAAACCTGCAGATCACGCACCCCCAGCGGGCTCAGCGTCTCGCCTATCTGATTTTTATTAAGGCAGCTGGGATCAATGCCATTCGGTTTGTTCCATCCTACAAGGGTTGTCGGCCCGAAGAGGTTGGTTTCCGTTACTGTAACGTGGCCTTTGAGGTCATGGCCAATCTGGTCGCCCGCCAAAAAGGCGAGGGGTTGGACTCCATCTGGGTTGATCGATTTGTCTGGGGTCGACTGGCTGCCTAGGGCCAGGCCGGAAAAAAGTGCGCTTATCCAAAGCCTAGAGTGCCTTTGAGGCTCAAGCCGGTTTGCCTGTCAGCCCGGCTCGGGTTACCTGCGTGTCCATGAGCCAATCCCCACCTGTCGAAGCGTCCCGTCGTCGCACCTTCGCGATCATTTCGCACCCGGACGCCGGTAAGACTACCCTGACCGAGAACCTGCTATTGGCGGGGGGAGCCATCCGTGCCGCCGGTCAGGTGCGGGCCCGGGGCGAGAACCGTCGTACCCGTTCAGACTGGATGAAGATCGAGCGCGAGCGTGGGATCTCTGTCTCGGCCAGCGTCATGACGTTCGACCACGAAGGCCTGATGTTCAATCTGTTGGATACCCCAGGCCACGAGGACTTCTCGGAAGACACCTATAGAACCCTAACCGCTGCTGACGCTGCAGTCATGGTCCTGGACGCCGCCAAAGGGATCGAACCTCAGACCCTCAAGCTCTTCGAAGTTTGCCGCCTGCGCGATATTCCCATCGTTACCTTCATCAACAAGATGGATCGGGAAGCCCAAGACCCCATAGAATTGCTGGATGAAATCTCGTCCAAGCTGGCTCTGGATCCGGCACCCCTATTCTGGCCAGCTGGATCAGGCGGCCGGTTCAAGGGCATGCTGGACCTGCGAACCCAGCAGTTCCTGCCCTTTGCCAAGCGCACTGCAGACAACAAGGATGAGGGACATCCCAAGCCCATAGCCTTCGGCGGCAATGCCGTTTCGAGCTATCTGGACCCAGATGAACGGTCCGAACTCGAAGACGGATCCATGCTGGTCCAGGAGGCGTCAAAGCCCTTCGACCCCCAGGCCTTTCTTGAAGGCCACATGACCCCCGTCTTCTTCGGGTCTGCCCTGCGCCATTTCGGCATAGATCAGCTCCTTGCCGGACTGGGCACCTATGCCCCCGCGCCCAAGGCTGTAGCGGCGACACGATCGGCGGCAGAGACCCATGTGGTTCCGGGGGATCCGGAGGTCACCGGCTTTGTCTTTAAGGTTCAGGCCAATATGGACCCCAACCACCGGGACAGGATCGCCTTCCTGCGCCTGTGTTCGGGGCGGTTCCAACGGGGTATGAAGCTGAAGGTTCAGAACACGGGACGCCAACTGTCGGTCAATGCGCCGATCATGTTCTTCGCCTCCGATCGTGAGCTCGCTGAGGAAGCCTTTGCTGGCGATGTCATTGGTATTCCCAATCATGGCGTCTTGCGGGTCGGCGACAGTCTTTCCGAAACCGGACTTCTACGGTTTGCCGGCCTGCCCAACTTCGCCCCGGAAATCCTGCAGCGTGTGCGGGTCAAGGATCCGCTTAAGGCCAAGCACCTTAAGAAGGCGCTGGAAGGTCTGGCGGAGGAAGGCGTGACTCAGCTTTTCCGCCCCCAGTTCGGCGCAGACTTTATCGTCGGGGCGGTGGGGCAACTGCAGTTCGAAGTCATGGCAGATCGCTTGGCCAATGAATATCAGTTGGAAGTGCTGTTTGAGCCCAGTCCCTTTGCGGAAGCCCGCTGGCTGACTGGCAAGGATGCTGACACCAAAGACTTCATCGACAAGCACAAGACTGCCATGGCCACGGACATCGACGATCAACCCGTCTTTCTCTCCAAGTCAGCCTGGGAACTTGGCTATGTCGCGGAACGCTATCCAGACCTTGGCTTCCAGCGCACCCGGGAACGGGGTTAGGACGGGTGGGACTTACCCTCCTCTATGGTCGTCCTGCCCCAGGATTGATTGAAATTCCGGTTGGGGCCCTGCAGGTCTCGCCCTTGGTCCCCGGGTCGACCGACCTTGCCGTTCTTGAACCCGGAACCGCCGATGCCGCCTTTATCTTGGCACCCCCTGGCACCCTTGAGCGGGACTATGTCGTCGCCCAGGCCCTGCGCGCCGTTAAGGACGGTGGGGAGCTCACGGTCTTTGCCCCAAAGGACAAGGGCGGGTCGCGGTTGCGTAAGGCCCTGGAGAGCTTTGGCTGCGAGGTTTTTGAAGACGCGCGACGTCACCATCGCTTCTGCCAGGTTGAGCGGCCGACCTCCCTGCAAAGGCTGGACGCCGCCTTAGCTGCGGGTGCGCCAAGGCGGCTGGATGATACAGGCTTATGGACACAGCCTGGGGTCTTCAGCTGGGACCGTCTGGATCGGGGAACCGAGCTCTTATTGCGGACCCTCCCGGACTTGAAGGGCCGCGGCGCAGATCTCGGCGCGGGCATTGGCCTCTTGGCCTTAAAGGTGCTGACGGGCGAGGGTGTATCGGACCTTGTCCTGGTCGAACTGGATCGCAGGGCGGTCCTGGCTGCTGAACACAATCTAGATGATCCCCGGGTCCGGGTGGTCTGGGCTGATGTCCGGCAGCTGGAGGATCAGATTACTGGTTTAGACTTTGTCGTCATGAACCCGCCGTTTCATGACGGGGGACATGAGGATCGGGCCCTGGGTCAGGCTTTTATTCGCACAGCTGCGGGCTTGCTGCGCAAGGGTGGGGTCTGTTGGCTCACAGCAAACCGCCATCTGCCCTATGAGGCCGTCCTGAAAGACCATTTCCGACGGGTGGACCTGCGGGCCGAAGAGGGTGGCTATAAGATCTATGAGGCTCAGACATGAGCCGACCGCCCATGGCCCGGCTGGACCGGCTGTTGGCTAATCTTGGCTATGGCTCGCGCCGAGAAGTGGCGGCCCTGGTGCGTGCCGGCAAGATCGTGTTCGACGGAAAGGCCTTAACCGATCCCGGATCAAAGGTGCCGGTGACGGCGGATCTGCCATCTCAGATGACGATTCATGGCGCGGCGGTCGATCCCCCGTCACCCCTGACCTTGATCATGAACAAGCCCCTGGGCGTAGTCTGTTCACATAAGGAAGCCGGGCGGAGTGTCTATGAACTGCTTCCCAACCGCTGGCGGGCGCGCATGCCAGGCCTTTCGACGGTGGGTCGACTGGACAAAGACACGTCGGGCTTGTTGCTGATCACCGACGATGGCGCGTTTCTCCATCGGGTCATCTCGCCACGAAATCACGTGATCAAACGCTACAGGGCCCAATTAGATCGTCCGCTTACCGGCGATGAGGCCGCCCTATTCGCGTCTGGTACCCTCATGCTGGAAGGGGAAACCGATGCCCTGGAACCTGCCCAGCTGATTCCGACCGGCGAACGATCCGCAGACCTGATCATCACCGAAGGTCGCTATCACCAGGTGCGCCGCATGTTCGCCGCAGCGGGTAATCATGTGATCGCCCTGCACCGCGATCAGATCGGAGGATTGGTTCTGCCAGCCGATCTGGAACCTGGCGCATGGCGCATTCTTGGCCTTGCCGCTCAGGACGCGATTTTCGCCTAAACGGAGAAATTCGTAATTCGTTAACCATAATCAAGCAGTTAACCACTTGTTAAGTTCTTCGGCAGGGGCTTTGCTAAGTCCAGTCTGAACCCTTCGTCGGCGTCCCGAGATGAGACGCCGGCCGGGTCATCGGAGTGGATTATGATGTTTGAGTTTGGTCGCGAGCTGATGCGCTTCTTTGGGGGTGACACCTTTATTGCGCCCCGTGATGGTCTGACGGGGGGTGATCAGACCCTGCTGGAGCTGCTCGATCTGCGCCTGCTGCACAATGAAGCGCGGGCCTGCGATGTCGCCGCTGGACGTATTCATGCCAAGGACCGCGCACAGCGTAAGTTGGAGGCAGCAATCGCTTGGCGCGAGGTTGCCCGTCGTAGCGGTGACGCGGTCGCCCTGCGCAAGGCCGCCGCCACCGCAGAAAATGCTGCAGAGCTTTTTGACCGCCGCCGCCGTCCTGACGGCTGGGCGCGCGCCCGCTGTGAGCAGGCCTATTGCGCCATGCTGGGTGCTGAACTCTACGGCGATGACGGGCTTTTCGCTGCAGCCGAGATCGCCTTCCGCGAGGCCGGCCAGGCCGCACGGGGCGGCATTGGGCGCGTCCTATCAGACATTGGGATCTTGGCAGTGGACGCCATGACCCGGCCCGCGCCGAAGGATGCTCAGGCTGCACGCATTGCAGCCGCAAGATTTGTCCAGCCGATCACGGACCTGAGCGGCATGGCGCGCCGCACCCGACCAGCCCGTATGCTGGCGATTGAAGCCAGAATGATCAGAATTGACCTGCTGCTTGGCTGGGGGGCGTGTTTCGCTGACCGGAGTTTGCTTCAAGACGCGCTCACGGAAACCAATACAGCTTTGGATGTGCTGCAGGCTGACTATGAGCCCGTCACCTTCGGCAGGATAACCTCGCTAAAGGGCCAGGCCTTGGCCCTCTTGGGCGAGATGACAGGGAAGGCAGAAAGCCTGTTGGAAGGCATCAGTCTCCTATCAGGCTTGCTCAAAGACTTTTCCCGCGACCAAAGCCCTCTGGACTGGGCACGGATGCAAACAGCCTTGGCTCAGGCCCTCCAGGCCTTGGGTGAAGCCACCTCCAATGAACACTCCTTTGAGCAGGCCGTGACGAGCTATGACCGGGCCAGCCTGGTTCTAAAGACAGTTCCGGCCTTGGCGCTGAGTGCCTTTGTGACATCCAATCGCGCCATTTGCCTGTCGCGTTCGGCAGAGCTCTCAGGGGATCTCACGGTGCTCGATGCTGCTGAGACGGCCTTCCGGATGGAGCTGGCAGGCTTTGCCGCGGGTCGCAATCCCACGGCTTGGGCGCTTCTCCAGGTCAATCTTGCGCGGCTCTATGAAGCCCGTATGGACATTACCGGCGTGGACAAGGGCGAACGGGCTGGGGCCGTCACGGCGCTTTCAGCGGCCTTGGATGTGTTTTCAGAACAGGGCTTGCGGTCATTGAGTGTCGTCGCCTCCGACGCTCTCAACCGCCTTTCGGAGCCTGGACGCGCCAGAGCTGTTCCGCCGCGTCCTTAAGCGGCGAGACCATCGCCGCTTTGCCGGCGCATACGCCAGAAGCGCAGGGTCCGCTCAGCGGTTTCCTTGGGCAAGGCATCATAGAGCGCGCCATAGGCGCGCGACTTGCCCATGGCATTTTCTTCCTTGTCCAGGATCAGGATTGCAAAGGTCAGGAACAGGGACCTGTCGAACCCAGACGCCTTGCAGACAATCGACAGGGCATCCAGTTCGCGCTTTTCCAGGATCCTTCGGGCTGTGCCAAAATCGATGTTGGCAGAGCCTGCCAAGGCCAGCAAAAACTTGGTCGTTTCACGGCCGCGCAGAAAACTTGCCAGGGTTGAGGGACTGATAGGGCCTCGGGCCAGCATTGCCTTTATGATCTTTTCGGCGCTGGCATAATCTGGGGGTAAGGCCCCGTCGCGGGTGGCCATTTTCTCGCGTCCTCTGGCCAGGGCAGCGTCCAAGGCCGCCGGGTCCAGGGCGGAGTTCCTTTCCATGATCTTTGCCCGAAGATTGCCTTCGACCATGAAATACATGTCGTTCAGCAGATCGGGGGGCAGGGTCTTGCGGTTGACCACAGCCTCGTGAAGATCCGGATTGGCGATGGCGCGATCGACTACGATCTCATGGGCTTGCCGGGACATTTGCGCACCGGGGTTGGAAACCAGGGCACCCAGGGTCGTGTCATCCCCCCGCGAGACGATGACATCTGACAACGATTGCGACACCTCAGCCCGCCTTGAGATGGCTTGAAGATGTCCTTGCCCCGCGAGCTTCGCGACACCCAGCAGATCGCTTTCCGTCAGGGCGGGGGAGTTCTGCAGGATGGAATGGGCAACCTCCAAGGACTCATCGGCGGCGAGCTTGCGGATCAAGCGAAGCGGAGGCGCCTGGACAACTGACATCTGCTCGGCCAGTTCCGCGCGGACAGTCACTTCCATCTCGCTGGCTAGCTGGCTGAGGATATCGTCGAAAAGGGGCATGGCCTCTGGTCCAGCATGCTCGTCGTTGCTGAAGAAGAGATCGGTGACGCCCCGCATGAGTTCGCGCCGACGTTCGCTTGAGGGCTCCTGTGCCAGTGCGATCAGGTTGTGAAGCTTGCTGGTCGGTTCCATGGGTTTAGAAGGCCTTCTCTTTGGCCGTTTCGTCGTCTTGATTGATTGGTCTGCTGGAGGCGGCGGGAGCCTCACTGGGACCGATTAACACCAAGCCCTGATTAGGATTGGGGGCGGGAATGGCGTCAGGCTTCAAGCCATACTCCCGGTGCAGGGAATAGAGGTGGACCTGACCGCGACCAAGCGGTTCGGTTTGCGCCATCCTCACGGGGGCGGGGGGTGAGCTGGCAGCGCCCCGTGGGTCTGCGACCTGTGAGCCTTGCCTTGGGGCCGAGCGGATCGGCTCAGCCTGGGGGGCAGGGTTAGACTGGACCTGCGACGTCTGTAGTCGTGAAGGCACCTGCTCAGATAGGGTCTGCCCAGGCTGGCCGTAGGTTTTGGCCTGCGCCGGGGTTGGATCATATGACCTTACGCCCTGTATCGGGGCTTCCGAAGGTTGCGGACTCTGGGTTGGGCCGTTCACACCTTGCTCTGCATTGGGCGCGGGGTTGCTGGCTGAGCCATAGACTCTCGCGGCTTGCTGCATCTGAGCGGCCTGAGCCTGTGGCGTTAGAGGGCGGCCGTAGAAGTCCCCATTGATTTGTCCATAGATCCTGGGCCTGGGGGGGGCTGGATCATAGCTGCGGGCCGTTGATTGGCCCTGGTCGCTCCGAGACTGCGAATAAACCCGCGGGCGCAATGGCTCGCGATTATTGCCTTGAGCAGGCGGCCTCCAGGTCGGGGGTGGCGGTAGAGGCTGACCATAGGCAGGTGCGTATTGTGACGCGAAATTGCGGGTCGGTTGCGCTTGGGCCAGTGGAGCCTGGGTTGAGGGCTGAGAATTCTGGGTCCAGCCGTCACGACCCCGACTCTGGTCGCCACGTCTTGGATCGCCAGCGTCGTATGGCGGCGGTGGTGCGTTAAAGTTGGTCTTATTGGACCAGGTTAGGGCCCGGCCATAGGCGTAATGACCCGGCTGAGAGTCATAGTCGGTCCGGGAATAACCGTATCGATCGCCGACACCCTGTGCCATGGCCGTTGCAGCCGATAGGGCAGACATAGCAAAGGCAAGGGCATGAAGCTTCATGCCAGAATGCTTTAGGGATAATCGCTTAACCCACGACTAACGGCCACGCCACCAGCGAAGCCCGAACTGTTCGATACGGTTCAATATGGCGTGAAGCACCACACCCATGACACCCAGCACCACCAGAGCAGCCAGCATACGGGCCGTTTGCAGCTTGTTGCCGGCGTCGAGAATGCGCCAGGCCAGTCCGCGAATGCCGCCAGATCCGGCGGCGAATTCGGCAACCACGGCCCCGATAATGGCCAGACCTGCACCCACCTTGTGGCCCTCCAGAAGGAAGGGGACTGCCGAAGGCAGCTGCAGCCTGAGGACCCGCTGGATCCGGCTGGCCTGGTAGAGATCAAACAGCCTTTCAAGGTCAGGATCAGCGGCATGCAGCCCTGTGACCGCCCCGGAGAAAATCGGGAAAAACGCCACAAGGACGGCGAGCGAGATCACCGCCCGTTCCGGATGGTCAATCCCCGCCCAGATCAGCACCAGGGGGGCAATGGCAACCACTGGGGTAACTTGCAGAACCGAAGCCAGGGGACGGACGGCGCGCTCCAGCAGCGGGCTAAGCGCAATGACGATGGCAACCGCTTGGGCGCAAAGACTTGCCAGAAGCAGAGCCAACAGGGCGACCGACAAGGTGTTCCAGGCCGCCGTAATCAGACTGGGGGCGTCTTGCGCGACGGCAAGGGCCACTGCTGAGGGCGGGGGCAGGAAATAGGCGGGCACACCGAGGGCTCGGCAGGTGATCTCCCAGATCGAGAGCAGAAAACCAAGCAGGAGGAGGGGTGCCAGGGTGTTGAGGATCTGTCTCAAGACACGACCTCCGAGCCCTGTGCCAAACAGCTGGATATGTCCTCGGCGGCCTGCCTGAAACCAGCGGTCGCCCTAAAGGCCTTGGGTCTCGGCAGGTCTCCAGGAATTTCGATTTCCCCAGCGACGCGTCCGGGCCCCTTGGTCAGAACCACCACCCGGGCCGCCATATAGGCAGCTTCTTCAACACTGTGGGTGACAAAGACGATCGCAGGACGGGACTGCGACCAAAGGGTCAGGACGTCGTCAGCCAGGGTACGACGGGTGATTTCGTCCAAGGCGGCGAAGGGCTCATCCAGGAGCAAAAGTTTTGGGCCAGTGGCCAAGGCTCGGGCCAGGGACACCCGCATGGCCATGCCCCCAGACAATTGCGCCGGACGCGCGGCCCAAGCGTTTGATAGGCCGACCCGGTCCAAGGCTGCCCCCGCCTGGGCCAGGGCCTCTGCCTTGGGCATGCCGGAGAGCTCAAGGGGCAGGGCGACATTGGCTTGGGCGCTGAGCCAGGGGGCAAGGGTTGGCGCCTGGAAGACGACGCTGGTCTCGCCGCGCCCGAGATCGCGCTCTAGGCTACCGCGGGTTGGGGCCTCCAGCCCTGCCAGAAGCCGCAGGGCGGTCGACTTGCCACTGCCTGAGGGTCCGACCAGGGCGACGATTTCGCCCGGAGCAACGGAAAAGCTGAATGGCCCCAAGGCGCGCCCGCGGCCTGGATAATCGACCTCGACCTGTTCAAGGGCGACGATGGAAGCCATGGCCTGTCGCCTACCTTGCCGACGGCGCGACGAACTGAAGGGTGTAGGCCTTCGAGACGTCCAGGGTCTTGGGATAGACCCCTTGCTCTACCGCCATCTTGGCGAAAGCCGCCCAGCGGGCGTCGGTCATTACGCCAATGCCACGGGTCTTGGCGTCGCCGCCATCGACAATGCCATAGGTGCGCATCTTGTCCCGGGCCTGATCTAGGACATCCTGAGTCATTTCCGGATTATCCTTCAAAATCAGGGCATCACCTGGCTTAGCATCGCCGTAGAGATAGGATTTCCAGCCCGCTGCGGAGGCCTCAACAAAGGCCTTAACGGCGGACGGATTTTTGTCGATCAGCGTCTGGGGGACAAGGATCATGGTCGCATAGCTGGGATAGCCATTGTCGGCGAGCAAGAAGACCTTGGGGGTAAGCTTGGCCTCTTTCTCAATCGTATAGGGCTCGCTGGTCACATAACCCTGCTGGGCCACGGACGTGTCCGCCAGGAAGGGGGCGGAGTTGAAGGTGTATTTGCGCACCTGGCCGTCGGTGAACCCGTACTTCGATTTCAACCAGACCCAGAAGGCGCTGACTGAGGCGTCCGACAGGAGGATAGGATGGCCCTTTAGGTCTTCGATCTTCTCAATGCCCTGGTCGGGGTGAGCAATGAGAACCTGCGGGTCCTTTTGCATCATGGCCGCGACGGCTCTGACCGGGACGCCTTCATTGGCCATGTTGAGGGCGATGAAGCTGTTGGATCCCATACCCGCTTCGACGGCGCCTGCCGCCAGGAGTTGGGGAACATTAACCCCAGGGCCCCCTTGGACAATCCGGACATCGAGGCCACGCTTGACGTATTCGCCAGTGGCGACCGCTTGGTAAAAGCCACCCTGTTCAGCCTGGGCCCGCCAGTCGGTTGCAAAGCGGATTTGAGTTTGCGCGGCGGGGGCATCCACCTTTTTTGCAGGAGAACAGGCACTGATCAGGCCCGTGAGGGCGACGATGGCGAAGGCGCGCAAGAAGGTCATGGAAGAGTCCCTCAGAGAATGAAAGAATCTCTAGAGCCGTACCCTCGGGGGAGGGAAGCGGTTTTGCATGTCTGACGCCGGAAATATCGGAGCGCAGGCCGAAGGAGGCCGTTCCACATAGCAAGAGGGCGACGCCCCGGTTTCCCGCGTCGTCGCCCGCTCTCAGATCCGTTGGGGGATCCGTGCCGTAAGGTCTTTGGTCAGGTCTTCGCCGGTTTCCCTGCGCCGTCCTGTCTTCCAGGTGCCTCCAGTCGTTTCCAGCTCCGGGTTACCCCTTTGCCTCGTGTTCTGGGAGCCTCCAACCCGCTTTTCCCTCCGGTTTCCCGTCTGGTCCGCGCCGTTGTCCCTCTCGACAATTGGAGGTTCACGCCGATCTGGGATCTACGCAACAGGCCTTTAGACGGGGTATGTGGACAGATTGTCGGGATACGGTGGATAAGCCGGTGACTATCTGGTGGACAGTCCGATTAACTAAGGAAATTCAGATAATTAGATCATTAACCGATAAGTCAATTCCTGCCGTGTCTTGGGCCAGATTTGGCCCTTAGGTTCCTTTTTCCAGGGCCTCTCTATGCTCTTCTCGGATCAGCCATTCCTCTTCGGCTGAAGCCAGCGTGGCCTGGGTGGCTAGGAGGTCACGGGTCAGGCTAGCAAAGCGGCTCGGATTTGCGCTGTAGAGGTTCGGCGCGGCCAGTTGGACCTCAATCGCTTTGATTTTAGCAGGCAGGTCCGCCACCAGTGCCTCCAGCTCCTGGAGACGCCTTTGGTCCTTATAGGACAGTTTGACGACCTTTGGCGGTGGGGTTTTCGGCGGTGGTGCCCGGGTTGGCTCAGACCGCGGTGCCTTGGCCCGAAAGAAGTCCGGGTTCTGAGATAAAAAGTCCTGCCAACCGCCTGGGGTCTCGGCCACCTCGCCACGACCATTGAGGGCTATGGTCGAGGTCGCCAGACGGTCGATAAAGTCGCGATCGTGACTGACCAGCAGCAGTGTGCCCTCATAATCTGCCAGGACATCTTCCAGCAGGTCCAGAGTGTCCATATCCAGATCATTGGTGGGCTCGTCCAAGACCAGGAGATTGGCTGGAGTCGCCAGGGCGCGGGCCAGGAGCAAGCGGTTGCGCTCTCCCCCGGACAGACTCTTCACCGGCTGCCGGATCTGTGACTCTGTGAACAGGAAGTCCTTGGCATAGGCGTTCACGTGCCGAGGCTGACCACGGACCATAACCTGATCCCCGCCAAGGGGCGTCAGGACGTCACGCAGCATCATGTCGGGCTTCAGCGCGATCCGCGACTGGTCGATATAGGCAATGTCCAGATTGGCACCCAATTGCACAGACCCGGAGTCTGGTGCCAATTCGCCCAAGAGCAGCTTCACAAGTGTCGTCTTGCCCGCACCATTTGGGCCGACAATCGCCACCCGGTCGCCGCGCAGAATGCGGGTTGAAAAGCCTTTGAGCAGGACGCGGTCGCCAAAGCTTTTGGCCAGGTCCTTGACCTCCACCACCCGCTTGCCCGACATGCCAGAACTGGCGAGGCCTATATTCATGTCGCCGCGCGTGTCCTTAAGTCGCTCAGCCCGAACCTTACGCAGGTCCATCAAGGCCCGCCGACGGCCCTCATTGCGAGCCCTTCGTCCCGTCACGCCCCGCTGCAGCCAGTATTCTTCGCGCTCGAGTTGCTTATCCAGTCGACGGGCTTCCTCAGCTTCGCCAGCGAGGATTTTTTCCACCCAGTCGTCGAAGGCGGAAAAGTCGCGGTCCAGGGCCCGGACCTTCCGGTGCTCCAGCCAGAAGCATCGTCCCGTTACGCGCTCTAGAAAGGCGCGGTCGTGGCTGACAATCAGGATTGCGGCTTTAGATCTGGAAAGTTCGGCTTCGAGGGTTTCGATAGCCAGGATGTCCAGGTGATTGGTGGGTTCATCCAGCAACAGGACATCTGGGTCTTCTGCAAGGGCGCGCGCCAGGGCGACACGGCGAATTTCACCGCCCGACAGTCCCTTGGCCGATCGGGAAGGGGGTATGGCGAAGAGGTCAAGCATGGCCTCGGCTTCATAATCCTGCGCCCCGCCCGCCGTCGCATGATCAAGCACTGTCTCGCCGACAATGATCGGTTCTTGCGGCACGAAGGCTACGCGGGTTCCAGGCGTGACAACCCGTTCCCCATCGTCGGGTTCGATCTCGCCGGCCAAGACCCGCAGCAGGGTTGTCTTGCCGGCCCCATTGCGCCCAACCAAGCAGGCGCGAACTCGGCTTTCCAAGCCAATTTCGACGCCATCGAACAGCATCTTGGGTCCGTCAGCCAAGCGGACGGATTTTAAGGCGAGGATTGGAGGTTTCATGCGACGCCGACATAGCCGGGCTGGCCAGCGCATCCAAACCAATTCGCAGAGTCATGGCATTTGGTGGCTGCGATCACTTGCTCAGATTAGTTGGGATGCCCCCCAGAAACGGCATCTGCAGCGGAGGTGTCATCAGGGCCAGGCTCACTTGGCTGGCGCGCGCTAAAGTCATCAGACAAGGTGTCGTAAAAGGCGCCTCGCGTTTCGTCCTGGTTGGTTTTGATCTCTCCATCCGGGTCCAAACCTGCAAGGTCATCTGCAGAGACAATCGGATCTTCAACCAGCCAGTCGAAGTCGCGAACCGGGAGTTTTGCATGGGCTGTCATCATAAAGCGACGCCAGATTTCGGCTGAAATCATACCGCCCGTCACCTTGTTCATGGGCCTATTGTCGTCATTTCCCACCCAAACACCGGCTGCATAGTCGGGGGTGAACCCTACGAACCAAGCATCGCGCCAGCTCTGGCTCGTGCCGGTCTTACCAGCCGCAGGCCGACCAAATCCTGCCCGGGTTCCTGTGCCGCTAATGATCACGTTTTCCAGCATGCGAACCATCATACTGGTATGAACAATATCGTAGACCGGGAGGGGGGGAGCGGCCCGATGCGAATAGAGGGACTGGCCCGATTGGGTTTGGATTTCGTCGACAATATAGGGTTGGTTGCTTTGCCCGCCGTTCTGAAAAACCTGAAAGCCTGAGACCATCTCGATCAATGGAACCTCGTAGGCACCCAGGGCCACAGAGAGGTCGGGGTTTGCGGGAATGCCTGTAAACCCAAATCGCGCCGCCAGTTGGCTTATAGCCGGGCCCCCGACCTGTTGTGCCAATTTGACGGCCACTGTGTTGATGGATTGGGCCAGGGCGGTTTCCACCGTCACCGCGCCGCGATAGCCGCCGCCAAAGTTCTTCGGTGCCCAAACGCCAAATTGGACTGGACCATCGATCACCACGTCTGTGGGTAGAACGCCTTTTTCCAGGGCCGCAGCATAGATGAAGGGCTTGAAGCTGGAGCCGGGCTGCCGGCGGGCCTGCACCGCGCGATTAAAGACACTTTGGTTATAGTCTATGCCGCCCACCATGACCCGAATAGCGCCCTCCGGGGTTATGGCGAGCATGGCCCCCTGGTCTGCTCCGGCCTTGGAGCCGTCAGCGCGAACGACCTGTCTCAAGACTTGGGTGCCCGCGTTTTGCAGTCCGGCGTCCAGGGTCAGGCGAACCATCAAATCAGGGCTGTTTGGCGGTACTAACTTCAGGACTTCATTGGTTGCATAGTCGAGGGCATGCCCCATGACGCTGTCGATCTGGGACTCCTTGCCCGAGAGTTTCGGTGGATTGGCCAGGGCCTCAGCCTGCTGTTGAGGGGTGATCCACCCCTCTTCGCGCATGGCGTCGAGGATCAGCCTCTGGCGTGCCAGTGCGCCCTCCATATTGTGCGTCAGGGCCATTCGGGTCGGGGCCTTGGGCAGACCAGCCAGGAGGGCGGCCTCGGCCAAGGTCAGCTGGCTGGCGGGTTTGCCGAAATAGGTCCTGGAGGCCCCATCAATCCCAAAGGTGTTCGCGCCGAAATAGGTGCGGTTGAGATAGAGCTCTAGCAATTCGTCCTTGGTCAGCATGTGGGCCAAACGTTGGGCGACCACAGCCTCCTGAACCTTGCGCTTGAGGGTCTGGTCTGGGGTTAGGAACATCCCCTTGGCCAATTGCTGTGTGAGGGTCGAGCCGCCCTGCACCACCCGTCCGGCCTGATAATTAGCCACAAGCGCCCGAGCTATTCCCCAAAGATCCAAGGCCCCATGTGCATAGAACCGGCGATCCTCGGCTGCCAGAAACGCCTTTGGGACGTATGCCGGGAGCTGGGCAAGGCGCATACGATCACCAAATTTCGGCCCTCGGGACGCGATCAGGGTGCCAGTTCTGTCAAAGAACCGGATGGCGGGGGCGCGGCTGATGCTGTCCAGCTGTTCCTTTGGCGGCGTTGGCGGAACATCCTGCAGATATTGCGCCTTCACGAAGGCATATCCGCTTAACAGGGCCGCCACGGTCGCCAGCAAGAGCGCCCCAGTAATCGTCCCTAGCCAGAAGCGCCAGCCGCGGGGCCTGGCTCTGGCTTTTCTGGGTTTTGGCCTTCGAGGTTTTGGCAGGTCGGCGCGGAAGGTTTCGACGGCCCCTGGGACAAAATTGGCAGACCTCCGTTCGTTTCCCGCGAGGTCTTGCCTGGGTCGGCTCGCAAAATGATCGGGATCGTCGGTCATAATCAAAAAGCAGGGCGGGACAGATGCGATGAATTTGCGCTAGTCCATCCCTAGCATGATCACACGACCTTTTTGGGAAACAAAACGCCTCGACCAAATGTCGGATCGCGAGTGGGAGCAGCTCTGCGACGGATGCGGTCTTTGCTGCCTCATTCGATTTGAAGACGATGACACCGGCGAGATCGTGCCAGCGAGGGTGCATTGCCGCTTGTTCGACTCCCAGGCGTGTCAATGTTCTGACTATGCAAACCGAAAAGAGCATGTCCCCGATTGCATTAAGCTGACGCCGCAGAATGTGAAGACCCTGGCCTGGATGCCGCTCTCCTGCGCCTATCGAAGGGTGCATGAGGGCCGCGGATTAGCCGATTGGCACCCCCTGATCAGCGGTGATCCTGAGAGCGTTCACCGGGCGGGGGTTTCTGTTCGCGGGGAAACCCTCAGCGAGGCGGACTTGGATGGGGAAGAGGCGGCCCTAGAACACTTGGCACCCGATCTGCTGATCGAGCGGGGGACATAGGTTTAATGTTGTATTTTTGCAACAATTACCCTTGCGCCGGAGTATAAACTGCCTAAGTGGTGCTAATCGGCAGATGATGGAGAAACAAGTCCTTGGCGCGTGACCCCTATCTGGAGCTTGGCGTTTCCCGAGGTGCGAGCGCAGGGGAAATCCGTAAGGCTTTCCACAAGCTCGCCAAGCAGCATCACCCCGACACTAATCCGGGCAATAAGGCTGCGGAGGAGCGCTTCAAGCAGGTCAGCGCGGCCTTCGACATCTTAGGTGATGTGGACAAGCGCAAGAAGTTTGACGCAGGCGAAATTGACGCTGACGGACGTGAGACCTTCCGAGGGTTTGGCGGCAATCCTGGTGCTGCAGGCTATGGCGGCGGACAAAGAGGGGCTGCCTTTGACGGCGTCGACCTCAGTGACCTTTTTGGCGATATCCTCGGTCGAGGACGGGGTGGCGCTGGATTTGCGCCCCGCGGTTCAGATGTTCGTGCCAAGGTCGAGATCGAGCTTGAAGACGCCATCCACGGCGGCAAGAAGCGGATTTCCTTTTCCGATGGGCGCACGATCGACATGACGATCCCTGTGGGCGCTGAGGACGGCCAGTCCCTGCGCCTGAAGGGTCAAGGGTCTCCTGGCCGTGCGGGACCTGGGGACGCCCTGATCGAACTGACCATCAAACCCCACGCTGTTTTTCGCCGCGAGGGCGAAAGTCTCGTCATGGATTTGCCGGTCTCGCTTCCAGACGCCATTCTCGGCGGCAAGGTCCAGGCACCAACACCCGATGGGGCGGTGACCCTGACGGTTCCGAAGGGGGCAAATTCTGGGCAAGCCCTAAGACTGAAGGGCAAGGGGCTGTCGGATACGGCGGGAAGGCGCGGCGACTTGATTGCGCGCCTTGTTCTGGTCCTGCCCGAAACTTTGGACGACGAACTCATTGCCTTTGCGGAAAAGTGGCGGGCTAAGCGGCCCTATTCGCCCAGGAAACGCTAGGGGGGAGGATCGTTTTTGCCTAGGCGCAAACCGATCGGTCATTCAGACTGGGTTCAGCCACTGGGGCCTAGACCTGAACCTATGTTGCGTCGTTTCGCCATAATTGGACTGCTGATCGCCGGGATTGCCAATCCTGCTGCGGCTCAGGGCAATCGTAGATTTGATCGCCAGGGCTTTGGCGATGCCGATCAAGACCGCGCCCTCGACGCGGTTCGAGGCGGGCGACACGTTCCCCTTTCGGCGGTCATTGCCCAAATCGGTGCCCACATGCCTGGCCGCCAATTGAACACTACCTTGGGCGACTATGGCGGGCGGGCTGCCTATTTCGTGCAGTGGCAGACCCCTGACAACCGACTGATTATCGTCATCGTCGACGCCCAGTCCGGGCAAATCATTGGTCGCCAGGGGGGCTAGGGACGGGTCATGCGTATTCTGCTTGTCGAGGACGACCGGGACCTATCGCGGCAGCTACAACGTGCCCTCGGGGATGCCGGTTATGTGGTCGACCATGCCCCTGACGGCGAGGAAGCCCAGTTTCTGGGTGAGACCGAGCCCTATGATGCGGTCATCCTCGATCTGGGCTTGCCCAAGGTCGATGGCGTGTCTGTCTTAGAGCGTTGGCGTAGAGGTCATGTCTCCACCCCCGTCCTGATCCTCACAGCCCGCGGTGCCTGGAGCGAGAAGGTCGCGGGATTTGACGCCGGTGCTGACGATTATCTCACCAAGCCCTTTCATACCGAGGAGTTATTGGCGCGACTTCGTGCCCTCTTGCGCCGGTCTGCAGGCCACGCAGCGCCTAGCTTATCTGTGGGGGGACTGCGCCTTGACCCTCGAGCCGCTCGGGTCAGTGTCAATGGCGAACCCCTCCGACTGACATCCCTAGAATATCGACTGCTTCACTATCTGATGATGCATCAGGATCGCGTGATCAGCAGGACGGAATTGGTCGAGCATCTCTACGATCAGGATTTCGACCGGGACTCAAATACGATCGAAGTCTTTGTCGGCCGGGTTCGCAAGAAGATCGGATCGGATCGAATCGATACAGTTCGCGGGCTTGGGTATCGGCTGACGGCACCGGCCAGCGAGCTTAAGGACGCTGCGGGCAGCGCGTGACCTTGGAGGTTTTCCGTAGACCCTCCCTTGTTCGTCGCCTGGTATTTTTGGCGGCTGGCTGGTCTTTGGCGGCCCTGTTGGCGTCTGCCTTGGTTATGGTTTTGCTGTTTCAGCAGTCCGGGCTGAGGCGGTTTGATCAAAACTTGGCGGAACTTATCGACAATCTGGTGGCAGGGTCGACGATCAAGTCCGATGGCAGCGTCGCCGCTCCGGCCTTGACCGATTTGCGGGCCCTACGCGCTTATTCTGGAAAATATTGGCAGATTGCGCAGCCATCCGAAGGCGGGGGACTTCGCATTCTTGTGCGGTCCAGATCCCTATGGGATTCAGAATTGCGTGGGCCGGCGAACCTCGTGTCGCGACTGGCGGCGAAACCGGGTGCTCCGGTCAGTTTCGATGCCCGGGGGCCGCTGTCAGAGCCGCTCCGCGCCCGCGCCTCTCAAGTGAAATTACCAAATAGCCGGGTTCCCTTGATCTTTATGGTTGGGGAGGATCGTCGTGACCTTGACCGGGATATTCGCAGCTTCACCACCGCCACTGCCACGGTTCTGCTCTTGCTGGGTGCCGGTCTTGTGGGTGCTGTGGTGATACAGGTGCGGGTGGGTTTGACCCCGCTCTTTGCCCTGCGGCGAGAGATCGCCGAGGTCCGGCGGGGAAAGTCGGATCAGATCTCAGGGGCCTATCCCACTGAGCTGACCCCGCTTGCCGAAGAACTCAATGCGCTCATGGCGCACAACCAGGATATTGTTGAACGTCAGAGGATGCATGTGGGCAATCTGGCGCATGCCCTGAAGACGCCCCTATCGGTTTTGCTGGCCGAAGCCGACCTACAGCCCGGTAGCCTTGCGAGTATTGTCACGCGACAGGCTAAGGCTATGCGGCTTCAGGTGGATCACCACCTGCGGCGCGCGCGGGCAGCGGCGCGGGCCCAGGGCCTTGGCGAACGCACCTCGGTCGCTGAAGTGCTAGATGAGCTCTCCCGAACCTTGGGCCGTATTTACGCTGCTAAGCCGATGACGATCGACTGGGACGCTGATGAAGACCTGTTCTTCTTGGGTGAACGCCAGGACCTATTGGAACTGGCAGGCAATGCTATGGAAAACGCCTGTAAGTGGGGTGCCTCGAACGTCCGCGTCCGTGCCCAGGCAGAAAGCGATGAACAGCTGACCCTGACCATTGAAGATGATGGACCCGGCTTGGCCCCAGACCAAAGGGCTGCGGTCCTGGCCAGAGGGGCTCGGTTGGATGAAACGGCACCCGGATCTGGATTGGGCCTCAGCATCATTGACGACCTGATACGATCCTATGGTGGCGCGCTCAGCTTGGGTGACTCCAGGCTTGGCGGCCTGATGGTCACCCTGAATCTACCAAGTGCCTTGTCGTGAGATCTCATAATGCGACAGGCTGCCTTCCATTGAAAATTTGGATGGCCTTAACCTTCAGGGAATACCATTAAGATTGATTAATATTTACTATACGCGGAATAGTTGATGTCACGTCTGTCGGGCCGAAAAATTGACGTCGTGCGTATGCTGGTGGCAAAGGCTCCAGACAATGTGGTCGGCGGATTGCAGTCGGCCCTTGCTGGCACCTTCGACCCCACACTTATGGAAGTTCGTGCGCTCATTTCAGAGGAGATGAGGGATCGTCGCTTTCGCGACATCGTCTTTGCGCCAGTGCTTCATATGTTTGACGATCCGGCTAAGGTTAAGGACCGACTTGTTTTTCCCAAATCTGCGCTGGCCCTGCTTTGGGACGCGCTGAAGGACGATGCGCCCGACCATGTCGCCGATGCGCGACAGCTCATCGAGCGCGCAGGCATTGAAAAGCGTTCAGGCCCGCTAAATGACCTTTTAAGCTGCGTGGAGACCGGACTGCGGAACCGCAAGTCAGAGAGCTATATCTCTGCCTCAGCAAGACTGAATGGTTCAGGCCGCAAATTGGATAAGATTTTTTGTGACTGCCTGTCCATGGGCTCCCTCGTGCGGGATGCCTCCTTGAGATTGGCGACGTGGGTTGAAAGACCCAATGTGGACCGCGCGGCAGCAATGCGCGTCACCTATAAGGATGCCACGGCTCTAGCTGAGGATAACGGTCCCTTACTCTTCGAAATGCTTGCGGCAGGGCTGGCAGAGCCGTGGATGATCGTGCGGCTGATTTCGTTGATTATGGACCGACCAACCGAGCGGTATCTAGCGGCATCGGAACTCTCGACCTTCCCAAGCCGCGTCATGGATTCGATAGATCGGAATCTCGTTGAACTTGGCAGGTTCCGTTATACGGGCACCATTGAAGACGCGAAGCTAGCAGCGAAAACCGTCAAGCTCCTGACAAGGCAAATAGCCGAACTCGAGTCGGCTATCGAGCTCGATCGAGCTTCAGGTTGGGGTGCGCGCATCCAGAAGCAAAAACAGGCGCTGGCTCAAGCGGTTGAGTCCCAGATCAGTAAGACTGAAAGCCTGATTTCTGCGGCCTTGCCCTACCAGACGATCCGAGGCCCACATTTCAGCCGCAAGGTCCCCAAGATGACCGCGCCGCCCAAGGCGAAAGACATCGAAAATGTCAGAACGCTTCTGACCTTTATGGATGCCATCATGCCCACTGCAAATGCGGGTGGCTTTGCCTATGCAGGAAAAGAGATTTTTGACTCTGCCAGTGACCTTCTCGATCGCTATACAGAAGACGGCTTCGCCTTGATCCGCGACGATCAGGTCGACGACTTTGAGCTGGCCATCACCCACCTGACTTACGCCGCAGAATTCCTGGAGGTTGTGCGTGATGCCGTGAGTGCCGACCTCGTCCGTCGACGCATTGTTGCGGCCACCGATAATGCGAGACGGGATATTGCGAATTATGGCTGATCGCCCCCTCGCGCGAACCGCCTAAACCCGCTAAACCCCAGGCTATGATTACCCTATGGGTCGCCGCGGGCGCCCTATCCGCCGCTGCTGCCGTAATTATCCTGCTCCGCGCAGCCGGTGCTGCGTCCAACGCCGGGTCCAGTGACCCGACGCTTGAGGTTTATCGTCGGCAGCTAAAGGAACTGGATGCCCTGGCTGACAGCGGCCTGATCGATAAGACAGACCATGCGACCGCCAAGGTCGAGGCCAGTCGGCGCCTGTTGGGGGCGGCAGACCAAGCCATTGCGCCTTGGACTGCCCCGGCTGCCCAGGGACCCTGGGTCGGCGCTGTTATCGCCCTGGTGGGTGCCTCTGCCCTAGCCCTCTACCTCGTTGTCGGAAGTCCGGGTTTCCGAGATCAGCCCATGGCTGCGCGGATCGCTCAGTGGCGCTCGGCCCCAACCGCTGGCCTCAGCGCCCCAGAAATGGTGGCCGTTCTGAAGCAGGTGACGGCCCCGCGGCAAGACCCAGAGGGTTTTCGCTATTTGGCCCTGGCGGAGGTGCAGTCTGAAAATCTGTCGGGTGCTGCCCGCGCCCTAAGACGGGCAATCGTTCTGGCTCCCCAAAGGTCCGACCTCTGGGAAATGCTAGGCGAGGTTCTGGTCATGCAAGCCAATGGCCAGGAAGCTGGCGCCGCCCAGACGGCCTTCCAAGAGGCACTGAAACGCGATCCCAAGTCTATGACAGCACGTTTCCACCTCGCCCGCGGCAAGGACCAGGCAGGAGATCGGGACGGTGCCGTTGCAATGCTTCGGGCCCTGCAAACTGAGTTACCGCCATCGGATTCCCGACGGCAGGACCTGGAACAGTCGATCAAGGAGATCCTCTCGCCTCACCTTGCCCAGCCTTCGGCCTCGCCGGCTCCGGGTGGCGACCAAATGGCTGTGATCCGGAACATGGTCGCGGGCCTGGCTGAAAAGCTGAAAACAAATCCCGATGATCCAGAGGGGTGGGTGCGTCTGGTTCGGTCTTATGCGGTCCTGGGCGATCGTACGGCGCGGGACGCTGCCTTGGCCCAAGCCAGGGGGCGGTATCGCGGACGCGCCGACATCATGTCCCAATTGGACGCTGCGTCTAAGGCGGAGGCCATGAAGTGAGCGGCTGGCTGCCCAAGTCCCCTAAGGCCCGTCGGCGTCTCATCATCCTTGCCGCTGTCGCCCCGGTGCTTGTCTTGGCTGTAGGCCTGACCCTTTGGGGTCTTTCGGATTCGATTTCTTACTTCTACACGCCATCACAGGCTGCTGCGGCCAATCCCCCTCCCAATCGCTCTGTGCAACTGGGCGGCCTCGTGCAGACCGGTAGCGTCATCAAGCATGGTGATGGTCTGGTGGAGTTTGTCGTCCGGGATCAGACCCTGTCTGATCGTATCGTGTTCCAAGGCGATCTCCCGGATCTGTTCCGCGAAGGGCAGGGGATTGTCGCCACTGGCCATTTCCGGTCTGACGGAATTTTTGAAGCCAAGCAGGTGCTGGCAAAGCATGATGAGCGTTACATGCCCAAGGAACTGACCGCCGCCCTCAAGAAGCAGGGAGAGTGGCGGGGTGACGGCAGCGCGCCGGCCTATGGGTCTTCAAAATGATCGTTGAATTTGGCAGTTTCGCCCTGGTCCTGGCCTTTTGCTTGTCCCTGGCCCAGGCGTGCCTTTCCGGCATAGGCCGCTGGCGGCGGTCCTCCATTTTGGCTGGAGCCGGCGAGGGCGCAGCCCTGGCAGCCTTCCTAGCGGTCGCCCTCGCCTTCGCGGCCCTGATGCATGCCTTCATCACGTCGGATTTTTCGGTGGCCAATGTCGCGGCCAATTCCCACACCGAAAAGCCCTTACTCTATAAAATTGCCGGAACCTGGGGCAGCCATGAAGGCTCTATGCTGTTGTGGTGCCTGGCCCTCACTGGATTTGGATCGGCCATTGCCGGCTTTGGCCGCAATCTTCCCAAGGGCTTGAAATCCCTTGGGGTCATGACCCAGGGCGTGCTCGGCACGGTATTTCTGGGCTATACGGTTCTGGCGTCCAATCCCTTCGTGCGGCTGGCGCGGATTCCGGTCGAGGGTCATTCACTTAATCCCCTTCTGCAGGACCCAGCCTTGGCGGTTCACCCGCCCTTCCTTTATGCGGGCTATGTCGGGCTCTCCGTGGTGTTTTCCTTGGCCGTCGCCGCCCTCATTGAGGGGCGCGTTGATGCGGCCTGGGCACGCTGGGTCAGGCCCTGGACCCTGGCAGCCTGGAGCCTTTTGACCATCGGCATCATGATGGGATCCTTCTGGGCCTATTACGAGCTTGGCTGGGGTGGATGGTGGTTCTGGGACCCTGTCGAAAATGCCAGCTTCATGCCTTGGCTGATCGCGACAGCCCTCTTGCATTCGGCGGTGGTGACGGAAAAGCGTGGAGCCCTGCCGGGCTGGACGGTGTTTCTGGCGATCTCTGCCTTCACCTTTTCCATGCTTGGTGCCTTCCTAGTCCGCTCAGGCGTCCTGACCTCGGTTCACGCCTTTGCCGTTGATCCCACCCGTGGTGCGCTCTTGCTGGGCATTCTGGCCCTCACCGCCGGTTCGGCCTTCAGTCTTTTTGCATGGCGCGCGCCGGTTCTCGCCCCGGGCGGAGTATTTGCGCCGATCAGCCGTGAAAGCGCCCTGGTCATGAACAATATCCTGCTCGCGACGGCGACGGTGATGGTCCTGCTGGGAACGCTTTTTCCGCTTATCCGGGAAGCGGTCTCTGGGACCCCGATTTCAGTCGGTGCGCCGTATTTTAACCTGATATTCCTGCCGCTGATGGCAGTCATGATTGTTTTGCTGCCTGCGGGGCCGCTGCTGTCTTGGAAGCGTGCCGACGCAAAAGGCGTCTATCAAAGACTGATCTTTGCCGCCCTTAGCGGCGTCGGCATTGCCCTCCTGGTCTACGCCTTGGTTAGCCCCCGCAAGGCCTTGGCCAGTGCAGGCCTTGGGCTGGCGGTCTGGCTTATCTTCGGGGCCCTGACCGAGGTCGCCGAACGCACCCGGTTCTTGCGCGGATCCACTGGCGAATTCTGGCGAAGGGTGACGGGATTGCCCCGTGGCGCCTGGGGTATGACCCTCGCCCATCTTGGACTTGGCATCTTTATCCTGGGGGCCTGTTTCGAAACCGGTTGGCGGGTTGAGGCGGCTGAAACCCTGCCGATCGGCGGCCAGTTGAAGGTCGGGGCTTATGAACTGACCCTTGACCGGGTCGCCGCGGTTGACGGCCCTAATTTCGACGCCGAGCGGGGCCTAATCACGGCGCGAAAGGCGGGCATTGACATTTGTCGCCCCTCGCCAGAGCGCAGGTTCTATCCAGCGGGCGGACAAACCACATCGGAAGTGGCTATCTGCACCCTGGGCCTGAACCACCTGTATGTGGTGCTTGGAGAGC
This sequence comes from uncultured Alphaproteobacteria bacterium, assembly GCA_937920085.1. GTDB lineage: Bacteria > Pseudomonadota > Alphaproteobacteria > Caulobacterales > Caulobacteraceae > Phenylobacterium. Next base: position 73,336 of record CALETE010000094.1, on the reverse strand, counting down.
GTCGAATGGGACCTACCGCGCCGGTCTGGCTGGTGCGCGCCTATTGGAACCCCCTGGCTATCCTGATCTTTCTAGGTCCGCTCACCATGGCCTTGGGCGGATTTCTCTCTCTGTCTGACCGCAGGCTGCGCCTGGCGGTCGGTCAGCGTACGGCAAAGACCTCATGAAGCGGGTCCTGGTCATTTTGGCAGCGGTTTTCAGCCTTGCCGCAGCGGCGGACCCCAGTGAGCGGCTGTCTGATCCGGTACTGGAGGCGCGGGCCAGAGCGGTCTTTAGCGAGGTGCGATGTCTGGTTTGTCAGAACGAGTCCATCGACGACTCGACGGCCGACCTTGCTGCTGACCTGCGCAAACTGGTGCGGGAGGAAATAAAGGCAGGCCGAACAGATGCGCAGGTGAAAGCCTATCTCGTCTCCCGATATGGCGAGTTCGTTTTGCTCCAGCCGACCTTGTCTCTGGCGAATGCCGCGCTTTGGGGCGTGCCCCTTGGGGTGATTGTCCTGGGGTTTGCGTTGTTTCTTTTGACTTTGCGTAAGCGTGGGGGCGAAATGGATTTGACTGCGGCAGAGGCGGAAAGACTCGCACAATTGTCGCAAGATCAGGCGCAATGACATGATTGCGCCGCAGAACGGTCGCCTTACCGCTCTTAAGCGTGACCTATTCGTAACTTGAGCCTAGTTGCGCTCTTTGCGATCAAACCTAGTGTGTCGGGATTGGGCCGGTTCAAAACCCGGTCCCACAGGGAACTGAAAGACCAATGACTTCGAAGAAGACCGGTTATCTCTTAGGCGTCCTAGCAGGCGGCGTCATCGTTACAGGCGCCATGGCGGGGGCGGCTGTGCAACTGCCCAATGCTAAAGTCGGCGATGCGCGATTTATTCAGGCTTCGACGGCGCCGATTTTTGCGCCTCCGCCGGGCGCGCCCCTGTCCTTCGCCGACATCTTCGAGCAGGTTTCGCCCGCTGTCGTATCGATCAATGTGACCTCAAAGGTCGACCCCGGCAGCCTGCGCCGTCAGATTCCGGGGCTGCCCTTTGATATCGTGCCGCGTGGCGCGCCAGAGGGCGATGAGGAAGACGCGCCGTCGGCGGGGAAGGGCAAGCCCACGGGTAAGGCTCCCACCCAGCAGTCGGCAGGGTCAGGCTTCTTCATCTCCGCAGACGGCTATATCGTCACCAACAATCACGTCGTCGAAAACGCCGATGAGATTAAGGTCGTGCTCAAGGATGAGCGTGAGCTCGATGCCGTGGTGGTCGGTCGCGACGAAGGCACAGATTTGGCCGTCATCAAGGTCAAGGGATCCGGCTTTACCTTTGTGAACTTCGAAAATGCCGCCAAGCCACGCGTTGGCGATTGGGTGATCACGGTGGGCAATCCGTTCGGCCTGGGTGGCACAGCGACCGCTGGCATTATCTCAGCCTATGGCCGCGATATTGGCGAGACCTTCGTCGACTATATCCAAATCGACGCGCCGATTAACCGGGGTAATTCCGGTGGACCGACCTTTGACGTCTATGGCCGCGTGATCGGGGTGAATACGGCAATTTTCTCGCCTTCAGGCGGTTCTGTGGGCATTGGTTTCGCCATTCCAGCCGATGTCGCCGATAATATCACAAAGAAGCTCATCGCCGGTGGCAAGGTTACCCGTGGCTATATCGGTGCCTCCATCCAAAACTTCACCTCCGAAATGGCCGAGGCCCAAGGTGTCCCAGGTCAAAAGGGCGCCATTGTCGCCGATCTTGTTCCAGGGGGCCCTTCGCAAAAGGCTGGGCTGACAGCGGGTGATCTTGTGGTTGCCGTCAATGGTCAAAGGGTCAGGACGTCGGCTGAGCTGACGCGGGAAGTGGCAAAGGCCAGCCCCGGAGATATCCTGCATTTGGATATCCTGCGCATGGGCAAGGCCCAGACAGTTGATATTCGCTCTGGCATCCGCCCAAGCGAAAAGGAATTGGCGTCGAACGATAACAAGAAGGAAGATCAAGGCCCAGGTAAGAGCGGCGGAAGTGCCAAGTCTGCTGTTATCGGCCTGACCTTTGTGCCTCTAGATGATCCGACCCGTCGCCGCTTGGGTATTGAAGGCGCGGTCAAGGGCGTGGTGATTTCCGCAGTAGACCCGAATTCCGACGCTGCACAAAAGGGCGTGCGCCCTGATGATATTCTGGTTCGGGCTGGCGATCGCGAAGTGGCGAGTGCAGCAGACTTCGCCGCCGTGGTGGATGCCGCAAAGAAGGCTTCGCGTCAAAGTGTCTTAGTTGGCATTTATCGGGGCGGTCGGACCCTGTTCCTGCCGCTCAAAGTGGCCGGGTAGAGATCTCGTACCCTCGGGGGACAGCATGCGGATTCTGATTGTCGAAGACGATCTTGAGGCGGCTGAGGCTATGGCGCGGGGCCTGTCGGAGGGCGGCCATGATTGTCACCGCGCCAATGATGGCGAGGAAGGCCTAGCCTTTGCCCGTAAGACTGAGTTCGACGTGATGATCGTCGACCGCATGATGCCGAAAATGGACGGGGTCACCCTGGTTGAAACCCTGCGACGGGATGGCGACCAGACCCCGGTCCTGTTTCTTTCGGCCCTGGGTGAAATCAACGATCGCGTCACAGGGCTGAAGGCCGGTGGCGACGACTATCTGGTCAAGCCCTATGCCTTCGCCGAATTGATCGCCCGGGTCGAGGCCCTGTCGCGCCGTCGGGAAACGGGCTCTGTCCAGACCCTGCTCAAGGTCGGCGACCTGGAAATGGACCTCATTGGCCGGACGGTACATCGCCAGGGCAAGGAAATTGATCTGCAGCCCCGAGAGTTTCAGCTGCTGGAATTCATGATGCGGCACGCTGGCCAATCGGTGACCCGCACAATGCTGCTGGAAAAGGTCTGGGAATACCACTTTGACCCGCAGACCAATGTGATCGACGTCCACATTTCGCGGCTGCGCGCGAAGATCGACAAGGGTTTTGACCGCGCCATGCTGCAGACCGTGCGCGGTGCCGGTTATCGCTTGGAAACCTGATCTCGGAGGCGCAGACCCATGCGCCTGCCGCGCCTGTTTCGAACAACACCGTTTCGCTTAACCCTGCTGTTCTTGGCCCTGTTCGGCGCGGCGGCGAGCGCCTTTCTGGCCTATATCTATGTTGCCACAGCGGGGGAAGCGCAAAGGCGGACCGACCAGGACATCACGCGGGAAGCTGCATCCCTTGCGGCAGCTTACAACCGCGGAGGCTTAAACGGCCTGAACCAATCGCTGATCGAGCGCGCCGCCAATGAGCGACCCTTCCTCTATTTTCTGACCTCGCCCCAGGGCCAACGCATATCAGGGTCCATTGCCGAAAGTCCGGTAGAGCAATTCAATGGAACTCCAACCTGGGTGAGTTTCTCGGTCAGTGACGTGGATTCAGAAAACAAGCTGGTGAAGCATCCAGCGCGGGGCTTTCAAAGACGGCTTGGGTCAGGTGCAACCCTTTTTGTCGGTGCCGACATCGGCGAAGACCAAGCCTATGTCGGCAAGATTGTCGGGGCCCTATGGGGTGCCGGAGCCCTGGTGGTGGTGCTGGGCCTGGCCGGGGGGGTTCTGGTCAGTCGCAATGTCTCGCGCAGTATGTCGGCTATGACCGATGTGGTGGCGGCGGTCAGAAACGGCGATCTCAGCGCAAGGGCCCCGGTGCGGGAGGCGCGGGATGAATTCGACGAATTGGCGGAGGGCATAAATGACATGCTTGATCGCCTTGAGCGGTCAATGGCGGCCCACCGTCACGCCGGGGACGCCATTGCCCATGACTTAAGATCTCCAGTGACGCGTCTGCGGGCCAGGTTAGAGGCCGCCTATATCGACCAGGAAGCTGGACGTGGAAATGCCGAACAGGCCCTGGCCCAGGCCCTGGAGGATACCGATGGGGTGCTCAAGACCTTTGGCGCAGTGCTGGCTATAGCGCGTCTGCAAGCAGCGGGCGAAGTGCCCAATCCAGAACTGCTCAACCCAGGTCACATGGCTGCGAACCTCGCCGAACTGTACGCGCCAGTCTGCGAAGATGTCGGCCTCGATTTCCGTGCTGAACTTGCCCAGGACCTCTTGGTCCGTGGCAATCATGAGTTTTTGGCGCAAGCCTTGGCAAATATTCTCGATAATGCGGTCAAATATACCCCGGGCGGCGGCGCCATCATGCTTCGCGTGCGCCAAAGGTCATCGGGAGACGTCGAGTTCTCCGTGACAGATACCGGGCCGGGCGTGCCGGAAGAGGATCGTGATCGGGTTGTGGGCCGCTTTGTACGCCTCGAAAACAGCCGTAATCAGCCAGGGGCTGGGCTCGGGCTTTCCTTGGTTGCTGCGGTCGCAGAGGCCCATAAGGGCCGCCTGGAACTTACCGAGGGGCCCGGCATGGTCGATGATATAGGGCCGGGGCTCAGGGTCGCGCTTATCCTGCCGAGGGCCTGATGCTTGCCCTTCAAGCGCGCTTAAAGCCCTTTGGCCCCAATCCGAACCTAAAGGCCTCTGATCGCCTCCACGGCATTCTCCTCACCAAAAGCCCAGAGGCGTTTGCAACCATCGAGTCTGCTTGGCCAATCTTGGCCCCGATCTTTGGAGCCTCTCCCTATCTCGCGAGTCTGGCCCGCCGCGATCCCGATGGACTGGCCCAGTTTTTACGGGGTGATCCCAAACTCAGTTTCGAAGGGATTTTACAACGGGCTGAGGCGGCCGGTGAGTTGTCCTTAGATAAGGGGATGTCGAGCCTGCGGCAAAGGAAGGCCGAGGCTCACCTATTGACCGCTATCTGCGATCTTTGCGGCGTTTGGGACCTTGATGCGGTGACCGGTGCCATGACGCGGTTTGCCGATAGCGCTCTGCAGGCGGCTCTTAAATTGGCAGCACAGGCAGAGCTCGAGGCAGGTCGATTGACCCGTCTGGGAGGCGGGGCAGAGGGTCCGGTTCCGGGCCTATTTTGCATTGCCATGGGCAAGCATGGGGCCTTTGAGCTGAACTATTCTAGCGACATCGACATTTCGGTATTTTTCGAGCCCGATCTCCTAGCCGTTGCTGACCGGGATGATGCTCAGTCTGTCGCCGTCCGCCTGACCAACCGACTGTCGCAAATCATGCAGGAGAGGACAGCCGAGGGATATGTGTTCCGCGTGGATCTCCGCCTTCGCCCTGATCCCAGCTCAACGCCCCTGGCGGTCGGGGTTCCCGCCGCGATCGAATATTATGGCAGTGTCGGACAGAACTGGGAGCGGGCAGCTTTTATCAAGGCACGGGCCTGTGCTGGAGACCTGCCTTGCGCAGAAGCTTTTCTTGAGGAGCTGACCTCATTTGTGTGGCGGAAAAACCTAGACTTCGAGGCCATTTCCGACATCCAGGCGATCAAACGCCAAATCCATGTCCACAGGGTCGATGACCGTCTGACCGCCAAGGGCGTCGACGTGAAATTAGGACGTGGCGGCATTCGCGAAATCGAATTCTATGTTCAGACCCAACAGCTGATCTTGGGGGGCCGCAATCCAAGTCTGCGAAGCCGCCGAACCCTGGATGCGCTGGCGGCCCTGACTCTGGCCGGTCATGTTACCCCTGCAGCCTGTCAGGACATGGCCGAGAGTTATGAGACCTTGCGGGCGATCGAGCACCGCATCCAGATGATCGCAGACGAGCAAACCCACAGGTTGCCCGAGTCGGATACTGAGCGTCATCGCGTTGCCGTCCTGATGGGGCAAGGTCGGCTCGCCAGTTTCGACGCCGCCGTTGAGCGCACCTTGAGAACCGTAAATGGGCGCTATAGCGAACTCTTTCCCAATGAAGAGCCGCTTTCCTCTCGATTTGGCAGTTTGATCTTCACCGGGGTCGATGATGATCCCGAGACGCTGAAGACCCTCGCTAAGATTGGCATTCAGAGCCCAGGCTTGGTCTCCCAGACTATTCGCAGCTGGCATCATGGCCATATCGCAGCCACCCGCACCGAGCGAGGCCGGGAGCTGTTTACGAGGCTGGCTCCGCGGCTGTTGGACGCCGCTCAGGCCACGGGTGCCGCCGACGTCGCCTTCAAGCGCTTTGCAGAGTTTTTCAGCCGGCTGTCCTCAGGCGTTCAGCTTCAAGCGCTGTTCCTGGCAAACCCCAAGCTGTTTGAGCTGGTGGTGCAGGTCATGGCCTTCGCACCACGCCTGGCCGATACCCTGGCCCGGCGCCCCGCGGCCCTGGACGCTATGCTCGATGGAGATTTCTTTGCCGCCTTCAGCGGTCAGGAAGATCGTGACGCCATCAAGGCGGGGCTGGCCCGGGCAAACGGCTTCGAGGCTGCCATGGATGCCGCGCGTCGCATTCACCGGGAGCAAGCGTTTCGCATTGGTGTTCAGGTGATGAGTGCCACCGCCGATGCCGACGCGGCGGGGCGCGCCTTTGCGGATTTAGCCGACGCTTGTGTTTCCGGGCTCGCCCCTGTCGCCCTGGCTGAGGCAGAGCGTCTGGGCGGGACTATGGCCGGCGATGTGGCCGTTGTGGCGCTTGGCAAGTGCGGCTCGCGAGAGATGAGCGCGGGCTCTGACTTGGACCTTATGACCCTCTATGCCCCCCACAGACCTGACGTCCTGTCCAACCTGAAAGGCTGGTCCCCGGATGTCTTCTATGGCCGCTTTACGCAGAGATTGATCGCAGCCCTGTCAACGCCGACCGGGGAGGGGGACCTCTATGAGGTCGATATGCAGCTACGCCCTTCTGGTACCAAGGGGCCGGTCGCGGTCAGCATGGTCGCATTTGAGGAGTATTATGCCCGCGAGGCCGAGACTTGGGAGCTGTTGGCCCTGACCCGAGCTCGCGTGGTTTGGGCGACCTCGCCCAGCTTTGCCATGCGTTCAAGTCAAGCGATCGAGACGGCCCTTCGCAAGCCTCGCAATGAAAGGTCCATGGCCAAGGATACCCGCGACATGCGCGAGCTCTTGACCCAGGAACGCCCGCCAAGCGGACCTTGGGACCTCAAACTTTGCCCCGGCGGTCTGGTGGATATCGAGTTCGCTGCGCAATATCTACAAATCGCCCACGCTGCAAAAGGCGGCCCCATCAGGGTCAACACAGCAGAGGCATTGGAGGCCATGGGGACGACCGGTCTGGTATCGGGAGATGTCTTGTCCAGCCTTCAGGCAGCCTGGGCGCTGCAACAGAACCTGACGCAGGTCCTGAAACTTGCCCTGACAGGCCAAGACAATCCGGACGAGCAGCCCCTCGCATTTCGCAAGCTTATGGCCCGGGTCGCAAAGGTTCGTGATTTTCGGAGCCTGCAGAAACGGCTTGCTCAAGTTCAAGCGCAAGCTCATCTCGCTTTTCTGGGCATTGTGGGGCCCTGACGCCCCGCATGTTTTAAGCCACCTGTTTGGCGCGCGCCGGGTCGCTCTGATAAACTCGGACCTTAAAGCTGACCTTCGTGCCCTTGCCCTGGACACTTTGCATAACCAATTCGCCGCCGTGTAGCTCGACCAGCGATTTTGTCAGGGCAAGCCCAAGGCCCGTCCCCTGCACGGTCTTAGAGTGCTGACTTTCGACTTGAACAAAGGGTTGGCCGAGGCGCTCAAGATCATCCTTGGCAATGCCGATCCCCGTGTCTTCCACCGAAATCAGGACCTGCTCGCCTAGGCCGTCACTCACCGGTTCAGCGCGCAGAGTGATCGTTCCCCCACGTGGGGTGAACTTTAGGGCGTTTGATAGCAGATTAATCAGGATCTGCTTGAGCGCTCGATAATCAGCCTCGATTTCTGGAAGGTGGTCTGGGAATGCGACCTTCAGGCCCAGATCGGCGGACTCAGCCCGGTTGCGCATAAGGCGATAGACATCCTCCGCCAGCTCCTCAAGAAGGAGGGGCTCTAGGCGAAGCGCCATCTTACCCGCTTCGATCTTTGACATGTCGAGGATGTCATTGATCAAGGCGAGCAGGTGCTGGCCTGACGATAAGATATCGAAGGTATAGCCTTTGTAGCGGGCATCCCCCAGGGGGCCGAACATTTCCTGGGACATGATTTCAGAAAAGCCATTGATGGCATTGAGCGGTGTTCTCAGCTCGTGGCTCATATTGGCCAGGAATTCGCTCTTGGCCCGATTTGCAGCCTCGGCCCTGACCTTCTCGCTCTCATATTTCCGCGCCAGGTCAGAAAGTTGAACCTGGCTTTGTTCGAGCCTGCTGACGACCCTCTGCAGTTGCTCTTCATTGATGCGGCGGGCTTCTTCCTGATTTTTGATGGCGGTGATGTCCGCCGCAGTCATAACCAACCCGCCTTCAGCCGTTCGACGTTCTGAAATCTGCAGCCAGCGACCGTCATTCAGTTCCGCCTCGCGGACGCCCTTGCGGCCTCCCTCTGGAAAGACTTCCTGCCGGATCGCCAGCTTGGCCAGGTGGGTAATATTCTTGTAGTGCGCCCCAGGCTCGAGACCGTGCTCTCCCAGGGAGAAGTAGTCGCGATAATTGCGGTTCCACATCAGCAGCCGGCCCATGCGGTCCCAAAGCACAAAGGCCTCAGACGTACTTTCGATCGCATCTCGCAGGCGCGTTTCGGCGGCTTGAGCCCTGGCCTGGGCATTGCGTTCCTCGGTCACATCGAGGGCGACGCCGATCACCCGGGTAAAACCGCGAGCAGATTTTCCGAAGGCTTGCCCTCTTGCATCGACCCAGGTCGACCGGCCGTCTTCTATGGAAATCGCGCGGAAAGAGACATCAAAGCCCCCATATTCCGAAGCTGTCGCCAGTGCCTGTCGCAACCGATCCCGGTGCTCATCGGCCACGCGCTCAATGACTTCGTTGCCAGACACCACACCGCCGCCGCCCCATCCCAGGATCGCCCCTGTGACATCGGACATGTACATTTGATCGGCTTCCAGATCCCATTCCCAAATCCCGCAGCGGGCGGCTTCCACAGCCAGGCGGAATCGATGCTCTGAATCTACGAAGTCTTGATAAGCCGCCTCAGCCTTGCGGCTTTGGCTGATCAGCAAAACACCGAGCAATATGGACGCGCCCCAAACCGCGAGCAGACGGCCAAGCTCAAACTGCTGGGCGCTGAACTCGCTTGGGGCCACAGGCCTCGCGGCGAGGGCATAGATCGCGCCGCCCAAGGCCGGTCGGGCTGCAACATCAAGCTTTTGGCCATCTGCCAGCTTGCCGCGGACAAAACCGCCTTCCAGGTTGAGGTCCGAAGGCCCAAGCCCCAATGCGGTGCCGAGCTGGGCCCCGGCTGAGATTTGGCCTGATGCCGCGACAATCCTGCCTTCAGGGGTCACGACAGCTTCGATATTATCCTTGGCGAACCATGCAGACAGACGTGAAGGGTCTCCCACCACGATCACCCGCCGAACCCCTTTGACCGTATGGGTCGCCGCAGCCGCGACCAGTCCGGCCTTCAGAGACTGGGACGGGCCAAGCCACACGTCCTTGGCAGATGCGTCTGCCGCCTGATTTAACCCCAGCCAGTCAACGCCGCTGGTGTTTCCGGTGCTGGCTATGACCCCTTGCTCACCGACGACGGCCATGGCCAAGCCCGAACCGGCGGTGGCCGCCAGCCCTGTCTTGATGGCATCAGAGGGTTGCTGAACCTCGTCCCTGATCAGGGTCCGGGCTGCCAGAACCCCCCCTCGCAGGTCTGAAACCTCTTCATCGAGGCGTGCAGCCAGGGTCTCAGTCCGATGGTGAAGCGCCTCCTGCGCTAGGGTGCCAGGGGGCGGTTGGTTGACCAACTTGTAGGACGCAAACCCGGAATAGATCGTCATCAACAAGAGGGCGGCCAGGATCACCATCCTGGCCAGAGACTGGGTCGGCGCAGAATAGGTACCGACGGTCGCACGACGGTCGCTAAACCGCCGCCTCCGGTTCGTCTTCCCCACATACGCGCTGCTTTCGGCCAAGGCCTGAAGCTCCCAAACTGCTGGCCGAGTCACCCCTGCAAGGGTGAGTCTATCCGGCGGAGCCTGTGCCGTCACGGCCCTGATAAGCGCTAATGCCTGTCACAGGGCTGCAGTTTGACGACCGTCAATCGGCAAGCGCCTTTGTGACCAATTCGCTGACATTTTTTGAGAGACCTTGGGTCTCTGAAATGCGTTTGAGTTGGGCCTTCATCAGCGCGCCCAACTCTGGAACGTAACGCCGCCATCCGCCTAGAGGCTCGACCATGCGAGCGGCCGTCATCGGGTTAAACCGATCCACCGCTAGAATCTGGTCTGCGAGGAAGTGATACCCTGAGCCGCTAGGATCATGGAAATTGACCAGGTTCGCTGCAGCAAAGGTGGAGACCAGGGCGCGCAGACGATTGGGATTGGTTTGGTCAAACGCCGGATGGACCGTAAGCCCTAGAACACGTCCCAAGGCCCCAGGCCCTGGATCGCGGGCCTGAAGGGCAAACCACTTATCGATTACCAAGGGCTCGTGCTTCCATCTCTCATAGAAGTCCGCCAGGGCTGTGTCGAAAGCCTTGCCGCCGATGATCATTAGGGCGTTAAGGCCGCCAATCGAGTCCGTCATATTGAGCGCCGCGCGATAGTGGCCTTCCGCAAGATCGGCGATATCGGACCGTGGATTCGACGCCAGCAGGTCGAGAACGGCGTTTCTTAGGGCCCGCCGCCCAGCGCTGGCTGCGTCTGGCGAGAAGTCGCCCAAGTCCTGTAGACCCGTATGCAACCGCTTCAAGTGATCTGCCAGGTGCAGGGCCAGTCTCTGCTTGAGCGTTTCGCGGGCCGTGTGAATGGCGCTGGGATCGGAGGGCGTCGTCGCTAAGGCGAGATCGGTTTCGCTTGGCAGGGCCAAGAGCAGAGCCTTAAACGCCGACTCTGCCGCCTGATCAGAAAGCGCGCGCTCAATGGCCTGAGCATAGCGCTCTTCGCCAACCTCATCGGGCTGGCCTTTAGCCCGGCGAAGGATCAGGTCACGGGCCAAGTCCTGACCAGCTTCCCAGCGATTAAAAGGATCCGGATCGCCCGCCAACTGCACATAGCGATCCCTGGGTGCCGTATCGGTGGTCAGGCCGACGGGTGCCGAAAATCCGCGCAGGGCAGACACCACGGGCGGTGAATCAACGCCGGTCAAGGTGATGCGAGTACTGGCTTGATCCAGAACGATGACTGTCTCATCCACGGCCTCGCCGTCGCGTTCAAAGGCCAGGGTTCGACCGTCGGCGTCCAATAGGCCAAGACGTATCGGCGTTGGCAAAGGCCGCTTGGTAAGCTGTCCAGGCGTGGCGGGGGTCTGCTGGCTGAGGACCAGGTCGAGGGTCTTGGTTTCAGCATTGTAGGTGTGCTTGAGGTCAAGCTGTGGGGTACCGGCCTGTTCGTACCAGCCGAAAAGGTCAGATAGGTCCTGGCTGGTGACTTCCGCAAAGCAGCGGATGAATTCTTCCACCGTGGTGGCGTGTCCATCCCAGCGATCAAAATAGAGATCCATGCCTTGGCGGAATTTCTCCGGACCGATCAGGGTCTTGAGCATGCGAATGACTTCAGCACCCTTTTCATAGATCGTCGCCGTGTAGAAATTGTCGATCTTATGATAGCTAGATGGCCTCACCGGGTGGGCGAGGGGACCTTGATCCTCTGCAAACTGCCGGGCTCTCAGGGTCTTCACGTCTTTGATCCGCTGAACCGCCTCGCCGCGCATGTCGGCAGAAAAGCTTTGGTCGCGGAAGACAGTGAGCCCTTCCTTGAGACACAGCTGAAACCAGTCGCGGCAGGTGATGCGGTTACCGGTCCAATTGTGAAAATATTCGTGCGCAACGACGCTCTCAATCCGCTCATAGTCCATATCCGTGGCGGTAGACGGGTCGGCCAACAACAGAGAGGAGTTGAAGATATTCAACCCCTTGTTCTCCATGGCGCCGAAATTGAAGTCGCGCACGGCGACAATCATGAAGAGGTCTAGGTCATATTCGCGACCAAAAACCGTCTCATCCCATGTCATCGCCCGCTTGAGGGAATCCATGGCATAGGCCGCCCGGGCTGCCATGCCGGGGTCCACATAGATTTTCAGGTCAACCTTTCGACCAGTCATGGTGATCAGGGTGTCTGACAGGACGTCCAATTCACCAGCGACCAGGGCAAAGAGATAGCAGGGCTTGGGGAAGGGGTCATTCCAGACGGCAAAGTGACGGCCCCCAGGCAGCACTCCCGACTCCATCAGATTGCCGTTCGACAACAGGTGATGAAAGCCCCTGTCAGCTTCGACCCGAACGGTGAATCGGCTGAGCACATCTGGACGATCCGGGTACCAGATAATCTTGCGGAAGCCTTCGGCCTCGCACTGCGTGCAGAAGCGCCCCCCCGACATATAGAGGCCATCTAACGCCTTGTTCGCCTCAGGATTAATCTCAACCTCTGTCTCGAGCACGAAGGCCGCTGGCGGAGCGGCTATGGTCAGAAATTCCGCATCAATCTGATGCTCGTCAGCAGACAGTTTACGGCCATCAATCGCCACAGAGATCGGCTTCAGCCTTTCGCCATTGAGGCTCAAGGGTTCAGCGTGGTCGCCGTTGCGACGGACGGCCATGCGTGCGCGAACCCGTGTCGCGTTTGGCGAGAGGTCAAACTCAAGCCTGACCTCATCGATCAGATAGGCGGGAGGGCGGTAGTCGCTGAGGCGGATCGGCTGGGGTGTGTCTGTGCGCATGGGGTAAACCCTATGTGATCTCTTTGGAATGGGCGAGGCCGTCCTTCGCACCAAGCCTGTCCTGCCTCAATTTTCTCCTATCAAACTGACTTCAAACATCTGTTTGAGTTGGATCAAGGCACGCAGAGCCCAAAGGCCTAGACCCATAGTCAGGCGGCAACCTCCCAAAGGGCCGCACCATGGGGATAAATAAATGTCAAAACTTCGATTTGGATTGGCCCTGTCCGGGGCCCTCGCGATCGCTGGCGCAGCTTCGGCAGACGACTTTCAAGGCAAGCACGCGGGTCTCTTCATGCTGCAGACGCGGATCACCGAGGTTTCGCCAGATGCAGGTGACCCCATCAAGACAGCGGCGGGTGCGGCGACGGGTCTAGAGGCGCAGGTAAAGTCCGACGTGGTTCCGACCGTCGGCCTTGTCTATTTCCTGACCGATCACATTGCTGGTGAACTGGTCCTTGGCACCTCCAAGCACGATATCAAGGCTGTCGGCGGGGCCACCAATGTGAAGGTTCATGACACCTGGGTTCTCCCGCCGGTCGTCGCCCTCCAATATCACTTTGCCCCGGCCGCAAGGGTCAGCCCCTATGTCGGTGCCGGTCTGAACTACATGCTGTTCTACGGCGGCAAGGACTATAATGGCTTCAAGGTGAAGGTGAAGGACGGGGTCGGCTACGCCCTCCAAGCCGGGGTCGACGTGGCGACGCAAGATCGCTGGAGCATCAACCTCGACGTCAAAAAAATCTATTTCAATACCAAGGCCGACATCAATGCTGGAACCTTGAACTCCAAGGTGAACCTGGACCCGTGGGTGGTCTCAGCAGGTGTTGGTTACAAGTTCTAAAGAGTCCGCCCCGACTGAACCCGGAGGCCGCACAAGGTCTCCGGGCTTTTTTATGTCTGCCGATTGACCCTTCACAGGCAGGCTCACGCAGGATTTAGTGGCGCGAACAAACCTATTCGACCCTGGGGAGGGAATAATGTTCCAAAGTGTATCTGGGCTCAGATATGTGGGAGCCGCAGCCTTGGTCGGCGCCCTGCTGGCGGGTGCAGCTTGGAGCGGTGGCCGACCGGTAGATGGAAAGCCCTCCCACTCGACGGCTGCCAATACACCCAAGCCAGCCCAATTGCCGGGATACAATGTCGACCGGAATGCCTATTTCGGTGACCTCCACGTCCATACCTACCTCTCAAACGACGCCTATATCTTCAATGTTCGGCGCACCCCTGACGACGCCTATCGGTTTGCCCGCGGCGAAGCGATTGGCCATGCCAGCGGCTTCAACATTCGCCTTGCCGGCGGGCCGCTCGACTTTGTCGCGGTAACCGACCACTCCGAATACATGTCAGCGATCCGCGAAGCCGGGAAGGTTGACAGCCCCCTGCATGCCCTGCCCTTCAGTCAGGGCCTGTTCAGTACAGACCCTGCCCAGATTCAGAAGGCTTTTGCGGCTTTTGTGGCGGGCCGGTCGGCAGGGACCCTGCCCAAGGAGTACAACGACCCTTCCATCATGTCCCAGGCCTGGAAAGAGGTACAGGACGCTGCTGCGCGCAATAACCAGCCGGGAAAATTCACGACCCTGGTGGGCTATGAATACACCTCTGCGCCGGGTGGTCGGAACCTGCATCGCAATGTGATTTTCCGGTCTGCCAAGGTCCCGAACCTGCCCTATTCCGCATCGGATTCTGCCAATCCTGAAGACCTGTGGCACACCATGGACGCCTGGCGCGGCAAGGGGGTCGAAGCCCTGGCCATCCCGCACAATGCCAATGGCAGTGACGGTCTAATGTTTGACTCCGTGCGCATGAATGGCCAGCCGATTGACCGCGCCTATGCCGAACTGCGTGCGCGCAATGAGCCCCTGACGGAAATCACCCAGATCAAGGGCACCTCAGAGACCCATCCGACCCTGTCGCCCAATGACGAGTGGGCTAATTTTGAGATCATGGATTCCTATATTGGGCGCGATATTAAGGTGACCAAGTTTGCGGGCAGCTATGTCCGTCGTGCCCTGGAAGATGGCCTGCTGATGCGGGACAAGCTGGGGATCAATGGGTTCAAGCTTGGCTTTATCGGGTCGTCCGATACGCACAATGCGGCACCAGGCAGTGTTGAGGAGCCCAATTTTTTCAGTAAGGTTGGTCGCACGGATGGCACTGCGGACCTTCGCCGTTCCATTCCTCCCAACGGGGCCAAGACTTGGGATGGCGTGCCAGCGCCCGACCCAAAGGCGCCAGCCGTTCCGCCGTCTCAGGCCTGGGGAGCCAGCGGGCTTGCTGGGGTTTGGGCGGAAGAGAACTCCCGAGAAGCGATCTTTGCTGCTCTAAAGCGCCGGGAAACCTTCGCCACCTCTGGCCCGCGTATCCGCGTGCGCTTCTTCGCCAGCTATGCCTTCCCATCGGACATCACGACGCGCATGGACTCTGTGCATCAGGCCTATAGCCGTGGCGTACCCATGGGCGGCGATCTTTTGCCTGCCAAGGGTAAGGTGCCCAGCTTCCTGGTTTGGGCCGTGCGCGATCCCTCGTCGGGCTATCTGCAGCGGGCGCAGATCGTAAAGGGTTGGATTGAGAATGGCGTGGCGAAGGAGCGGGTCTTCGATGTGGCCTGTTCCGATCATCTCACCCTCGATCAGGGCTCATGGCGTTGTCCATCCAATGCGGCTAAGGTCGATCTTACCACCTGCCAGCCTGAGCGTTTCAAAGGTGATGTGGAGCTGAAAACCGTCTGGACCGATCCCACCTTCAATCCCAAACAGCGGGCCTTCTACTACGTGCGGGTTTTGGAAAACCCGTCCTGCCGCTGGTCGACCTGGGACGCAATCCGTAACGGGACGCCGCCAAGTCCCTATATGCAGGCCACAATCATGGAGCGGGCTTGGTCCTCACCGATCTGGTACGAGCCGACCATCTAATCTAGGTGGCGTGCCGGTCGCTTGCGGGCCAGCCTCGGTCCTTTGGCAATCCATCGCGTCTGAGCTAGATCATGGGGATATGGCGCGGTCTGGAGACCCTCAATGGCTGATTTAGAGGGTACAGGCCCGGGTGGGCTGGTCGCTAAAGCGGTTGACGCCCATCGCCAGGGCCAGATCGAGACCGCCGCAGCCCTTTACGCCGAGATTCTTGAAGCCTGGCCGACCGAGGTCAATGCGCTGAATAACCTGGCGATTATCAAGAAGCATCAAGGGGACTTCCAGGGTGCCAGAGCCCTGTTGTCTAAGGCTTTTGACGCACATTCCGGAAATACGGTGGTCGCCGCCGCCTATGGAAACCTTTGCTTTGGCCTCAAGGATCTAACGGAGGCTCGCAGGGCCTATGCCCGAACCCTTGATCTAACCCCCAACGATCCCGCCGTGTTGCGGTCCCAGGCCGATGTGCTGCGGCAACTGGGTCTGACGTCTGAGTCGATCGCACATTATGACCAACTACTCTCATTAGAGCCGGGCTTTGCAGAGGGATGGGCCATTCGCGGGGGCCTTAAGGCAGATCTAAGCCAGCCTGCCGACGCGGCAGTGGACTTTGTCCGCGCCCTAGAGCTCAAGCCTGATTTTCCGCAGGCCTGGAACAATTACAGCCAGGTCCTCCGCCTTCTGGGCCGATTGAATGACGCCCTGACGGCCACGGAAAATGCCCTACGATACCAGCCAGACTATCCCCTGGCGCAGGTCAATCGTGCAAAAGCGCTGTCGGATCTGAGCCGCCCCACGGAGTCAGCCAAGGCCTGGGCGATCGCCTTGAAAGGGCGTCCCCATCACCTCAATGGACTTGGCCTGATGTTGCAGGAAAAGGCCAAGGCTTGCGATTGGTCCGGCTATCACGGGATTGTCGACGAAATCCGCCAAAAGACCCGCGAAGGTCGGACGGTGGACCTGCCATGGACCTTTCTTAGTCACACGGCTGATCCATATCTTCAGCTTCAGTCCGCGAAAATCCACCTTGAGGACCGGTTTCCCGCCCCTTTCGAACCCCTTTGGCACGGGGAGGTCTATGCCCATGACCGCATTCGCCTTGCCTATGTGTCGTCGGACTTTCGCAATCACGCCATGTCCCACCTGATTTCGGGGCTCTTCAAGCGACACGATCGCACCCGGTTCGAGGTGATGGGGCTTGCCTTGGGTCCCGCCTCCAATGATGCGGTCCGTCAAAAGCTGATCCCGACCTTTGACCGATTTTTTGACCTAAAGGACCTTTCTGACATCGCAGCAGCGCAATTGATCCGTGAGTTGGAGGTCGACATCCTCATCGACCTCAATGGCTTTACGACCTATTGCCGACCCGGCATTTTCGCCCACCGCCCGGCCCCCCTGCAGATCAATTATCTCGGGCATCCAGCCAGCATGGGTGCCCCATTCATGGACTATATTATTGGTGATCGGTGGGTGACCCCAAAGACCCTGGAAGAGGCCTTTAGTGAGGCCATTATCCGCATGCCTCATGCCTACCAGGTGAACAATGTTGAGCGGGACATCCCCGAGGTCACGCCGACCCGCCGACAGTTAGGCTTGCCTGATGAGGGGTTCGTTTTCTGTTGTTTCAACGCAAACTTCAAAATTACGCCGGACGTATTTGCCATCTGGATGCGGCTGCTGAGCTCCGTGCCGGGCAGTGTGCTCTGGCTCATGCAAAACCACCCCGAAGCTGCGGCTAATCTCAGGCTTAGCGCCCAGGCGGCAGGCCTTGATCCAGCCCGCCTGGTTTTTGCGCCGCCTCTGCCGGTCACCGACCACCTGGCGCGCCACCGCCTTGCAGACCTGTTTCTCGACACCTTCAACTACAATGCCCATACCACGGCCAGCGATGCGCTTTGGGCTGGCCTGCCCATTGTCACCCTTCCCGGAGATGGATTTGCGTCCCGGGTCGCCGCCAGCTTGCTGGATGCTGTGGGGCTGTCGGAGCTGATTACGGATAGCCCAGCAGAATATGAGGCCTTGGCGCTCGCGCTTGCGCAGGATCCCCAGCGTTTGTCGGCCCTAAAATCTCATCTCAACAGGGGGCGTATGTCTTTTCCCCTTTTCGATACGGATCTGTTTTGCAGGGGGCTGGAAGCAGCTTTCGAGGCCATCCTTAAGCGCCAACATCAGGGTCTATCACCCATAGGTTTGGACGTAGCTGACCTGATGATCCCGACGGGCTGAGGCTCTTTCAGGTCCTGCTGCAACCCTTATCCAGTCTGCGCCAGGTCATCGTCCAGGTCGCTCCCCTCTGGGGGCGCTGGTGAGTCCTTCAGGAATTTTTCCACCTTGGCAGCCTCTGAGGCGAGGCGCTTCAGTTCGGCGGACGGGCGGGGTGTCGAGGCCGTCAAGGCAGCCACAGACCTGGCAATCGCCAGCAAATGCGGTGCAGAGGCAATCAGTCGCGCCTGATATTCGATCTTATGCGGATCGCGATCGTATTCGGCACCCGGTGTTCGCCAGCCACCCCAGTCGTTGGCGTCTGTGACCACCACGGGAAAGCTGCCGGGATAAGGATGTTGGCGACAGTCTTCGATCGTCTGCCATCTGTTGTGTGCGCGCAGGAGCCGCCAGGGGGGGCCGATGTCTATGCCCGCTTCTTCGTCGAATTGTTCCGCGCGCAATTCGTGCGCCTGAAAGTCCCGGCCCAAACCGACGTCATAGGTAACCTTTACAGGCTCATCAAAGCCGCGGACCCAGACCGGATTGATCTTTTCGATCACCGCCCATGCGCCCACGCTTTCAACCCAGACCCGCTGGTTTCTATGAAAAACGGCCTTGGCCATGGCGGGGTCCTAAAATCAAAATCGATCCTTCCCATAAAACCCTGAAATTGTTGACGCCAAGTCAATCTTCCCAGGGGGCCTGCAAGGCGCGTATGGTCGTCGCCGAGATCACTATGGACCGGCAGATGCCGGGTGAGGGCGGAAATGAATTTCGACTTTTCGGACGACCAGAAATTTCTAAAGGGCGAGGCGCGCAAGTTCCTAGAAGCCAACTGCCCAACCTCGCAGGTGCGCAAGGTGCTCGAGGATGACGCCAAGGCCTATGACGCCGACCTCTGGAAGGCCGTTGCGGCCCAAGGCTGGCTAGGCGCAGCCATCCCTGAAGCCCACGGCGGCCTGGGTTTGGGGCATCTTGAGCTGTGTGTGATTGCCGAGGAGCTCGGCCGCGTTGTGGCACCAATCCCTTTTGCCTCCACGGTGTATATGCTGGCCGAAGCCATCATGCTGGCCGGGACTGAAGCTCAGAAATCAGCCTATCTGCCCAAGATCGCGGCGGGTGAGATCATCGGCTGCTTGGCGACCTCAGAAGGCCCTGGTGCGGTTTCGGCGGCAACGGTCTCGGCCAGCGTTGAGGGCGGCAAGCTGTCAGGGGTCAAGATCCCAGTGACCGATGGGGATATTGCTGACGTCGCCCTGGTCCTGGCCAAGGAAGGCGGTCAACCGGGCCTCTATCTGGTGGATATGGCCGGTGTCGTCCGTGAGCCGCTTAAGACCCTTGATCCCACCCGTGATGCCGCCAAGTTGACCTTCTCAGGCGCCAAGGCTGAGCGCCTGGGCGGTGCTGGCGAAGGCCTTAACCTGCTGGAACAGATCCTTGATCGCGCCGCCATCCTGCTGGCCTTCGAACAGACCGGTGGCGCTGACCGCAGCCTGGAAATGGCCAAGGACTATGCCCTTGAGCGCTACGCCTTTGGCCGCACCATCGCCAGCTATCAGGCCATCAAGCACAAGCTGGCCGACATGTATGTGAAGAACGAACTGGCCCGCTCCAATGCATATTACGGGGCCTGGGCGCTCAATACCGACGCCAGCGAGCTGCCCATCGCCGCGAGCGCGGCCCGGATTGCGGCCTCAGAAGCCTTCTGGTTCGCGTCTAAGGAAAATATCCAGACCCACGGCGGCATCGGCTTTACCTGGCAGATGGATTGCCACTTCTACTATCGGCGGTCTCGCCAGCTATCCCTCGTGGCCGGCGCGCCCCGGGTCTGGAAAGAACGCCTTGTCAGCCACCTCGAACGCCGCAACGCGGCCGCTTAAAGGACATCGAGATTATGGATTTCAACGATTCGCACGAAGAAGCCGCCTACCGCGCTCAGGTGAAGACCTGGCTCGAAGCCAATGCCCCCAAAGCGCACGTAGGATCTGACCCAGAGGGTTCAGACTCCCTGGCCGACTCAAGAGCTTGGCAGGCTAAGAAAGCGGCTGCGGGCTATGCCTGCATCACCTGGCCGAAGGAATGGGGCGGGCAGGGCGGTACGCCCTTGCAGAGCGTGATTTTCGGCCAGGAAGAGGCCAAGTATCCGATCCCTGGCAATCCTTTCCAGATCGGTCTTGGCATGTGCGTACCGACCGTGATGAATTTTGCCGATGAGGCCACCAAGGCGCGGTTCGCCGGTCCCGCCATCCGTGGCGAAGAGATCTGGTGCCAGCTGTTCTCAGAACCCTCCGGCGGGTCTGATGTGGCCGCTGCCCGCACCAAGGCCGAGCGCGCGCCCGATGGTTCCGGTGATTGGATCATCAATGGCCAGAAGGTCTGGACCACCGGTGCCCAGTTCTCGGACTTCGGCATTGTCATCGTGCGTACCGACCCCACCGTGCCTAAGCACAAGGGTCTGACCATGTTCTGGATCGACATGAAGGACCCGGCGGTCGAGGTGAAGCCGATCCATCAGATGTCGGGGGGATCGGGCTTCAACGAAGTCTTCTTCACCGATCTGCGGATCAAGGACAGCCAGCGCCTCGGTGGTATTGGCGATGGCTGGAAGGTCAGCCTTGTCACCCTGATGAATGAGCGTCTTGCCGTCGGCGGGGCCACAGGCATGGGCTGGTCTCAGTTCATGGACGCCGCGCGCCAGACGCCGGGCATGGACGGTGGTCCGGCCCTAAAGGACAGCTCCCTTCGCGAGAAGCTGGCCGATTGGTATGTCCAGGCCGAAGGCCTAAAGCACACCCGCAACCGGACCATGACCGCCTTGTCTCGGGGGCAGACGCCTGGCCCAGAAAGCTCCATCGGCAAGATCGTGTCAGCCGTGCAAATGCAGGACCTCGCCAACGAAGCCCTGGAAATGCTCGATCAGTACGGCATCATCAATGATGTTGACCTGGCCCCGCAGCATGGCGGTTTCCAGAGCTCGGTCATGTTTGCCCCCGGCCTGCGGATCGCCGGCGGCACGGACGAAATCCTGAAGAACATCATTGCCGAGCGGGTTCTGGGTCTGCCTGGCGATATCCGCGTCGATAAGGACGTGGCCTTCAAGGACATGCCTACAGGTCGATGATCAAGACACCCGGGCCGCCGCTTGCGGTCCGGGGCTAGGCCGCCCGTTCGGCGTGCGCCACCTTACTCAGGGTCGAGGGCGGTCCCGATCTCGGGCCTTGCCGCGACGGTGGTCGGGAAGGTTGGATTACGCCGCGCCTTGCTCATCTGCTCGAAGGCATAGCCCAGGCTCAGCAGCTTAGCCTCAGACCAGGCTGGCCCCATAAAAGACAGACCCACTGGCAGCCCAGAGACATAGCCCATGGGCACGGTGAGGTGCGGATAGCCGGCGACGGCGGCCAGACCTGAGGGAGGGCCATAAATCCGGGTTCCATTGACCGGATCGACAATGCCCGTGGGTCCGCTCCAGGCGATGAGGGCGTCCAAGTGGTCCTTGGCAATCATAGCGTCTATGCCCTCGGGCCCCGCCAGGCGTTTGGCATCGGCCTTGGCCTTGAGGTAGGCGGGGTTATCCAGGCCTGGTCCAACCTGACTGGCGATGAAGATCTCCTGGCCAAAGAGCGCTAGTTCCTTGGACTCCGCAGCATTGAAGGCAATTAGGTCAGCCAAGGTCCGGGCCTTGACCTTCTCAGGGTTGGTCGAGGCTAGATAGGCGTTGACCCCTGCTTTGAACTCGGTCCGTAGGACCAGCTCCTCGGCGGCGCTGATCGCCGCAAGGTCTGGGGTCTTGACCTCCACGAGGGTCGCGCCCGCCGCTTCCAACGCCTTAGCTGTGTCGGAAAACAGGGCGTCCGCCTGGGCAGAGCGACCGGCTGTAATCCTTAGAATACCAAGGCGCGCACCCTTGAGAGATTTGGCGTCGAGGCCCGCTAGATAATCGACCTTGTGTTGGTCTGCTTCCACGGTGGCCGGATCTGCGGGATCAGACCCGGCCATGGCGGTCAGCATGGCTGCGGCATCTGCCACATATCGAGTCATGGGGCCGGCTGTGTCCTGGCTGGCCGATATGGGTACGACAAAGGTCCGCGAGACCAAGCCCACTGTCGGCTTTAAGCCCACCAGGCCATTGATAGCAGCGGGACAGGTGATGGACCCGTCTGTTTCTGTGCCGACGCCCCCGGCGGCTAGACCCGCTGCAATCCCAGCGCCCGTGCCGGCGCTGGAGCCACAGGAACTGCGATCCAGGCCATAGGGATTGTGCACCAGGCCGCCCATGGCGCTCCAGCCACTGATGGATCGGGTCGAGCGGTAGTTGGCCCATTCCGACAGGTTGGCCTTGCCCAGGATCACCGCGCCCGCGTCGGTCAGGCGTTTGACCAGGGGCGCATCGCGGTTGGTGATGTTGGCCTTTAGGGCCAGGGAGCCCGCAGTGGTCGCCGTGCCGTCGGCGGACTCGATATTGTCTTTGATCAGGATAGGTAGGCCATGCAGGGGCCCCCGGATATGGCCAGCCTTGCGTTCCGCATCCAGGGCCTTGGCGTCAGCCAGGGCATGGGGATTTAACGCGATAATGCTGTTGAGTTTGGGGCCCTTGCGATCCAGGGCCGCAATCCGGGCTAGGTAGGCCTCAGTGATCGAAACCGAGCTGGCCTCGCCAGCGGCGATCTGCGCCTGAAATTGCGCCATGGACTGGAAGGCGGGATCGTCTTGCGCCTGAGCGCCCCCGGCGGCCAGGATCATTGCTGCCGTCAGAACTGCCTTCATCATGCCCCGAACTCCATAAGCTTCAGGGGCTATTTGACAGCGTCGAAATCGAAATGACCATAGCGACGTGGGAAAGGACCAAACCTTTCCCACGTCGCCTGGACTGTGTGCGCCTTAGAAGGCCTTGCGCACCGTAATGAAGGCCTGCCGCGGTGCGGCGTTCAGCAGGGTCTGATTATCGCCAGCATAGCCAAAGCCATTGGAGCCGATCGTCGAGATGTACTGCTTGTCTAAGAGGTTGGTGATGTTCGCCTGGATTTCCAGACCCTTGGTCAGGCCTTCGCCTTCGAAGCGGTAGCCCGCCGAAAGGTCAGCCGTCGTGACCGCAGGCACGCTCTGATCATTGGTATAGGTGAAGAAGCGCTTGGAGGTCGTGTGGGTGCCAAGCTTGGCGTACCAGCCGTTCTGATCATAGGCCAGTTCGGCATTGAACAGGTGCTTCGGCGTATCGGTCACCGTCTTGCCGGAAATGGCCTTCAGAACCGCCCCGGAGGTCGGGTCCAGAACATTGTCCGAATAGGTGCTGTCATTATACGCGTAGGACCCGAACAGGCTCCAAGCGTCCGACATCTTCCAGGTCGCTGCGGTTTCAAAGCCCTTGGACTTCACCCCGCCGACATTGGAGAGCACGGTCGGATTGCCGACAATGCCTGCACCGGTGGAATTGCCCAGAAGGCGGTTCTTGAATTCCACATAATAGACAGCCGCAACGCCCTGGACGTCGCCGGTGTTGAAGCGCCAGCCGGCTTCCAAGGTCTTGGAGGTTTCAGGCTGAAGGGTCAGGGCCTTGCCATTGGAGAGCTTGGTCGCCCCGATGATCAGGTCGAAGGTCGCCTGATTGCCAGCAAAGGGCGAGGCACCGGTGTGGGCCCCACCGAATGCGCGCATGTTTTCCGTGTAGCCCGCGAAGAGTTCGTGATCGCTATTGATCTTATAGCTAACCCCAACCTGCGGCAGGAAGCCATCCTTAGACGTGATGGTTCCCTTCAGAACAGGCGATCCCTGGATGGTGCTGGCGCTGACTTCAACCTTCACGGCCTTGAAGCCGAAATTGACCTTCAGGGCATCATTCACCGACCAGACGTCTTCCACATAACCCTGGGTCGTCTTGGTCTTAAAGGCGTATTCCCACTGGGTGTAGAAGGGCTTGGTCATGAACTCCAAGGACGAGCGCGGCGAAGCCAGATCAAGGCCATAGAACCGCCGAGCCTGGTTGAAGTGATTTTCTTCAATCCAGCCGCCGAAGCTGATGCTGTGGGCCCCAAGGGTCCAGGTCGCATTGCCGATCGCGCCCAAACGGTCGATGGCGTATTCGGTGGTGCGGACGGACAGGGGTGCATTGTTGGTCGTGGCCCCAACCACCCCATAGTATGGAGATGGCACATAGGGTGTGTACCAAGTGCCCTGGCCGTCATTGGTGTGACCATAGATCTTGCCGTCGACCTTCAGGTCTCCGATCGGGCCGGACAGGCCGAGATCCCAGAGCTTGTCGTTCCGCAGGCCAGACGCGTCATAATAGCTGTCGTCGACGCAGGTGATCTTGCCCGGATAGGGATTGATGCCTGAACCGGTATAGCAGCCATTGCCATCGAGGATGGGCTTAGCGCCGGCATAGTTGGACGCCGTATTATAGGCCTTGGCGATCTGAACTGCGTCAGCCCAATGACCGGTATTGTTGTCGAGGCTGTAGCCCAGGCGCTTGATCATGTCGAAAGACAGATCCTGGTAGTCATTCTCGCGGCGCTTGGAATAGTCGTAGAGGCCGGTCAGGGTGAAATCGCCGATCGGCTGCACGAACTTGAAGTCGATCTGCTCTTGCTTCTGCTCGCCTTGGCCCTTCCACTTGTCGGCCTGTTGACGGGCATAGGACAGATAGGCCTTGCCGCCAGTTGCCGTCACGCCGGTTTCGCCACGAAGGAAGATGCGCGAGGTATTGTTAGAGCCATAGGTCGCCGAGACCAGGGCTGCCATGGTGTCAGAAGGGTCGCGGCTTGCGAACTGCAGGGCACCGCCCAGGTTCGAAGTCGAGGCGGTTGCCAATGAGCCGGCACCCTGGGCCAGCTTCACGCCGCCGAGATCTTCCGAGGAAATCGCGCGGCTGATGTGCAGGCCGTTGAAATTGCCATAGCTCATATCGCCCAAGGGAATACCGTCCAGGGTGAAGCCCAGCTGGTTTTGGTTAAAACCGCGGATCGAAATCCGGGTCGACCACTCATAGGCACCGAAGGCATCGGCCGACTGGAAGTTCACGCCGGGCAGCTTTTCGACCAGCTTGATTGGGCTGGTGCCAGGCGCAGCCTGAGCAATGTCTTGGACCGGGATTTCTTGGACCTGGCGGCTTTCGCCCTTGCCGTAGACGACGATTTCTTCGACTTCTGCTGACGGCGCGGCGGCTGCAGCAACATCAGCGGCCCATGCAGGACCCATAGCCAAAGTCAAAGTTGCGGCGGCGACGCCGCCCAAGAGTTCAATTTTCATGTAAGTCCCCATTCGGCGGGCGATCCCCGCACGTGGGGGTGGGGTAGTGGAGGTTTGTGACAGTTTGGCTGCAATTTTACGCCGATCTTGTGAACCTTTGACTGACCATGAACCGCTGAGGCCAATCGGCAACATTGCGCTAAGGGCCTGCGCCCGCTATCTCCCGCCTCTAACTCCAAATTCCTAGATCAGTGAGCCCGACGCCCCATGGCGCAGCAATACATTTTCCAGATGCAGGGCCTGACCAAGGCCTTTCCAGGCGGCAAGAAGGTGTTCGAGAACATCTGGCTGTCCTTCTATTCCGACGCCAAGATCGGTGTGGTCGGGGTCAACGGCTCGGGTAAGTCGACCCTGCTGAAGATCATGGCTGGCCTGGACAGCGAATTCAGCGGTGAGGCCAAGGCCGCTGATGGCGTCAAGATGGGCTATCTGGAGCAGGAGCCCCACCTGGATGAGAGCCTCGACGTCTGGGGCAATGTCATTTCCTGGTGCGAAGAAAAGCAGATCGTTGATCGCTACAACGCCATCGCCGCTGAGCTAGGGGAAAATTATACTGACGAGCTGATGGAGGAGATGACCGCCCTCCAGGAAAAGATCGACGCCGGCGATCTCTGGGACATCGACTCCAAGGTTGAAATGGCCATGGGCGCCCTGCGCTGCCCGCCAGACGACTGGAAGGTCAACAATCTCTCTGGCGGTGAAAAGCGCCGCGTGGCGCTGGCGCGTCTGCTGCTGTCAAAGCCCGACATGCTGTTGCTGGATGAACCGACCAACCACCTGGACGCCGAGAGCGTGGCCTGGCTGCAGCATCACCTGGAAGCCTTCCCGGGCTGCGTCATCCTGGTGACCCACGACCGCTATTTCCTCGACCAAGTGACCAAGTGGACCCTGGAACTCGACCGCGGCAAGGGCATCCCCTACGAGGGCAATTACTCCGGCTGGCTAGAGCAGAAGACCAAGCGTATCGTCCAGGAGCAGTCGGAAAGCACGGCCCGCCAGCGCGCCATGACCCGGGAACTAGAATGGGTCCGGTCCGGTGCTAAGGCGCGCCAAGCCAAGTCCAAGGCGCGTCTGGCCGCCTATGACGAAATGGTCCGCGAGCAGGAGCTGGCCAGGGGCGCTCAGACCTTTGCCACCATCCAGATCCCGCCCGGCCCTCGGTTAGGCAATGTGGTTCTGGAAGCGAACAATCTCAGCAAGTCCTATGGCGACAAGGTCCTGTTCGAGAACCTCAGCTTTAAGCTGCCGCCCAACGGCATTGTTGGCGTCATCGGCCCCAATGGTGCGGGCAAGTCCACCCTGTTCCGGATCATCACCGGCCAAGAACAGCCTGATAGCGGCACCTTCCGCCTGGGCGAGACGGTGAAGCTCTCTTACGTGGACCAGAGCCGCGATGCCCTCGATCCTGCCAAGACCATCTGGCAGGAGGTCAGCCAGGGCCTAGACATTCTCACGGTCGGCAAGCGGGAGATCAACACTCGCTCCTATGTGGGCTCCTTCAACTTCAAGGGCGGCGATCAGCAGAAGAAGGTCGGCCTGCTGTCGGGCGGTGAGCGCAATCGCGTCCACCTGGCCAAGACCCTGACCACCGGCGGCAATGTCATCCTGCTGGACGAACCGACCAACGACCTGGACATCGAAACCCTGCAGAACCTGGAAGAGGCCCTGGACGAATTCGCCGGCTGCGCCGTGGTGATCAGCCACGACCGCTGGTTCCTCGACCGTCTCTGCACCCACATCCTGGCCTTTGAAGGCGATAGCCATGTGGAATGGTTCGAGGGCAATTTCGAAGCCTACGAAGAAGACAAGAAGCGCCGCCTGGGCGCCGACAGCCTGATCCCCAGCCGGATCAAGTTCCAGAAGTTCGGGCGGTAGCGGCGGCCCCCCAGGTTCTTCCCCTCTGTGGCGAGGAACCTGTTTACCCTTAGGCCCGATAATGCTGCTTCACCCTTAGTCGGAAGTGGGCCTGACGACCTTGACCCTAGCTGAGCGCCGAGAGGCCCTGTCCTTGAGCTTTCGGCGCCAGAGGGTGGCGGTGGTTCTGCCTCTGATCGCCGCAGCCTTTCAGCGGACAGGCCAATGCCGGATCATCGACCTAGGTGGCCGGGCGCAGTATTGGAACCTCTTTGACCGCGCCTTTCTGGAAGCCAACAAGGTCCACATCACTACGGTCAATCTTGAGGCGCCCGAGGGAACAGCGGATCCAATGTTCACGGAGGTCCAGGGTGATACCCTCAGCCTGCCGCAGTTTGCCGACAATGCCTTTGATCTGGCCCACTCTAATTCCGTCATCGAGCACGTGGGCGATTGGGGTCAGATGGAGCGGTTCGCCGCAGAGGCCCTGCGCCTGGCGCCATCCTACTTTGTTCAGACGCCCTATTTCTGGTTTCCCATTGAGCCGCACTTCACCGCGCCGATCTTCCACTGGCTGCCGGAGGGTATCCGGGCTGGTCTCCTGATGCGGCGGGCCTACGGCTGGGCCCCCAAGAGCGCCGATGTTGGCGAGGCCATGCGTCAGGTCCAGAGCGCCCGCCTGCTGGACAAGGCCCAGATGCGCTACCTGTTTCCCGACGGCCGTCTGGTTGAGGAAAAAGTGCTAGGCTTCACCAAGTCCCTGATGGTCGTCAAACCCTAAGGTCAGACGTCGAACTTGACGCCCTGGGCCAGGGGCAGGTCGCGGGAATAGTTCACTGTATTGGTGGCCCGGCGCATATAGGCCTTCCAGGAGTCTGACCCGGCTTCGCGACCGCCGCCGGTTTCCTTTTCACCGCCAAAGGCCCCGCCGATCTCAGCGCCCGAGGGGCCGATATTCACATTGGCAATGCCGCAGTCGGAGCCCATATCGCTGACGAAGAGCTCAGCCTCGCGAAGGTCATTGGTGAAGATGGACGAGGCTAGGCCCGCCGCCGTGGCGTTCTGCAAGGCGATGGCGTCTTCCAGGTCGCGATAGCGCACCACATAGAGGATGGGGGCAAAGGTTTCCCGCAGCATGGGCCCAGTCTGGGACGGCATTTCCACAATGGCGGGGCGCACATAAACGCCGGGCAGGTCCACCCTCTCGCCGCCGTGCACCACGCCGCCCGCGGCCTTGGCCTCGGTCAGGGCAATCTGCATGGCCGTGAAGGCGTCCTCGTCGATCAGCGGCCCGACCAGAGTTCCGGCTGCTCGGGGGTCACCCACAGGGACAGAGGCATAGGCGGCCTTGAGCCTGGTGATCAGGGCCTCAGCCACATCCTCGTGAACGAAGAGGCGTCGCAGGGTCGTGCACCTCTGGCCCGCCGTACCCATGGCGGCGAAGGCCACGCCCCTCAGGGTCAGTTCCAGGTCGGCGCTGGGGGCGACAATGGCGGCGTTATTGCCGCCCAGCTCCAGTATGGCCCGGGCAAACCGCGCTGCCAGGACCGGGCCCACCGCTGCGCCCATGCGGGTCGAGCCCGTGGCCGACAGGACGGCGACCTTGGGATGGGCCACCAGGGCCGCCCCCACATCCCCGCGCCCCTGCAGGACCTGGCTGAGATAGGCCGGTGCATCGCCGAACCGGGCGGCGGCCGTGAGGAAGATCGACTGGACGGCCGCAGCGGTCAGGGGGGTCTTTTCCGAGGGCTTCCAGACTACGGGATCGCCGCAGACCAGGGCCAGGGCCGCATTCCAGCACCAGACGGCTACGGGGAAGTTGAAGGCCGAGATCACGCCGCAAACGCCGATGGGATGCCAAGTCTCCATCATCCGGTGGCCGGGCCGCTCGGTGGCGATGGTCAGGCCGTGTAATTGCCGGGACAAGCCCACGGCGAAGTCGCAAATGTCGATCATCTCCTGGACCTCGCCCAGGCCCTCTGAGGTGACCTTCCCAGCCTCCAAGGCCACAAGGCGGCCCAGGTCATCCTTGGCGGCGCGCAGCTCTTCGCCAAACAGTCGGATCAGCTCGCCCCGGCGCGGCGCGGGCACCTTGCGCCAGATGAGGAAGGCCTGATGGGCGGCTTCGACGGCGGCGTTCGCCTCATCCAAGGTGTTGGCGCGCAGGGTGGCTAGGACAGAGCCGTCCACCGGCGAGCAGGCTGGAATGTCGCTGCCGACCAGGGCCTTCAGATCAACCCCCAGATTAGACAGGGTCGCCACGGCGTCGTCGCGAACGGAAGGCAGGGTCATGGAATCTCTCGGCGGCTGGAATGGCGGTAGGGCGCGGTCTTACGCGACGGCGGACAGGGTCGCCAGGGGGGCGGCGTCGCCGGGCTGGCGATAGGCCTTGCCGAACCGGTTGGCCAGGAAGTCGCTCAGCGCAATTTCCTCCTGCCGCACATAGCCCGACTGCGGCAGATGACCCTGAACCAACAGGTCGAGGACGGTGCAAATGCCAGCGGCCGTGGTGATCTGGATGGCGCTCCAGAAGTGGGCGCCGTGGTGCTCGCCCAGGACCCGACCGGCATAGCTCTCCTGCATGAGCCGCCCATTGCGCCAGCCTGAGGCGGTGACGAAGAACACCACTACATCCTGCTCGGTGCCGGGGACCGCGCCTTCCAGCACGTCCTTCAGCAGGCCCCGGCGGGAGCGCAGGTCAAGATCATTGAGCAGGGTGCGCATGAGGGCACAGTGGCCAGGATAGCGGATGGACTTATAGTTCAGGTTCTTGGCCTTGCCCGCCAGCACTTCGGCCAGGGAGCCTAGACCACCTGAAGTGTTGAAGGCCTCATAGGTCACCCCGTCCAGGCTGAAGGTTTCCAGGCCCTCCAGGGCCTCGACCTCCTTGACCTCGCCGTCCACCAGGGCCTCGCAGGGTTCACAGTATTCGTTGATCACCCCCTCGGTGGACCAGGTCAGGTTGTAGCCTAGGGAGTTGGAGGGATAGCGGGGCAGGGCGCCGACCCGCAGGCGCAGCTCTTCAACCCGATCAAAGCCTCGGGCGACATCTGCTCCGGCGATGGAGATAAAGCCCGGCGCCAGCCCGCACTGGGGGATGAAGGCGGTCTTGGCACCCTGGGCCAGGGCCTTGACCCTGCGGGTGGTGGCCACATCCTCGGTGAGGTCCAGATAGTGACAGCCCATCCGGGCCGCGCCCTCAGCGACCTTACCGGTCAGGTGGAAGGGGGCGGCTGAGAGGACCGCAAAGGCACCCTTCAACACGGCGTCCAGGGCCTCTGGATCGGCCACATCGGCGACCATTCCTGTGACCTTGGGGTGCTGGGGCAGGGCGGCCAGGGCCTCAGCCGCGCGATCCACCACCTTGACCGCGTAGTCGCCGGTCTCCGCCAGCATTTCGGCAATGACCGACCCGATCTTGCCGCCGCCGATGACAACGATGTCTTTCATGGTCCAGCCTCCCACAATGATGATCGCCGATCATCACCGCAGGTCCTGTCAATATGAACAGACAGACTGACCAAAATGTCATATGTATGCCGTCGATATGACCAATCTTACCGACGATACGCAAATTGATGCGCGGGACCTGGATCTGATCCGCCTGCTGCAAATGGACTCTCGCCTGTCGACAGCGACCCTGGCCCGGCGGCTTGGGGTGTCGCGCACCACGGTCCAGACCCGCATAGATCGCCTGGTCAGCCGGGGCGTCATCAGCGCCTTCACCATCCGCCTAGGGGAAGCCGCCATGGCCCGCCGGGTGAGGGGCCACGTCCTGGTCACCGCCGCCCCCAAGGCCGCTGCCCACATCGAAGCGGCCCTTCGCACCTTGCCGCAAGTCGAAGCTCTCCACTCCGTCTCGGGCCCCTTCGACATGATCGTCGAAGTGGCGGCGGGGTCGATCGAAGACCTCGACCGGGTGCTGGACGCCATCGGCCTGATCGACGGGGTCGAGCGCACGACGAGCTCGATTATTCTTTCGACGCGGATCAGGCGGTAGGTGGTAATTGAGATCGTCAGCTCAGGCTTCCATTAGCCTTTCGCCGGGATCGGGAAATGATCCACCCTTCACCAAATTCCTTTTTCCAATTTGTATGAAGACAGACTAATTCAATATCTCGGGGGCTTCAGCAATTGCGACATTTATTGTAAATTTTACTAAATCCGCAGTGTGTACAGAGTGATTGATATTTACAATAAAGTGAAACAAATTTCCCACCCTTGATATTTTGTGATTTTCGAGAAGATTTATCACTTTTTGATTCCAATTTACGATATCATCAATCCTTAAACTGGACGTATCTGCAGATTTTAGAAGACTCCGAAAATTTCCTTTGTGAAGATGATCTCCGCTCTTAGACCAAAGTGAAATAAGATCTTCCTTCCTGAGGTAATCGTTCTTGTATTCATCAAGATATATCGAGCCAATGCCGAAGACAGGAACTACTGGAACCGGATAAAAGTCGGGATGAAGCTCTTGCATCCGACTAAGTATTTCTGTCGGATTCCAAGTTTTTTGCAAAGATTTGGTCTTAGTAGCATGAATATCACCATGGCAAACTAAGCAGCCAAGGCCAATTATTTCGCACAGAATTCGAAGTTGAAGAAAGCAATACTCTCTTATCAGTTTCGGGCGTAAACCTGGTGATTTTCTAATCATGAAGTCAATGCTATGAATACGAATCATCGCTTCCTCTAGGAGAGATTTGTACAACTCCATTGCGTCATGATCTGATTGAGTCGGCATTGAAGATGTTTCCACTCGATGATTTGAGGCAATTCAAATATTAATAGATGTAATGAGTATAATTTGGCACATTAAATAACAATAATATTCAATGCATTGACAGGGAAGTATTCTCTGGTTCATTTGACATATCTGACCGCGTCAGACGGATGTTGTGTGGGCCGTTGTCTCCCTGCAATGTGAACTCCGCTCAAGAGTGCTCGCGAGCGACCTAAGACCCAAGGGGCGCTAGACGCACTTCCACACGCTGCCCAAGCGCCTGGGCGTAGCGGCTGATCAAGTCGAAGGTTGGCATGTGCCGTGCGCTTTCGAGGCGCGCAATCACCGATTGGCTTGTTCCCATGCGGCGGGCAAGTTCGGCCTGAGTCAGGCCTGCAGATTGACGGGCATCGACCATCTCGCCAACGACGGCGTAGATGGGACCGAGCCGCTCATACTCGGCCTGCGCCTGCGGGTCAGACAGGATTTGATCGCGAAGGGTGGCGAGACTTGTCATGGGGTGATCTCCTTGGCTCGACGAAGCGCCAGCTCAATGGCGCTTCTGGGGGTCTTCTGGGTCTTCTTCACAAAGGCATGAACAATGATCACGCGGCGACCAACCGCTGTCACATAAAGGGCGCGTGCAATGCCATCGCGCCCGGTAAGTCGCATCTCCCAGAGCTTGTCCTGAAGGTGCTTAACGTGTGGCTGTCCAATGCGCTCGAGGCCTACCGCTTCAATTCTTTCGGCGAGCCGTACGAACGCCGCCTGAATGTCTTTGGGCAGCGCAAGGATCTCGAGATCGACCTGTGGACCCAGGGTTTCGACTGACCATGTCATCGCATAAAAATATAGCATGAATGCTATAATATCAAGTCTCGCTTCATCCCTTTACACTTGGATTCTCGAACCTAGCACTCTGTCCCGCTTGTGCCCGAACAGTGAAGGCAAGGTGGAGAGGCTTCAGTCCTTCAAAGTTTAACGCGTCGTAATTAAACCTCAATCGAGCAATTTGATCGGGATTTCGCTGCCGCAATATCCTAGGGTTGCCATGAAACGATTTTGCTCTGTGGCGATGGCCATGGCGATCTGCCTCTTGAACTCGCCGAGCTACGCCCAATCGCTGAACTCTGCGCCTGCAATACGGCCTTCGGACGACAGCGCGACCGTTACAGAGCTTGCTTCAGTTGAGGTCGTCCTTCCCGGACCCGCAATGTGGAGTGTCGTCAAGGGCGACAGCCGCGTGATTATCATGGGGTTCGTCACACCTATTCCGGAAGATCTCGATTGGAAGCCGGGGCGGATCATCCATGCCCTGAAAGGGGCTAAGGCTCTGCTCATTCCGCCTGAGCCCAAGGTCAACCTTGGCGAAATTCTTGGGCTGGCTCTGAATTATCGCGCCTTCTTGCTGCCACCCAATACGACGCTTCGGGACGTGCTATCGGCGGAAGACTATGCGGGCGTTGCAGAGATGGGCCCCATAGCCGCCTCTTCGCCCCTTCCGGTTGAAAGTCTGAAGCCCTCAGCAGCAGCCGCAGTCCTGCTGGGGACGCAAATGCAGACCTTGCACCTTTCTACCGATGAGCCAGTCGCGACGGTGAAGGCGTTGGCAAAACGGGCACGTGTACCGGTCCGGGAGATGGGCAGTCTCAAGGTCAAGACCCTGGTTCGAATTGGCAAGGACATGACAGACGCGCAGCACGTCGCGTGCTTCAGGGTGATCATGGCAGAGGCAAGATGGGAGGCTCAGGAGAGTGCGGCGGCCGCTAACAGCTGGGCCCAGGGCGATATAACGGGTTTGAGGAAACACCGGTTCCGGGGCGCAGATGTGAATTGTCTCAGTGATAATGTGGACTTAGCAGCCCTGAACGAAGGGCAGATTTCCGGTGCTGAGCGTGCGATTTGGGATGCTCTGGCAACGCCCGGAAAGACCGTGGCCTTGATTAATCTCGAACTCCTCGATGCGCGGAACGGTCTTCTTGATCGCCTAAAGGCGGCAGGCGCGGAGATCACTGTTCCCGAATAGGGCCAGCATTCCCTTCTTAATTGACCTATCGGCCCCGCATCGCACCATCCCCTCGACAAACCCTGTCCGGTGCTTGAAGGTTTGCCAAACGGGCGCTTGGCTGTTGCGAAGTCGTACCCATCACGTCGTTGGCGTTCCATCAGACCTTTCAAAAAAAGGACCCACCCCATGACAGACAAAACCACACCCCCGGCCTGGTTCTGGATTGTCGCCGTCGTCCTGGTGCTTTGGGAACTGATGGGCTGTTTCAGCTGCGTTCAGCAGATCCGGCTGGGCGCGGCGGCCATGGGGCCGGTGGATGACTGGTCGCTCAAATACTACGCGGCCCTGCCCCTCTGGTATAACGGCGTTTACGCCATCGCCACCTTTGGCGGCCTGCTCGGTGGTCTGGCCCTGATCCTGCGCAACAGGTGGACCGGCCCGATCTTCTGGGTCTCCTTCGTCGGCATCATCGTCATGTTCGGCTACGCCTTCGCCGCGACCGACCTCGTGGCGCACAAGGGCTGGGGCCAGGTTCTGCCCTTCCCGCTGTTCATCGCAGGTGTCGGTGGCTTTTCGATCTGGTTTGCTGGGCTGGCAACCAAGCGGGGTTGGATCACGGCCTGACCTAAACATCCCGCAAACTGCTGAGCGGCGACGGCCTTAGTAGACGACGGTGGTCCGCTCGTTGTCGATACCGCAGTCTTCCTGCACCCAGCGCATGCCTTGGGCGGTGATATTGGCCTTCTCACGGGCAATATCGGAATTGCCCAGGCAAGGCAGGACCTGGGTCATGGGCAGCTTCTGGTCGCTGGCCAGGGCCAGGACGAACTTGGCTATGCTCTGCTTCATCATCTGGAAGTCGGCCTGTTTGGCGCGGGTAAATCCGTCTCGGTTCCCATATCCCGAACTGGCAAGGTCGCCATTGCGGGCGTGGGCGCGGATCTCTGCCCCTTGTCCGGTGAAGTTCCCCGGGGCGATGAAGTTGGTCGGTAAAACGAACAGGGCGGCATCGATGGGAGCCCCGACAATCGAAGCGGCCAGGACAGCGTCATTCTCGTTGAGGCCGACGAACTTCGCATTGAAGTTGGCTTCGACCGGGCTCTGGAAAACCACGCGGCCGGTACGGCGGTCGGCTATGCGATACACGGCGCGACTACGGCTTTCCAGGGTGACACCACCCGGCGATGTCCGAAGCTTTGAGAACTCGATCTCGAGGCCATAGCGGGCCGAGATGGCCGTGGAGGCCGCCATGCCGGAGTCATCCAGGGCCTTCTGAACCTGAGGGCGGAAGGCGTTCTGGTTGGCTTCAGAGAACCAGAAGGAATGATAAGACATCCCTGAAATGTGCTCGATCACCACCGAATGGTAGAGGGGATGGCCTGGGGGCACGGTGAAGACCAGCGCATTTGGAACCGGCGGACTTTGCAGGTCCAGCGCTGTTCGATGGGAGGCGCAGGCCGTCAATCCAAGGCACATTGCAGCGACAAGCCAGATTGAGTGACGCATCCTAAACCCCCAGTTCACCCTGTTTCTAGGGTAACAAGGGATAAGAGTTCGTTACGTCCCCTCGGCCCTGCCTGTCTCGACAGAGGCATTCCCGGTCCTGCTGGACCGGGAAACCTGAGCGTCGACGGGTCTACCCCATTGGGTACATGATGTCCTTGGACACCGCGTCAATCTTGGCCATGACTTCGGGGGGCAAGTCGATGTCAGCTGCTGCCAGGATGTCGGGCAACTGGTCCTCATGGGTCACGCCGACAATGGTCGAGGCGACGAAGTCGTGCTGCTTGCTCCAGGCCGTGGCCATAGTCACCAGGGACATGCCGGCTTCCTGGGCGATGGCGCCAAAGCGCTCAGTGGCTGCCAGGCTCTTGTCGTTGACGAAGCGCTTAGCCATCACCGCCTGACGGCCGCCCAGCTTGAGATAGCTGGAGAAGCGGGCCCCATCTGGCGTCGCGCCGCCATTGTACTTGCCCGACAGCACGCCGCCGGCCAGGGGTGAGTAGGGGATGGAGCTGACCCCTTCCTGACGGCAGACCTGGGCCAGTTCGTCTTCGAAACGGCGATTGTTGAGGCTATGGTTGTTCTGAATGGTTTCGAACCGGGCGAGACCCCGCTGCTCCGACACCGACAGAGCCTTCATCAGGCCCCAGCTGGTTTCGTTAGAGCAGCCAAGAATGCGCACCTTGCCCTCACGAACCAGGTCGTCCAGGGCCTCCAGGGCGTGCTCATGGCCGGTGCCGTGATCGGGCCAATGGGTCTGGTAGAGGTCGATATAGTCAGTTCCCAGGCGCTTGAGGCTCGCCTCGACGGCGCGCATGACATTGTGGCGGTCCAGGGCGGTCATGCCGGCCCGCTGGGCGGACTTGATCCAGCCATGGCTGGGGCCGCTGACCTTGGTGGCGATGATCACTTCGTCCCGGCGCTTGGTCTTCAGCCAGCGGCCGACGATTTCCTCGGTGGTCCCAGCCCACTCTTCCTTCGGCGGAACCGGGTAGTTCTCGGCCGTGTCAAAGAAGTTGATCCCGGCGTCCAGGGACTGGTCCATGATACGATGCGCCATCTTTTCGTCGGCGCTGGAGCCAAAGGTCATGGTGCCCATGCAGATCTTGGAGACGACAATCGGGCTGCGGCCCAGGCGCTTGGTTTGCATGCTTGAAGTCCTTCGGAACTGGCGTGGCGGCGAAATGGCCGAAAATGCAGGTGGCTGATACGCAGGCCTAAACGCCAAGGCAAGGCGATCTTGGAGCCTGAGCCCTCCCATATCTTCTCAGAACCGCGAGTGTTAGCGAGCTGCCTCTTTGCGAGGTCTGATCATGGCTGCTGATTTCGGCGATAACTAACCCGACCCACGCTCCTCGTTTCCGAAGACGAGATCGCCAAGATTGTCGACAGGCTCTAGGCGACGGAGAGCGAATACCCCAGTCGCGGCACGTGGACATTGATCTGGCCAAGGTCTGGGATATTGCGGGCGACCGTCAGGCTATAGGGGGTTGACCCTACAAAGGCACCGGTGATGGGGTCGCGGCCGTAATCAGTGGCGGCGACGCGTACGGTCTTGCCTGCCAGATCGGCGTCGGACGCTAGGATGGCGGCGGCCTCGGGTTCGGAGGTCTTGGCGACCTCAAGAGCCTCAGCCCGCGAAAGCGAGTTGCGTTGGCCATGACCAATCGCCTTCACCCGATCATACCAGCCGTCAAACCCGGCAAGGTCGTCAAACCGGTCGGCCAGGCCAGGCGCAAACGACCGAACGAACCAGAAATTGTAGTAGGCTGCGGCATCCGCAAGACAGGGATCGGTGCCAGCCAGGAAGGCCCCACTGTCGGCGAGCTGCTGGGCCAGCAGGGCGGCATGGGCCTTGATCTGAGTCAGGGCAAAGGGGGCGACCGCCTTCATCGCCGCTAGGTTAAAGGGCTGGCCCGAAAGCGCCTCGCGATCCTTGACGAAGGCCGGGTCGACCCGATCCCCGATAGAGCCGAAAATCGCTGGGACGGCCGATTGGAAGACCGACTTGTCGGACCACTGTTCAATCCCATTGACCATGCCCTGGCAGCCGGGCGGATAGAGCGGCTTTTGCGGGAAGCGCCGCTCAAGTTCACGAACGATCAGCTGACTGTCGCAATAAATGTCTGCGCCAATCTGCAGGACTGGAATGCGGCGATAGCCGCCGGTCAGCAGAGTCAAATCAGGCTTGGGCATAATGGTGGGCTGGTCCACCGCGCTCCAGACTAGGTTCTTTATGCCAAGGCAGATCCGTACCTTCTCCGAGAAGGGCGAGGTGTCGTACTGGTGCAAAAGAATGTCTGACATGGCGTGAGGTTCCTGTTGTTGGGCTAGGCCTTATCGGCGATCTCCGCAGCCAGGCCCGAATACCCCGCCGGGGTCAGGACCAGCAGGCGGGCCTTAGCGTCTTCGCCAATATCCAATCCCTGGACGAAGGCGGCCATATCAGTGGGTGTCAATCGATGGCCGCGGGTCAGGTCCTTGAGTAGGGCGTAGGGATCAGTGATCTTGGAGCGGCCCGCAGTGATTTCCGCGCGGATCACCGTTTGAATAGCCTCGGCTAGCACTTCCCAATTGGCGTCAAGGTCTGCAGCCAGAACATCAGCGGCAAGTGAGACCTCGCCCAATCCACGCTGCAGATTGTCCAGGGCCAATAGGGAATGCCCCAGGGCAACCCCGATATTGCGCTGGGTGGTGGAGTCGGTGAGGTCCCGCTGGAGGCGCGACGTCACCAAGGTCTGAGCCAGGGTCACCAGCAGGCCAGACGAGATTTCAAGATTCGCCTCAGCATTCTCAAACCGGATGGGATTGATCTTGTGCGGCATGGTGGAGGACCCGGTCGCCCCAGCCACTGGAATCTGGGCGAAATAGCCCATGGAGATATAGGTCCACATATCCGTAGCCAGATTGTGCAAGACGCCTCCGGCATGACGGATGCGGTCGTAAAGCTCTACCTGCCAGTCATGGGACTCGATCTGAGTAGTCACCGGATTAAAGCCAACCCCCAAACCTTCGATGAAGTCTTTGGTCAGCGCCACCCAATCCACATGAGGGTCAGCTGCCAAGTGGGCGGACCATGTACCCGTCGCACCGGAAAACTTAGCCAGATAGTCCGCCGCCTCGATCTGCGCGATGATCCGCTTTAGCCGCCAGGCGAAGACCCCGATCTCCTTGCCCATGGTGGTGGGTGTGGCCGGTTGCCCATGGGTATGTGCCAGCATGGGAACGTCCCTGTGGGCTTGTGCCATGGCGCGCAGGACGGCGATGACACCCTGAAGTTTCGGTAGCCAGACCTGGGTGATTGCCCGCTTGACGGTCAGGGCATAGGCCGTGGAATTGATGTCCTCACTGGTGCAGGCGAAGTGAGTCAGTTCGGCAATGGAGCTAAGGCCCAGGGTTTCGAGCCGGTCGCGGACCAGATATTCCACCGCCTTCACATCATGGCGGGTGATGGCTTCGCGCGCAGCAAGCCAGTCGATTTCGGCCTGACCAAACTGTGAATAGAGGGTGCGCAGGCTCGCCTTGTGCGCCACGCTCAACGGCGAAGATCCGAACAGGGACCGGTCGGTCAGGGCAATCAGCCACTCAACTTCGATCTCGACCCGGGCGCGATTAAGGCCTGCTTCCGACAGATAGTCGCCGAGGGCGGTGACGGTCGCGCTGTAACGGCCGTCCAGGGGGCTCAGAGGCTGAGGGGGCAGGGATGTCACTGTATCTCCGGGAGACGGTGGGTCTTTGGTCCGGGCGGTTACCATGGATCGGCCCCCTTGCCCATTCTCGTGACTCCCCCGCTATAGTCCGGCACCTTATCCCGGAGACTGCCATGACCCGCACCGTCCTGATTTCTCATGAAATGCTTGGTGGTCTGCAGGGGCGGCTGGAGGTCGAAGGTTATGAGGTCGCACGGCGTTGGGACATGAGCCTTGAGCAAGCCGGGCAGGTCGAGGCCATTGTCCATGTGGGCGAAAATCATCTGACCCATGAATTCCTGAAATTCCTGCCGGCCCTGAAACTGATTGCTAATGTCAGCGTCGGCTATGACGGGGTCGATGTGCCCTGGTGCACGGCGCACGGTATTGCTGTGACCCATGCTGACGGCCTCAATGCGGAGGATGTTGCCGATCAAGCCATGGGGCTGATGATTGGCGGCTGGCGCGATCTCTTGGAAGGGGATCGAACCCTCCGGGCGGGTAGGTGGAGCCAGGAGGCGCGCATGCGCCCGCCCCGGGGCCTGCGTGGCCTGAAAATGGGCATAATGGGCCTGGGTCATATCGGTCAGGCCGTAGCGGTTCGGGCCGAGGCTTTTGGTATCCAGGTCGCATGGTGGGGCCCCAATCCCAAGCCGGACGCCAGATGGCCCCGGGCCGACAGCCTTTTGCAACTGGCCACTGATAGCGATATTCTAGTGGTGGCCTGCAAGGCTGATATCTCAAACCGCCAGGCTGTATCCTCAGCGGTTATCGACGCAGTCGGCCCCCGAGGCATGATCGTCAACGTCGCTCGGGGATCTGTGATCGATGAGGACGCCTTGATCGACGCCCTCAAGGCTGGGCGGCTGGGCCGGGCTGGTCTGGATGTCTTTGCTGTAGAGCCGACCCCTCCGGAGCGTTGGGCCGATGTGCCCAACACCTTCCTCACCCCGCACACGGCCGGGGGCACCACCAATTCCTTGCCCCTGATGATTGACCAAAGCTTCGAGAATCTGCGCCGTCACTTTGCCGGAGAGCCGCTTTTGAGCCAAGTATTTGCCTAGGTGACGCTTGTCTCAAAGACGGGAAAGCGCGCCAAAGTCGCAACGACGTCACAGCTTATGTCTTGAGGTCGCATGGATGGCGGCTCAGGCTCGTTGAGCAGGCAATAGCCTCGCCGCCTATTTTCGGGACCCAAGCCCTCGGCTCGGATCATGCGGACACCCTCAATCGGCTTGAAGCCTGCCAGCACCTCATCTGAGATATTGTCGCTGATCACAATCTCAGTGGCCCCCCTCTGGGCCAGTTCCAACAGGGTGACCTCGACCGCCGCCATACGCGTCAGATAGGCCCGGTCCATGCCGATATCGGGGGAAACCTCATAGGCGTGAAGGCGCCTTAGGATTTCGTAGGCATTTGACCAATTCTTCCCGTGGACCTGAAGTTTCGCGGCCACCGACATGCGCTGGAAGACGACTGCCTGGATTGCGTCCCCCAAGGATCCTGCATCGGGCAGGACGCCTGGATTGAACTGCCGGGCATAGGAAGCCAGCAATTCTAGCCCGCCGCGATAGACGTCCCAGGCCTCCATCGCCTCGCCATTGCCCACATGGACATTGTCGCCTTCCGAGACCGAGGTCACCAAAAGATAGGGCTCGGGGCAGAACAGAACCTCACCCTGAAGCAAGGCGTTGGCGAGCAGGGCGAAGAAACTATAGGCAAACCTGGGATTGGGACCATTGATCCTGGCAAGGGCTGAGCCGCGGATGATCCAGCATTCGGGAAACAGGTCATTCTGAAGGATGAAACCCAGGCAGCTGGCAAATTGCCCTCGGC
Organism: uncultured Alphaproteobacteria bacterium; assembly: GCA_937920085.1. Taxonomy (GTDB): domain Bacteria; phylum Pseudomonadota; class Alphaproteobacteria; order Caulobacterales; family Caulobacteraceae; genus Phenylobacterium. The sequence continues at coordinate 32,768 of CALETE010000094.1, read as the reverse complement.
CAAACCGCTGTTCAGCCTCAAGATGGTAGAACTGGCCAGTGATGGCACCGCCCCTGGTTTCATCCACCAAGAACCACGGGGCCTGGATCATCACCAGGTCTGGCTCGTCAATCATCCTCTGGACGTTGGCTAGAAACGGCGCGGCGATCATCAAGTCGTCATCGGCAATGCTGACCACCACCTCGCCGCGCGCCTGGCGCAAGGTTTCGAGAATATTTGGGTAGGCACCGACATTCCGGCCCTGTCGCGAAACGCGGATTTGCGGATGGCGGCTGGCGTATCGGGCTAGGATTTCCGGTGTCTCATCCGTCGAGCAATTGTCTGAGATCACCAGTTCGTAGTCGATCCCAGAAGCGTCGAGGATGCTCAGGTGGTGGGTCAGATACCGATCGAGATAACGGGCTCGATTAAACGTTGCGAGACAAAGGCTGAGCCGGGGTTTGGTCTGCGCGTCCGCCATATCTATCGCCCCTTCGGCGCAAACCACACGCTGCGCCACAGCTTCGACAGGCAGTGGAAAGTCCGTTACCCGGGGCGAGTCGTCAATTGAGGGGACTAAAGATTGCCCCGTCGCATCATGTAAGTTCTCGACCCATTTTCATTGAGAAGGTGTATAGGCGTTCGAGCCGTGTGAATGCTGGGATCTGGCTTGACATAAAGACATAAAGATATCTTTATGTGATGCATGAGTTTGGCGGCGAATCAAGCGGTAGAAGTCTTGCGGGCGGCAGGAGAGCCGTCGCGTCTTCGTATGCTCGCCCTCCTAGCGCGCGAAGAGCTTGCTGTCTTGGAGCTCTGTAAAATACTGGATCAAAGCCAGCCACGGGTCTCGCGCCACCTAAAGCTGCTGGCTGATGCGGGCCTGGTTGAGCGGTTTCCAGATGGGGCGTGGGTCTTTTACCGCCTGGCGTCAGGGGGCGATGCCCGTCACCTCGCTGACGACATTTTGGCTCGGACCTTTGATCAGGACCCTGTCCTAGCCAGAGATTATGAGCAGTTACAGGCGGTGCGGGCCGAGCGCTCCTCGGACGCCGATGCCTATTTCGCCCGCAATGCCGCCCGCTGGGACGAAATCCGATCTCTTTACGTTTCCGAGGTCGCCGTAGAGGCAGCGATCCTTGAGGCTGTCGGTCCTGACCCCGTGCGTCGGCTCGTGGACCTGGGGTCTGGCACGGGGCGCATGCTGACCCTGTTGGGCCCGCAGGCATCAACTTCGGTGGGCCTCGACCTCTCCCAGCAAATGCTGAACATTGCCCGCACCCATGTCGCAGAAGCCGGGTTGAGCGCGTGCGAACTGCGGCACGGAGACATATTCGATACACGCTTGCCTGACGGAAGCGCCGATCTGGTGGTGGTCCATCAGGTCCTGCACTATCTGGGCGATCCGGCGACAGCCCTACGGGAGGCTGGGAGGCTGGTGGGACAGGGGGGGCGACTGCTGATCGTCGACTTTGCCCCTCATACCCAGGAATTCCTGCGCGAGCAGCACCAACACCGCCGCCTAGGCTTTACTGACGCTGAGATGAGCCGCTGGCTGGAAGAGACCGGACTATCCGGCATTAGCGTCGTCAGTCTGCCCTCAGCGCGAAAGGACGGCCTGACCGTCAAGATATGGACCGCTCAGCGCGGCCAGATGAATAAAGGTAACACCCTATGAGCCAGACAAAGAGCGTCCTGGGGCCCGTGGCGCGGGCTGGAGCTGGCCTCGCCAAACGCCCCTCTATCTCCTTTGAGTTTTCGCCGCCCAAGACTCCAGAAGCAGAAGACAGCCTGTGGGAGGCCATTCGCCGTCTCGAGCCTCTGAACCCGACCTTCGTCTCTGTAACCTATGGTGCCGGTGGCTCTACCCGCGACCGCACTCACAGGACGGTGGTGCGCATGCTGAAAGAAACCACCCTTAAGCCTGCAGCTCACCTGACCTGTGTCGAGGCCAGTCGGGCAGAGGTCGACGAGGTGGTCCAGGCCTATTGGGACGCCGGCATTCGGCACATTGTCGCCCTACGCGGCGACCCCCCTGGCCAGATCGGCGGTGCCTATGTTCCGCGCGAGGACGGCTATCTTAACGCCACAGAACTGACCCAAGGCATTAAGGCCATTGGCGACTTCGAGGTCAGTGTCAGCCTCTATCCGCAAGGCCATCCCGAGAATGCCAATCTCGACAAGGACATCGATGTCCTGAAGGCCAAGATCGATGCCGGCGCCACCCGGGCCATCACCCAGTTCTTCTACGACACGGACGGTTTCCTGCGGTTCATGGACAAGGTCCGCAAGGCTGGCGTGACCATTCCGATCTCGCCTGGGATCATGCCGGTGTCCAATTTCAAGGGCCTGAAGAAGATGGCTGCCCCAGTGGGCATCACCCTCCCAGACTGGCTGGGCAATCTGTTCGAGGGCCTGGATAAGGACCCTGAAAGCCGTAAGTTGATCGCCGCCAGCGTAGCCGCCGAAATGTGTGCGGGCCTCGCCGAAGAAGGCTATTCCGACTTCCACTTCTACACCCTGAACCGAGCCGATCTGGTCTATGCCATCTGCCGGGTGCTGGGGGTCCGTGAAGCGCCGATGGAGGCAGCATGAAACCCTATGGTTTAATCCTTGCCCTGGTTGCGACCCTGCCGGCCTGGGCGGCTGGATCTCCGGCCAGTTGGTCATCGCCGACCCCACCCTTCAAGATCGCTGACAATCTCTATTATGTGGGGACTGAGGGAATTTCGGTCTTCCTGATCACCACGCCCAAGGGGCACATCGTGATCGACGGGGCCATGCCCGGCAGCGACAAGTCCATTGAGGCCAGCATCAAGGCCTTGGGGTTCAAGGTCTCCGATGTGAAGATCCTACTTAACACCCACGCTCATTTCGACCATGCGGCGGGTCTAGCCGGGCTGAAACGCGATACCGGTGCCCGAATGATCGCCAGCGCGGCTGATCGCAAAGCCTTGGAGACAGGCTCCTATCCCGGCTTTGAAGAGATCAAGGCGCTCGATTTCGAACCGGTCAAGGTGGACCAGGTGATCAAGGATGGCGGGACGGTCAGTCTGGGCGGCATGGTCCTCACCGCCCATCTGACGCCGGGCCATACGGCGGGCTGTACCACTTGGACCTTCCCGGTGAAGGCTGACGGCAAGATCAGGCACGCCCTGGCCTATTGCAGTACCAGCGTCGCCCTTAACCGCTTGGTCAACAGCAAGCGCGGTCCGCAATATCCCGGTATTGTTGCCGACTATCAGGCAAGCTTTGCCAAGCTGAAGACTATGAAGGCCGACATCTTCCTGGCCCCGCACAACGAACAGTTCGGCCTCGACGCCAAGCGCGCCAAGCTGAAGGCGGGTGGTCCCAATCCCTTCATCGATCCTGCGGAACTGGCGCGAGCCGTTGCGGCTTCGGAAGCCGATTTCAGGAGCGACCTCGCCAAACAACAGGACGCCGCCAAATGACCCGTCAGGAGCGCATCGCCAAGCTTAAGGCCATTTCCAAGGAGCGGGTCTTGATCCTCGACGGCGCCTGGGGCGTCATGTTCCAGAGGGCTGGCCTGACGGAGGCAGACTATCGCGGTGATCGCTTCGCCGATCATGTGGGTCAATTAAAGGGCAATAACGACATTCTCTGCCTGACCCGGCCCGACCTCGTTGCCGACCTGCACGATCAGTACTTTGCCGCCGGTGCTGACATCAGCGAGACGAACACCTTCTCGGGAACCACCATCGCCCAGGCCGACTATGAGATGGGCGGGGTTGTCTATGATATCAACTTCCAGGGGGCGAAGATCGCGCGGGAAGTCGCCGACCGCTGGACGGAGAAAGAACCGAACAAGCCACGCTTCGTAGCTGGGTCCGTTGGGCCGCTGAACAAGATGCTGTCCATGTCGTCTGATGTGAACGATCCAGGCGCCCGGTCGGTGACCTTTGAAGAGGTCTACAAGGCCTATCGCCAGCAGATGATCGCCCTCTATGACGGCGGCGTGGACCTCTATCTGGTGGAGACCATCACCGACACCTTGAACTGCAAGGCGGCGATCAAGGCCATTATGGACCTCGAGGATGAGGGCTATGAGCCCCTGCCCATCTGGATTTCCGGTACCATTACCGACCGCTCTGGCCGGACCCTTTCGGGCCAGACCGCTGAGGCCTTCTGGAACTCGGTCAAGCACGCCAAGCCCTTCGCCATCGGCTTCAACTGCGCCCTGGGGGCAGAGCTTATGCGGCCCCATATTGCCGAGCTCTCTCGGGTGGCCGACACCCTGGTCAGTGCCTATCCCAATGCTGGCCTGCCCAACGCCATGGGCCAGTATGACGAGCAACCCCACGAGACCGCCCATGAACTGCATGAGTGGGCCGAGCATGGTCTGATCAACATTCTGGGCGGCTGTTGTGGCACCACCCCTGACCACATTGCCCATGTGGCCAGGGCCGTCGCTGGGGTGACACCTAGGCAGATTCCTGAACGCCCCAAGGCCATGCGACTGGCCGGGCTGGAACCATTCGAGTTGGCCTGAGGTGGGGTCATGGCGGGGGTCTATTGGGGTCTATTTGACACCCCTCTGGGTATGGCCTAGGGTCTACTCAGACAAGGAGATACGGAAATGGCCAATGTAACTGTCAGTGACGTCGCAATTTGGCTGAAGCATATCCACGGCGATCCCATGCTCACGAAGTCAATTGAAGCTCTTGAGGCGGGTCAAACCGTACGCTTGCGGATCGATGGCGTGTCAGGCGCTTGGCGTAAAATGGCAGACGGCAAAGATGGCCGCCCGACCTTTGGTATTCGGCCCCTGGGGGAGGCAAGCGACCATTGGCAAAAGCTTTTCAAGGAGCGGCGGAAGACCGTCGTCGCCATAGAGCTCGATGCCTTACCCGAAAGAGGCTCCATCGCGCTGACGCCCAGTCCCGCATCTGATTTGGAGCGGCAGGCCGCGGTGGAGAGCCTGCTGTCCCTGGCTGGCCAGGGCTGGCGGTCCGACGAGCCCTATGGCGCTCGCGATGAAAACTACGACCGATGAGACTTGCAGCTGACACCAATATCTATGTCTATCTGAGCGACGACCAGTACGCCGACAAGCAAGCGATTGCCCGTGAGTTGGTGCAGGCGTTGGCCAGGGGCGATAGCGCCGTCGCTCTACAAGTGGTTGGGGAAGTTCAAAACGCCCTCCGGCGGCGGCTAAAAATGCCCAACCACTTGGCGCAGCAGCAGGCTCGAAATGTCTATGTGTCCCTGCCATCCTTTGGTTATGACAGCGCTTGCGTCGAGCGCGCCCTGGCGCAGGCGGGGGCGGGGCGGTTGAGTTATTGGGACGCCCTCTTGCTGGCGGCCTGCGACCGCGCCGGCATTGACGTCCTATTCTCAGAAGACCTGCAGGATGGGTTCAACTTTGGCGGCGTTCGCATCGTCAATCCATTTGCCCCAGATGGCATGAGCAAAGCTGCGCGACAGTTGCTGGAAGGCTAAGGATCGTCCCGATGAGACCCACCTTTGTAAACGTCGGCGAGCGGACCAATGTCACCGGCTCGGCCAAGTTCCGTAAACTGGTAGCCGAGGGCGACTATCCAGCGGCTTTAAGCGTTGCCCGCCAGCAGGTGGATGCCGGGGCCTCGATCATCGACGTCAATATGGACGAAGGCCTGCTGGACTCCCAGAAGGCCATGACCACCTTCCTCAACCTGATCGCTGCCGAGCCCGACATAGCGCGGGTGCCGGTCATGATCGACTCCTCCAAGTGGGAGGTGATTGAGGCCGGACTTCAGTGTGTCCAGGGCAAGTCCATCGTCAATTCCATCTCCATGAAGGAGGGCGAAGATACCTTCCGCAAGCATGCTCGCGCCTGCCTGCGCTATGGCGCGGCCGTGGTGGTCATGGCCTTTGACGAACAGGGCCAGGCCGATACCGCCGCCCGCAAGATCGAGATCTGTACCCGGGCCTACAAGATCTTGGTGGACGAGGTGGGTTTCCCACCGGAAGACATCATCTTCGATCCCAACATCTTCGCCGTGGCGACGGGCATCGAGGAGCACGACAATTACGCCGTCGACTTCATCGAGGCGACCCGGGTCATCAAGCAGGCCCTGCCCTATGCGCGGGTGTCAGGGGGGGTGTCCAACGTCTCCTTCAGCTTCCGGGGCAATGAGCCAGTACGCCGGGCCATTCACGGGGTCTTCCTCTATCATGCCATCGCCGCGGGCATGGACATGGGCATCGTCAATGCGGGCGACTTGCCGGTCTATGACGACATCCCTCTGGAATTGCGGGACGCTGTCGAGGACGTCATTCTCAACCGCCCCCAGCGGGACCCCAAGCTGACCAACACTGAGCGGCTGGTGGAGCTGGCCCCAAAGTACAAGGGCGGTAAGAGCGAGGCCAAGGGGCCAGATCTGGCCTGGCGCGACGCCCCCGTAGCTGCCCGCTTGTCCCATGCCCTGGTCCATGGCCTAACGGATTTTATCGAGGTCGATACCGAAGAGGCCCGTCAGGCAGCCGAGCGCCCCCTGCACGTGATCGAAGGCCCGCTGATGGACGGCATGAATGTCGTCGGCGACCTGTTCGGCGCAGGTAAGATGTTCCTGCCCCAGGTGGTGAAGTCGGCACGGGTGATGAAGCAGGCTGTGGCCTATCTCATGCCCTATATGGAGGCTGAAAAGGCTGGCAAGCCCAGGGAAAACGCCGGGCGCATCCTGATGGCCACGGTGAAGGGCGATGTCCACGACATCGGCAAGAACATCGTCGGCGTAGTCCTGCAGTGCAATAATTACGAGGTCATCGACCTTGGTGTCATGGTCCCGGCCGACCGCATTCTCGATGAAGCCAAGGCCCATAATGTCGATATAATCGGCCTGTCAGGCCTGATCACCCCCAGCCTCGACGAAATGGTCTATGTGGCCGCCGAGATGGAGCGGCGGGGCTTTACCATCCCCCTGCTGATCGGCGGGGCGACCACGTCCAAGACCCACACGGCGGTCAAGATCGAGCCTGCCTACAAGGCAGGCTCCACCACCTACGTCCTCGATGCCAGCCGGGCGGTGGGGGTGGTGTCTGGGCTGCTCTCCAAGGTCGACCGCGACCGGCTGCAGGCCGAGACCCGTGCTGACTATGTGAAGGTCCGCGAACAGTTCGCACGGGGTCAGTCCAACCGCGCCCGCGCTACGCTTGCCGAGGCCCGGGCCAATGGCTTCAAGGCCGGCTGGACAAGCTATGAGCCGCCCAAGCCGAGCTTTACGGGGACCAGGACCTTCGTCAGCTATGACCTGGCCGAACTGGTCAGGCACATAGACTGGACTCCCTTCTTCGCCAGCTGGGAGCTGTTTGGTCGTTTCCCACAGATTCTTGAGGATGACGTGGTCGGCAAGGCAGCTACAGACCTCTACCGCGACGCCCAGGTGATGCTGGGTAAGATCGTCGCCGAAAAATGGTTTGAGGCCCGGGGGGTGGTGGGCTTCTGGCCCGCCCAGGCGCAGGGCGACGACGTCGTGGTCTATACCGACGAAACGCGCACCACCGAACTTACCCGCCTGCACAGCCTACGCCAGCAGATGTCTAAGGGCGAAGGCGGTCGCGCCAATGTGGCCTTGTCCGACTTCATCGCTCCAGTAGGCGGCAAGCCTGACTGGATCGGCGGCTTTGCGGTCACCGCGGGTCATGGCGAGCAGGCCATAGCCAAAAGGTTCAAGGACGCCGGGGACGACTATTCCGCCATCTTGGCTGCCGCCCTGGCCGACCGACTGGCTGAAGCCTTTGCCGAAGCCATGCACCGCAAGGTCCGCACCGAACTGTGGGGCTATGCGCCGGACGAGGCCTTTGATCTCGACCAGATGATCGGCGAAGGCTATCGCGGAATCCGGCCCGCCGCTGGCTATCCCGCCCAGCCCGACCATACGGAAAAGGCAGAGTTATTCCGCATACTCGACGCCACCAAGGCCACGGGCATGGAGCTGACCGAAAGCTTCGCCATGAACCCGCCCTCCAGCGTCTCGGGCCTCTATTTCGCCCATCCAGAGGCACACTATTTCGGGGTCGGTCGGATCGAGAAGGACCAGGTGGAAGACTATGCCCAGCGCAAGGGCTGGGACCTTGCCACCGCTGAACGCTGGTTGGCGCCCATATTGAACTATCAACCGGCCTAGACTGAGGTTGCCTTCTGCGGGTGGGCGGTCATGCTTGGTATATGCCGAGTCCGCCGCCCATCGCTTTCACACCTGATCTCCGGGCCAACATGGCCGCGCGGCTGGGGGGCATGTCGCCGGTTCAGGGACAGGCCACCCCGGGGCTGAAGGCTGCTGCTGTCGCCATTGTCATCACCCCTTGTGATCAGGGCCACGCCCACTTCCTGCTCACCGTCCGCGCCTCGCGACCCGGGCGCCATTCGGGCCAGTTCGCCCTGCCCGGTGGAGTGATTGAGGCCGGTGAAACCCCCGACACCGCCGCCCGCCGCGAATGCCTCGAAGAGATCGGCCTGCACCTGGCGGCAGACAGCCTGCTGGGTCGGCTAGACGACTACGAGACCCGATCTGGCTATGTCATCGCCCCCCACGTCTACTGGTCGCCGGGCTTGGCGCAGCTGAACCCCGACCCTCACGAAGTGGCCCTGGTCAAACACGTGCCCCTGTCGGTTCTGAATGCCCCTGGCTCGCCGGCCTTCGAAGTCGGCGATACTCCGGGGCGGCCGATCCTTCGGTTGAGCGTCGGCGAAGACAACCTCCACGCCCCGACTGCGGCGCTCCTCTATCAATTCCGAGAAGTGGCCATGCACGGGCGGTATCTGTCAGTGGCCCACTTCGACCAGCCGGACTTTGCACGGCGGTAGGGAGGTGGTTTTGGAGGGCGCCAGCTTGGACATTCTGTGGGGGCTAGGCATGGGATTGGGCGGGGCTGGCTTGGCCCATGTCCTCGGGTTTGATCGCGACCGGTCCTACTATCCGACCCTCATGATCGTGATCGCTTCGATCTACATACTGTTCGCCGTCATGGCGTTTCCGCCCTCAGCCCTCTGGCCGGAAGTCCTTGCGGCGGTGGCCTTCATCGTCTTGGCCATTGCAGGACACCGCTGGAGCCTGTGGCTCGTGGTGCTCGCCCTGCTGGGCCACGGGGTCTTCGACATGGTGCACCCCCACATCATCGCCAATGCCGGCGTTCCGCCTTGGTATCCCGCCTTTTGTAGCGCAGCGGATCTGGTGCTCAGCTTAGTCCTGGCGGCGCTGATCCTTCGGGGTCGGTTATCTGCGCGACAAACTCAGAGTGCAGCTACGACTTCCTAAAACTGTCCCACGGGACAGATTAGGCCCGCCCCTAGCTTGGCCTATGCTACAGCCTATGCCATAGTCTTCCCATGAACGCCTTTCGGCATGTCAAACTCTTCAAGAATGGCCGGAACCAGGCCGTTCGCATCCCTCGGGAATTTGAGCTTCCGGGTGAGGACGCCATCATGCGTCGTGAGGGTGACAAGCTGGTGATTGAGCCGGCACCGCCGCAGTCGCTCTTGGCGATCTTGGCGGGCCTCAAGCCGATTGACGAAGACTTCCCCGACATCGAGGATCTTCCGCCAAGCCCCGTCGACCTTTGACGCGCTATCTACTCGACACCAATGTTCTGTCGGACCTGGTGCGAAATCCCCAGGGCCGCGTCATGACGCAGATCGCTGAAGTCGGCGACCAGGCCATCTGCACGAGCATTATTGTCGCTGCCGAACTTCGCTTCGGCGCTGCCAAGTGGGCGTCAGAGCGGCTGACCCTGCAGTTAGACCGCATACTTGCCGCGATCGAAATCCTGCCTTTCGAGCCGCCGGCCGACGCCGCTTACGCCCAACTGCGCGCTAAGCTTGAAGCGGCAGGTACACCTATCGGCGGTAATGACCTGCTAATCGCCGCTCATGCTCTGGTCAGCGGTTGCGTTGTTGTCACAGACAATGAGCGCGAGTTTGGTAGGGTAAGTGGCCTGGGGGTCGAAAACTGGCTCCGCTGAGCGGTGTTGCACTTCAATGCTTCACGTCGCCGAGTACAGACTCTAGCCTGGCCTGTGAAATGCGAGATGGGGCGAGGCTTGTCGTTGTGCTGTCGCTTTAGGTCTAGGATTGAGATCAGAACTTTCGAATGATTACATGCAGTTGAAAGTGACGAACCTGTTCGGCAGGATTGAAAATGGCCCCCAAAACCGGCAGCTGTCTCTGTGGCGCGCGAGCTTATGAGATTGACGGCGATATCGATGCTGTTTGGATCTGCCACTGCTCCCTCTGCCGCAAGGCCAGCGGCGGCAATGGAAACGCCATCCTCATCGTGCCTCGCAACCAGTTCCGATGGGTGAGGGGCGAGGACCACGGCGTCACCTTCGCATTGCGAGAGACCTATACCATCACCCGCTGCAAGACCTGCGGCACGCCCCTGCCGGCGGAGGCGGATGAGGCGAACATCTACCTCACCGCCGGGACCCTGGACACGCCCCTGGGCAGGGGCGTCCGCACCCATCTGTTCTGCGCTTCACGGGCCGATTGGGATCGCGATGAAGACGATGTCCGACATTTCGATGCGCGGTCGAAGGGAGAGGGGTGAAATGGAAAGCACCTGCATCCCAGCATGGGCCTAGTCCACCAACTCCCCGCCCTTAATCACCGCCTTCACATGCTCGAGCACGGTGATGTCTTTTAGAGGGTCGCCCTCCACCGCCACCATGTCGGCATAGTGGCCGGGCGATAGGGCACCGACATCCTTTGACCAGTTCAGCAGGGCCGCCGCATTGACTGTGGCGGCTTGGATGGCCTGCATGGGGGTCATGCCAAAGCGGACCATGTATTTGAACTGTTTGGCGTTATCGCCGTGGGGATAGACCCCGGCGTCGGTGCCGAAGGTCATTTTCACGCCGGCCTTCACCGCCTTGCGAAAGCCCTCCCGCTGCAGGTCGGTGGTTTCGCGGTTTTTGCGCAGATAGTCGGCGGGCCAGCCATCGCGGGTTCCGACCTCTTCGATGAAGTCACCGTTATAGACGTCCATGTCGAGATAGACCCCCTTGGCCTTGGCGAGCGCAATGCCCTCATCGTCGATCAGGGAGGCGTGCTCAATGGCCTTCACCCCGGCGCGCATGGCCGACTTAATGCCCTCGGCCCCATGGGCATGGGCGGTGACCCAGCCGCCGTGGGCGGCGGCGGCCTTTACGGCGGCGGCCATCTCAGCCTCGGTCAGTTCCTGCTGGCCGACCTCGGTGCCCAGGGCGAGGACCGCGCCCGTGGCGATCAGCTTGATGCTGTCGGCACCGTTCTGAAACAGGTAGTCGACCTTGCGGGTGACGTCCTCAGGGCTGTTGACCACCCCAACCCGCATGTCGGTGGGCAGAACGACGTCGGGGGACAGGCCAGTGACCTCGCCGCCCCCGCCGGGGACAGTGATGTATGCGCCGACCGCGCTGATCCGCGGGCCGGGCACGTCGCCGCGATTAATGGCGTTGCGCAGGGCGACGTCGGCAAAGGCCCGGAAGTTTCCGACATTGTGCACACTGGTGAAGCCAGCTCTCAGAGTCGTCCGCGCGTGTCGGGCACCCAGATAGGCGATGTCGGCATTGGAGTGCAGCAGGGGTTCAGCCACATTGTTGGACTGGTCGGTGTCGGCCAGGTGGACATGGGCGTCGATGAGGCCAGGTAGGACCTCATAGTGTGACCAGTCTGTCACCGGCCCGTCCTTGGGAGCCGTCGTCCAGGGGGCAATTGAAGCGACGCGGCCATTCACCACCTTGATCAGCTGATTGACAAGGACCTGCTCAGTCTCAGGATCGAGCAGCCGACCCACATGGACATAGCTAGGGCCCGCGAGAACAGGGCCCGCCAAGAGCAGGGATAAAGCAGCTATGCTAGGGACTTTGATCATTTACGGCGTCCTTCTGGAGGGGCACCGTCTCAGGCCCATCCAACCTGCGCAAGACCCATGGTGGAGGGGCGGCGGGTTAGCTAATCTATCCTCATGAAGACGCCCCTGACCCTGCTCGCTGGCCTCAGTCTCGCCTTTGGCCTGCTCTCCGCGAGCTCACCGGCGTGTGCCGCGACAGTTCTGACTGGCGACAAGATCGATGGCGTGCCGGTCATCGAGAAGCTGGACCTCGCCGATCAGCCCGCTGGTCAGGTGTCTCGCTATTACTTCCGGGTGATGGACCAGGCGATCGGCCAGGGCTGGTATGTTCCAGTCATTGTGGTGAAAGGGGCCGCACCGGGTCGGCGTCTGCTGCTGACAGCAGCGGTGCACGGGGATGAACTGAACGGCATCGCCATTATCCAGGACCTGACTAACGCGCTCGATCCGGTAGAGATGAAGGGCGCAGTTGTGGCTCTACCGGGCCTCAACATTCCGGGCCTGCTTCAAGATAGCCGAGGCTTTTCTCCCAGTGCCACGACAACCGCGGTCAATCTGAACCGGCAAATGCCTGGAGATGTGAGCTCGGGCGAAGTGGGGCGGATCTATGCCGGGCGTCTCTGGTCGCAGATTTTCGCAGGCAATGCCGACGCGGCGGTGGATCTGCACACCCAGTCCAGGGGTACGGCCTATCCCATGTATGTCTTTGCGGAGACCCCAGCTGCTCGGGCCATGGCCAAGGCCCTAGGCCCCGACATGATCAAGTACGACCCCGGCGAAAAGGGCTCCATCGAGACCACCCTGAATGCGAACGGGGTCGACGCGGTCACCCTTGAGCTCGGCGAGCCGGACCGATTTGATCCCATCCTCGTCGCCCGGGCTCAATCAGGTATTCGCAATGTCATGCGGCAGATGGGTATGATCGCCAGTCCTGCGGAGCCTCCTTCCGTCAAACCCTTTATCGGTAACAGGACCGTGGATGTCGTGGCACCGCGGGGCGGCTTTGCGCGGGTGCTGACCCCGTTGGGGTCTGAGGTGAAACTTGATCAACCCGTGGCGACGATTTCCGACCCCTTCGGGCGCGTGACCTTCACGGCGCGTGCTCCCATGGCAGGCCGAGTTCTGTCTTTGGCCACCTCGCCGGTTCGCGAGGCTGGATCCTTGCTGGTTAGAATTTTGGCTTGGTCAGACGATCCCGCTTGCGCCGCTAAGGGGTGCCCTTAACCGTCAGGCGTAGGCGGGCTTAGCCATGTCCCTGCCCAGCTGGGCCAATGAGTTCATAAATGAGCGGGTGGCGACCCAGGTCGACTTAGCGACGTCTCGACCTATTTGGGTCTCGAGCAGGCGTCCTGTTACCACGAGGCCCCCCTTGTCATCAGTCTCCACCGCCCCCTGATCCTGTAAGGCCCGGCAATGGCGGCGCACGGTCTCGTAGGGCAGGCGTAGTGTCTTTGCCACGCAATAGGTACTGACAGCCCGCCGCATAGGATCGGTGAACCATTGGGCTAGGGATATGGCATCCACATCTTGGCCCAGGCCCGCTTCAAACGCGCTATGGTTCCTGCGAACAATGTTCATAAGGATGGTCGCGCGCAGCACGTCCATTTGAAGCGATCGACAAAGGTCACCCAGGCCATCCACATAGAAACGTATGGCCATGCGCGCGGACTGGCGGCTCATTTCATTCAGAGCTTGCGAGGTTGTGGTCGCAAGGGGGGCTCCAACCTGGGCGAGGTCTTCCACGAGCTGCCGCGTGCCTAAGGTTATCTCAGAAAGCAGGTCGTCTAGGTCAAGGCGGTTGGCCACATGGGTCGGAACCACATAACCGCCCTTTTGTTTGCGACAAAATCCCGCCGCGCGGAGGGCCAGGGCGTGCCTGCGAACGGTCTCATAGGGCATGTCCAGGGTTCGCGCCAAAGCTGTGACGGACACGGGCGTAAAGGGTTCGGTTTCAGTCCCGAATTCGTCTTTATCCGTGAAGTCGTGATCGCGATAATTTTCCGCGATCATGGCGAGAAACACCATCGAATCCATAACATCGCGACCGAGCCAACGGCTTACCCGGTCCGTGGTATCGAGGAAATAGTTCATCGACAGATGGGCGGCGGGTCGGATCGCAAAATTTCCCGCTACATTGTCGAAGGCCATAGGAGAGTCCGGCTCGTGAAAAATACGTGAATACATCGTGATCTGTAATTCACGGTATCATGCACGTCTAGCGTTAGTCCCTGCGGCAATTTGGCTCACGCCAGTCGCGAGGCTTTAAGCAGGCCTAAGCCTTCTAAAACCACAGGATTTTAGCCAGAATTTCCGTTTTCACGATGCAACCCACGAGGCCAGAAGCCGTCGAATGAGTCTCAATGACCGCTGAAAAGCGTCAGAGTCACCACCCTGCGAGTCTAATCCTCGCCGAGAACGCCGCCCAAGATCGCACCGAGGACGCCTGCTCCCGCGGCGGCGGCTCCAACGCGGCCAGGTCCGCCATCCCGGTCGCCTCCCGGCATGTATTGAGCCAGGGCCTCAGCGAGATTGATAATCGGCATGGACTGTAGGTAGACGTCGCCTGGCCCCGTCAGGCTGGCGAGGAACAGTCCTTCACCACCAAATAAGATGTTGCGGAAGCCGGGCACCATCTGGATGTCAAAGCTTACACTGGGGGCGTGGACGCCAACATGGCCAGCGTGCACCAAGAGACGCTCACCGGGTGCCAGGGTCTTGTGCACCACCTCGCCGGACAGATCGAGGAAGACGACCCCTGGGCCGGTGACCTTCTGGAGAATGAACCCCGCCCCACCGAAGAAGCCTGAGCCAATCCTTTGTTGCCAAGCCAGTTCCAGGGTTACGGATTTCTCGGCGCAGAGAAAGGTTTCCTTGCGACAGATCAGGGACTCGCCCGGTGCCAGTTGGCGGGCCAGGATGGACCCTGGGAAGCGGGGGGCAAAGGCCACGTGGGCACCCGGCCTTGTGGCGGAAAAGTCTGTCACAAAGAAGCTGCCACCGGTGAGACTGCGCTTTAGGCCTGCGAACAGGCCGCCTCCGGTATTGGTGTGCATATTTACGTCATCATTCATCCACGCCATTGCATGGGTCTGGCTGTAGACGGTTTCCCCCGGTGCAAGGTCGATCTCGACGGTCTGCATCACGGTTCCGGAAATCTGGTATTTCATGGCGGCCTCTGTCGCGCCTCGTGCGCGCTTTGTGAACATAGGGCCTCCATTGCGGGGGGCAATATCAGCGAGACCAAAAGAAGTTTCCCATTGTCGCAGAAGGATCATGCCCAGGCGGCAATTGACGTGTTAAGCGACCGCGCCTGTGGTGTTGGGAGTGTGCTTTGAACCGTCTTGTTTTGATTTACCTTTCGACAATGCTGGCCCTTGGCGGGTGCCAAAAAGCGCAGAAAGCTGCGAATGATGGCCCCTATGCCGGTCTATCGACGGCCATTGCCGTTTGGCACAAGGATATCGAGGCGTCCCCCATCTGTGGTGCCAAGCCTGCGAATGGCCACGCCTGTCAGAATTTCAACGTCGAGTGCAAGGCCTCCCTGGACCTAGAGCCGGGTAAGGTCGGCCAGACCGCACGGATCGTCGCTGGGCTTAGCTGGGATGCTTGGAGCACCAAACGTTCAGATTATGACTCGGCGTCGGGCGGAGCCATATTTGCGAAAACGAATGGCGTATGGGTCCGTACGGACCTGACGGGGCCGATTAACCTCGCAACCTGCGTGGCCTCATAAGCCGGTTCAGGCTTCGCTAAGTGCAATAGCCCTGTCGGACCCGCGGCCTTGAGGCCTTTTGTCCTGCCGCGGGCAAATCTTAAGCCGTTCCAGCCGATGGGCCTTCGACCCAGGCATGGAGCGCTGCCAGGATCTGCCCGCCCGGCTGCCAGCCCCGGGTGACAACACCAAAGGCACCTTGTGGATTTGGCCCGGCGACAAGGGTCGGAAAGCCCGTCACGCCCGCCCGCTGCGAGGTGCCGTAATCGCTCCAGGTCTCGTTTTTCAGATCGTCCGACTCCATATCCGCAAGGAAGCTGGCCCGATCAAAGCCCAGCTCAGTCGCGAGGTCTGCCAGGGTTTCGGCCTGGGTCACGTTACGGTTCTCAGCATAGAAAGCCCGCTGGACGCGTTCGAGAAAGACCAAGGCCAATTCGGGGTCCTGACGGCGCACCCGCACCACGGCACGGGCCGCAGGATCGGTATCATAGCAAAACCCAGGGTGATCGAGGACAGCCCCATCAAAAGGCAGATGAGCGGCTTCCGACACATGGGTCCAATGACCGCGGATCTCATCCTTGGCCGATTGCGTCATCGGCGTGTCCGTTCCCGGACGCAGCCCACCTAGGACCAGTCGTATGGGCAGGGACCGACCAAAGGTCTTGCGGATATCGGCAATCACCGGGGAAAATCCGTAACACCAGGAGCACATCGGGTCGCTGAAATAGACGAGGTGAGGGGTTTCCATGGGGGCCTCTGCAATCAGAACTGAGGTTTGGGCGGGACGGTTTCGACAGGCGCAGGACCGGTTACGTCCTCCGGAACTGATGCCGGAACAGGTTCTGCCGGTGGCGCTTCTGGCATTTCGGTCGGGGCTTCATTGACCTTGAAGGTCGCACCCATCAGTTTTGACCTGGCTTCTAACTCGACCGCCCGGGTCGGACAAACCGCCGGCAAGGTCCACCCCATCCACTGTTGGGCGACGGTCCGGGTCGGAAGGTTGGCCGCTGCTGCCCAGTTGGAGCGCCCCTTTGTCACAGCCGCAGCACCGGCCTGGCTGATCGGCCGAAGGCTTGCCCGTTCCGCCGCCTCCATGGCCCTTGCGAACAACTTCATATTGGCCCGGCTGACCTTCCGCATGTCTTCGTAAACAGCCATATCTTCCGCGAGGCTGCTTCCGGGCTGACGGAATGCCCCTTCAATGCGGGTGACTTCGGGTAGGACGCGGTCGTGCAGCTCCAGATAGCCGCTGAGCACCCCGTAACACCACGAGACAAGGCCATAATCATCCTTTGGCGCGTCTGGCGGATAGGCGACATCCACTTCCTCGACAGGCGGTGTTGGGGTGGGGTCAGGCGCTGGGGTCGGGGCTTGAGATGCCTCGGCCGTGGGCGTTTCTGTAGGAGGTTGATCGACCGGTTCAGGATCAATCATCAGGGCTAGGGCGAGGAGTAACGCGGACATGTAACCCTGCTACCTCTGAATTTCGGCGGTCATGAGGCGGCACCAAAGCCACCACCTCCCGGCGTCTCAATCTTGATCCGATCCCCGGCTTCGACGGACAGCGAAAAGCATCCGGGCATTTCCTTTACCTCGCCTGACGCTTTGATCAAGCATTGACGACCTGCCAGACCGGGACCTCCGCCCAATAGGCCTTGTGGTGCATGGGTCCTGCGGCTGGAAAGCAGGGCGGCGTCCATGGGGGCCAGGAAGCGGATGGTCCGCACAGCGCCATCGCCGCCGACTTTTTTGCCTTTACCCCCTGATCCCCATCTCCGGGCGAAGGTCTCGACCCGGACGGGGAAACGCCGTTCCAGAATTTCCGGATCCGTCAGTCGGGAATTGGTCATGTGAGAGTGAATAGCCGACTCCCCATCCCGCTCCGCCGTGGCACCAGTTCCGCCACAGAGGGTCTCGTAATACTGACGATCCTCATCGCCGAAGGTGAAGTTGTTCATCGAGCCCTGGCTATTGGCCATCACCCCAAGGGCCGCATAGAGGGCGTCGACCACGTGCTGACTGGTCTCCACATTGCCCGCGACCACAGCTGCGGGGTAGGCGGGCGAGAGCATGGATCCTGGCCGGGTCATGATGTTCAAGGGCTTCAAACAGCCCGCGTTCAGGGGGATGTCATCATCCACCAGGGTCCGGAAAACATAGAGGGCAGCCGCATCGACAATCGCCGACGGGGCGTTGAAATTCGACGTCAATTGGTCAGCTGACTCTCTGAAGTCGAGTATGGCCTGACCGGCGGCTGGATCTACCGTGGTTCGCACCACGATCTCGCCACCGCCATCCATGGGCACCTTGGCAAAGCCATTGCTTAATCGCCCGAGGGCCTTGCGGACCGAGGTGGCAGCATTGTCCTGCACAAATCCCATATAGCGGGCCACAACCTCACCGCCATAGGCTGCGATCATGGACGAGACAGCCATGGCCCCGGCTTGGCAGGCGGCGACCTGGGCCTTTAGGTCGGCTATGTTTCGCCTTGGCGCGCGGGCGGGCCATGGACCGGCCCTGAAGGCGGCCAGGGCCGCATCCTCCAGAAATATCCCGTCGCGCAGGATCGGCAGGGCATCGAGCAAGACGCCCTCCTCATCGAGAGTTTTGGAGAAGGGCGGCATGGAGCCCGGCTGAACACCGCCCACATCGGCGTGATGTCCTCTTGCCGCCACATAGAAGGTCGGACTTTGCGCCCCGCCCAAAAAGATCGGCATGACGACGGTAATGTCAGGCAGGTGAGTGCCACCGGCATAGGGATTGTTCAGGGCGAAGCCATCGCCTGGCCTTAGGCTTGGATGCCGGTCGCGAACTGCGCGGACGCTGGCCCCCATGGATCCCAGATGGACGGGCATATGCGGCGCATTGGCCACCAAGCCGCCATCGGCGTCGAACAGCGCACAGGAAAAATCTAGGCGCTCCTTGATGTTCACCGAATGGGCCGTGCGCTCCAGGGCAGCCCCCATGGCCTCAGCCACACCCATAAAGCGGCGGTTGAAGAGTTCCAGGGTCACAGGGTCTGGTCGACTGGACTCAAGCCTTACAGCCAGGGCATTTTCGACCCTGGTCAAACAGATCAGATCGTCAGCCTCGCGGCGGGCGTGCCAGCCCGGCGCCACGGCGATTTGGGTGTCGCCGCGAATGATCAGGGCCGGGCCTTCGCGTTCAGTCAGGGCTGCGGCGGGCAGGACCGGCGCATCGTGATGACGACCCTGGGCAAACATGCGGATGGTCTTCAGGGGTGCCACATCTTCGACATCCTGGGGGGAAGCTTGGCGCGAGGGGTTCGGTGGGGCACTGGCCTCCACTTCGACCGTGGCAATCAGGATTGGCCGGTCGGCCTCGATAAATCCAAACAGGCGCGCATGGGCCATTTCAAATTCAGCCTTCACCGCACCCAGGTCTGCAAGGGCAACTGGCAGTTCAGCGTCGGCCCCCTCATAGCGCAGCCTTAGGGTGACCTTGACCACACCCTCCGTGACCCCTTGGTCGGCAAGGGCCTGTCGCGACAAGACTTCCACCCTGGCGGCCAATTGGCGCGCCTTTGTGAGGCCCGCGGCATGAAGTTCGATCTCCAGGCTCGCCTGGCGCAGACTGCTCAAGCGCGCCGTGCCTATGCCCCAGGCTGACAGGACGCTGCCATATCGGGGGCAGAGTATGGTGGTGATCCCGAGGGCTTCGGCGGCTTGACAGGCGGTTTGTCCTGCGGCCCCGCCAAAGGCGACCAGGGCGTGATCTCGGGGATCGAAGCCCCGCTCAGTGGAAATGCGCCGCACGGCCTGGGCGGTTTGCTCCACAGCCACAGCGACAAATCCCTCTGCGGCGGCTTCGACACTGTCCTGCCCCATGGCCGCAGCTAGCTCTGCCAGACGGGCATGGGCCGCAGCCTGATCTAGGGGCTGATCAGCCTTGGGTCCAAAAATCTTGGGAAAAAACTGCGGATCGAGCCTACCCAGCACCAGGTTGGCGTCGGTGACGGTTGCCGGGCCACCGCGCCCGTAGGCAGCAGGTCCAGGATTGGCACCGGCCGATTGTGGTCCTGATCGCGCCCTCTGGCCATCAAAGCTGAGGATGGAGCCGCCCCCTGCGGCGACGGTTTCCACGTCCAGCATGGGACTGCGCAGGCGAACCCCGGCGACCCGGGCAATGTCGCGCCGCTCCAGGCTTCCAGCATAGCGACAGACATCGGTAGACGTGCCCCCCATGTCATAGCCGATCACAGCCTTTGCCCCGGCCAGCTGAGCCGTTTCGGCCACGCCCACCACGCCGCCGGCGGGCCCCGACACCACCGCATCTCGGCCGCGAAAGGCGTCGGCCCGGACAAGACCACCCGCTGAGGTCATGAAGTAAAGCGGTGCGCCATTCACGGCCTGGGCCACCTGTTGCACATAGGCCTGCAAGACCGGGGTCAGATAGGCATCAGCAACGGTGGTGTCCGCTCTGGGAATGAAGCGGGGTAGGGGGCTGACCTCATGGCTCAGGGCGACAAAGGGAAAGCCAACGGCCTGGGCAATTTCCCCTGCCAGGAGCTCATGGGCTGGATTGAGGTCGGAATGCAGAAAGGCCACGGCCAGGGCTGCATATCCCTCGCTAACCGCAGTCTGTAGCACTAGGCGCAGGGCATCGGTATCCAGGGGCAGGACCACGCCGCCATCGGCGTCTAATCGCTCATCGGCCTCGACCACCCCAGAATAGAGGGGTGGCGGACGGGTGAGGTCCAGGGCGAAGAGATCTGGTCTGGACTGATCGCCAATCACCAGGGCGTCGGCGAATCCTCGGGTGGTCAGGAACAGGGTCTTTGCCCCCTTGCGCTCGAGGAGGGCGTTGGTGGCAACCGTCGAGCCCATGCGAATCGAGGCCACCTGATCGGCGGGAAAGGGCGCGTCTTCGGCAAGGCCCATCAGGCTGCGCATGGCTGCGACGGCGGCGTCAGCATAGGCTGGCGAGGCCGAAAGAAACTTGGTCGAGACTTCCTTCTGGTCACCAAATGCACCGATCACGTCGGTGAAGGTGCCGCCACGATCAATCCAGTAACGCCATTTCATGTCCAAAGCTTAAGACTCTACGGCTATGGTTCGCGTTGTCAGAAACGCAGGGAGGGCCTAAAGCGTTTGGATACTCCTATGAGCTTTTGGCGCAACATTGCAGGACGCGCGGTCAAGCGGCCAGATGGCTGCGAGGACTGTGATTGCCCTCCGGGTCTGCCCGGCGAAGATCCGGCGTTTTCAACGGCGGTGACGGCGCTTGGGGCCAAGTTGGCCAAGGCCGACGGTCGAGCCAATATCCAGGAGTACGACGCATTTTTCGAAGTTTTCCAAACCGATGCTGGGTCCGAAAAGAATGTCTTGCGGCTCTATGACCTCGCCCGGCAGACGACCCACGGCTATGAAAGCTATGCCAAGCGCCTGGCCAAACGGTATCGGAACTGCCCCAGCCTGTTAGAAGACGTGCTTGATGGCCTCTTCCATATCGCAAGGTCGGACGGGGTCGTCACAGATGATGAGCTGACCTATCTGGAGACTGTGTCCCATCATTTTGGTTTTTCGCCCCTGATCTTTAGGCGGTTGAAAGCAACCCATCTTGGTCTGGCTGCCGATGATCCCTATGCCGTGCTGTCGATTGCGCCTGACGCCCCCGATGAGGATGTGCGCAAGCTTTGGCGTGCTCAGCTCAGCGAGGCTCACCCCGATCGCGCCCGGGCGCGCGGCCTGCCCGACGAGTATATTGAGGTCGCCGAGGCCAAGGCTGCGGCGATCAATGCGGCATATGATGCAATTATGCGCGAGCGGCGCAGTCTGGCACTTAACGGCGCATCATGACTTGGAATTGCCGCAAATTTGATAGCCCATCGGTTGACGGGGCGTCTGCCGACCCCGAAAGATGCTTGGACGCCGTCAAAACGACGGTGATGTGAGGACGTCATGGTCAAGGACGACGCGCGACAGTCAGGCTCGGCCTTCCGCAGCATAGCCATGCTGGGCGGAGCCCTTGCGACCGCAGCGGCGCTCGCTGTCGGCGCTGTGCTTGCGGTGTTTGCTGCGGCCACCGTCGTGGTGATCGCGGTGATGTCGTCAGCCCTGTTGGGCCTTGCGGGTCTTGCCCTGCGCGCTAAGCGTACTGCGGCACCAAAGGCAGAAGATGGGGTCATCGAAGCGCGTAATCTGGGTGGCCACCACTGGGTTGCCTACGGCTGGAACGACCGTCCCTAGGACTTTCAGCGCCCGTCACCGCGCGCTTTGACTTGCCGCCCCGGCTGCAGGCCTCTAACCTCCCATTTCAAACAATTGTTGGGAGTGAACCTATGATCGGCGTGATCGCCACCTTGACGGTGGCTGAAGGCAAGAATGTGGAATTCGAAGCCATCTTCACCGAACTGGCCAAGCAAGTCCGGGCCAATGAGCCAGGCAATGTGGCCTATCAACTGACCAAGAGCCGCGGCAATCCGCAGGTCTATAAGGTGCTGGAGCTTTACGTCGACCAGGACGCCCTGACCTCCCACGGCCAGACGGACTACTTCAAGGCCGCTGGCCCGAAGCTTGGCCCCTGCATGGGTGGTCGTCCGGAAATCGAATACCTCGACGGCGTCTAAACCAATCGCCCGCACCTATCATCTGGAAAGGACTTCAAAATGGATCTGAATTTTTCCGCTGAGGATCTCGCCTTCCGTGACGAGGTGCGGGCCTTTATCGACGAGAACTTTGACGAGGACATGCGGGCCCGCTCTGCGCAGTCTAAGAACCAACACATTGATAAAGCGGGTCAGGTCCGTTGGCTGAAGGCCCTGTACGCTAAGGGCTGGATCGCGCCGGACTGGCCGGTGGAATATGGCGGCACGGGCTGGAGCCACGCCAAAAAGTTCATCTTCGACATGGAAATGGCACTTTCGGGTGCCCCCGACACCTCGAATATGGGCCTGCGCATGTGTGCCCCAGTGGTCATGGCCTTCGGAACCCCTGAGCAAAAGGCCCAGCACCTGCCTAAGATCCTCTCCACCGATGTCTGGTGGTGCCAGGGCTATTCCGAGCCCGGCTCAGGATCAGATCTCGCCTCCCTGTCCATGAAGGCCGAGCGGGACGGCGACCACTATGTGCTGAACGGCTCCAAGATCTGGACCACCTATGCCCAATGGGCAGACTGGATGTTCTGTCTGGTGCGCACCAGCGTCGACCCCATCAAGCAGAAGGGTATCAGCTTCCTGCTGCTGGACATGAAGACACCGGGGATCAACATCGTCCCCCTGCCGACCCTGGACGGCCCCGCCGAGGGCGAGCAGGAGATCAATCAGGTCTTCTTCGACAATGTCCGGGTGCCCGTCTCCAATCGCATTGGCGAGGAAGACCAGGGCTGGACCTACGCCAAATACCTGCTGCAGTTCGAGCGGGGCGGTGCCTATGCGCCAGGCCTCACCAACCAGCTAAATAGGGTCAAGAAGATCGCCAGCCTCGAAGCCTCAGATGGCGGCAAGCGGATGATCGATGATCAGGACTTCCGTCGCAAGCTTTCCGAAGCTCAGATCAAGACGGATGTTTTGAATGCTGTCGAGCTGCGCATGTTCGCCTCGCACAATGCCGGGGAATCCATGGGCGCTGCCTCGTCCATGCTGAAGCTGGAAGGCAGCCAGGCCCAGCAGCTGATCACCGAACTTGCCCTGGAAGCGGCGGGAATCTACGCCCAGCCCTTCGTCCAGGACACCTGGGCAGAGATCAAGGGTATCCGCAATGAGCCCCGGGCCGGTGCCGACTATGCCGCGACCTTGGCACCGCACTATTTCAACTACCGCAAGACCTCGATCTATGCCGGCTCCAACGAGATCCAGCACAACATCATGGCCAAGATGGTGCTCGGGCTCTGAGGCGGCCTCAGTTCTAGTCAGGACGACCCATGTTTGATCAGTTTGAGGCCGAGGCCGCCAAGGCCGTGGAATCCGGCCGCCTGTCTGGGGTCGTGGCCCTGGTGACGGATTCTGTAGGCGCGGTCTACAGCCACGCGGTCGGGGTCAGGGCGGCGGGAACCGACGCGGCCATGAGCCCTGACACCATTTTCTGGCTGGCCTCCATGACCAAGGCGGTGGTGTCCGTGGGGGCCCTTCAGCTGGTGGACGCCGGAAAGCTGACCCTGGATGGCGACCTTGCCGACCTGATCCCAGAGTTTGCCGACCTTCAGGTGCTCGAGGGCTTTGATGACGCGGGCACGCCGATCCTGCGCCCGGCCAAGACCCCCGTCACTCTGCGCCATCTGCTCAGCCATATGGCTGGCTTTGGTTATGGCTTCATCCAGCCGCAGATCCCCAAGTGGCGGGAGCATTCGGGGACGGGAGACCCGGCCTCTGGCGTCCGGGCTGACATGGTTCAGCCCCTGCTGTTCGACCCTGGTGAGGGCTGGGCTTATGGCATCAATACCGACTGGGTGGGCATGGTCATCGAGGCCGCCAGTGGCCAGAGGCTGGATGCCTATCTGCAGGAGCACATCTTCGGCCCCCTGGGCATGAAAGATACCGGCTTTGCCCTCAGCGCAGAACAGCAGGTCCGCAAGGCCTCGGTCCATATGCGTGGGCCCGATGGCAAGGTCATACCCATCCCCTTCGGCATGCCGGAAAACCCCGAGGTCCTGTCCGGCGGCGGCGGGCTCTATGGCACAGTCCCAGACTATGCCCGCTTCCTGCGCATCCTGCTGAACGGCGGGCGTCATGGGGATAGCCAGATCCTCAAGGCCGAGACTGTAGCCTCCCTGGGCGTCGTCCAGACCGGCCCCCATCGGGCGGGCGCTTTCAAGGCCGCCAATCTAGCGATGTCCAACGACTTCGACATCTATCCAGACATGCACACCGGCTATGGCCTGGCGACCCTGATTAACCCCGAGCCCACCGAAGAGGGCCGTAGCGGCCTCAGCCTCGCCTGGGCGGGCCTGGCCAACACCTATTACTGGGCCGATCCGGCGGTGGGGAAGGCTGGCCTGATCATGACCCAGCTCCTGCCATTCGGAGATGCGGACACGTTGGGGCTGTTTAGGTCGCTGGAGGCGGCGGCCTACGGGGGGTAGGCGAGCGCTCGAATATTTGTTATACGAAAAATATGAAGATCGAGTTTGATCCTGAAAAAAACGCCAGGAACATTCGCGATCGTCGACTGTCATTCGAGCGGGCGATTGATTTCGATTTTGTGTCGGCCAAGTTCGCCGAGGATCTGAGACGGGATTATGGCGAGCGCCGTTACATGGCGCTCGGAAGGCTCGACGGACGGATTCACGTACTGGTTTTCTGCGAAGCGCCGGAAGGCATTCGGGTGATCAGTTTCCGAAAGGCCAATGCGCGAGAGGTAAAGCGATATGAAATCTGACCCCACCGCATTTGATGAAGAAGCTCCGGAATGGTCAGACGATCTGAACGCTCGGGCTGTGCGTTTGGACCAGCTACCGCTGGGTCTTCAGGCCAAACTTAAGGTCGGACGTCCACGGTCGGCTGACCCGAAAAAGATCGTCACCCTTCGTCTCCGCACCAGCCTTTTTGAAGCCTATCAGGCCCAGGGCGCTGACTGGCGAGCGCGCATGGAGCAGGTGCTTGTCGACGGCCTTCCGTCAGGGTTTGCGGAAGATAAGTAGGCGAGGGCCCTGCTTAGGGTGGCGGTGTCCAAAGGCTTTGCACCCTAACGGCCAATGCCCCAGATGAAACTGGATACCGGCCTCCGCCGGTATGACTGGGGGTGGGAGTTCGTGCGCGGGCTATCGGCCTCCACTGGTCACCCCGGCGGAGGCCGGGGTCCAGGTCATAGGGCTCTGTACCAGTGACCTAACCCAAAGCAAAACGCCCGCCGTTTCCGGCGGGCGCTGCAGGTTCGAAACTGAATTCGAGGCCTAATTCTTAGCCGGAATGCGGACCATCATCTTCTCATAGCCCTTCACGAAGTTGGAGGGCACGCGCTTGGGCTCTTCCAGGACTTCGATCTTGGGGAAGCGCGGGAGGATTTCTTCCCAGAGGATGCGCAGTTGCAGCTCAGCCAAACGGTTGCCAACGCAGCGGTGAATGCCGAAGCCGAAGCTGATGTGCTGACGGGGGCGTTCGCGATCGACGATGAAGGCGTTGGGGTTCTCGATGACGGTCTCGTCACGGTTGCCCGAGACGTACCACATGACAACCTTGTCGCCCTTCTTGATCTGCTTGCCGCCCAGCTCGATGTCCCGGGTGGCGGTACGGCGCATGTGGGCCAGGGGGGTCTGCCAACGAATGGTTTCCGAGACCATGGAGGGGATGAGGTCTGGATTGGCCCGCAGCTTGGCTTCCTGCTCAGGGTTCTGGCTCATGGCCAGGACCGAGCCGGTCATGGAATTGCGGGTGGTGTCATTGCCGCCGACGATCAGCAGGACCAGGTTCCCCAGATATTCCATGCGGTCCATGTTCTTGGTGGACTCGCCATGGGCCAGGAGAGAGATCAGGTCGCCCTTGGGCGGCTGAGCGGCGCGCTCTTCCCACAGGCGGCTGAAGTATTCCACGCATTGGAACAGTTCCATCCGGCGTTCCATTTCCGGGTCTTCGGTGACGAAGAGGCCAGACTCAGGACCCGCCGTGGCGATATCAGACCAGCGGGTTAGCTTGCGGCGATCTTCGAAGGGGAAATCGAAGAGGGTGGCCAACATCTGGGTGGTCAGTTCGATGGACACGCGATCCACCCAATCGAAGGGCTCGTTGATCGGCAGGTTGTCCAGGGTGTTCTGAATGCGGCTGCGGATCAGGGGCTCAAGCATGGCCAGGTTCATCGGCGACACGACAGGGCTGACCGTCTTGCGCTGCTCATCGTGCTTGGGAGGATCCATGGCGATGAACATCGGCATTTTGAAATCATCTTTTTGATCAAAAAGCGTGATGTTCGTGTCCGACGAGAAGGCCTCGTGGTTGGTGTCGACGGCCATGATGTCGTTGTACTTGGTCACCGACCAGAAGGGGCCATCCTCGTGTTGGCCTTCCGGATGCCAGTGGACCGGGTCGTCCCGGCGCAGGCGCTCAAAATAGGGCCAATAGGTCTCATTCCGCCACATCTCGACATCGACGATGTTGATGTCTTCCAGCGGGATGGAAAAGGCGTGGGCACGGGCGTCCGCCTTCAGGTCAATAGCGCCGTCGCTCATGAGAATCTCCAAATGGCGTCTTTTTTCCACGCCGCTATCTTAGCAGTGTTAAGGAACATGCCTATTTTCAGGAAATTAGGCAAGATGGCCTCGGGGTTTTTGACCGAAGCGCGAGGCGAATGCGACCCGGGCTGGTGCAGCTTTTCACGACCCCAGATTTTCTTCGCTGACGGCGACGCTGCGTCGTGCTTTATCGGCCGCCTCACGAACACTTGTTTGACGGATCCCTCATGGCTGCCGACGCGCTTTTCCAACCCTGGTCCTTTAAGGGCATGAACCTCAAGAACCGCATTGTCATGGCCCCCATGACCCGGTCCAAGTCCCCCGGCGGCGTGGCCACGGAAGAGGTCGCCCAGTACTATAAGCGCCGGGCCGCAGCTGAGGTCGGTCTCATCGTCTCTGAAGGCACTGGCGTTTCGCGGCCAGCGTCCCTGAACGATGCAAATGTGCCGCGGTTCCATGGCGAGGCCGAGCTCAAGGCCTGGAAGCGCGTCATTGATGAAGTCCATTCGGCGGGCGGGGCCATGGCACCCCAGCTTTGGCACACCGGTGCCGTCCGCTCCCGCGATCCGAGCTGGAACCCTGAAGGCGGCTATGACAGCCCGTCGGGCCTCTCCAGCCCCGGCAAGCAGTTTGGCGAAGCCATGAGCGAGGAAGAGGTGGCCGACACCATCCGCGCCTTCGCCGATGCCGCCGCCGAAGCCAAGGTCCTGGGCTTTGAATCCATCGAGCTGCACGGTGCCCACGGCTATCTGATCGACCAGTTCTTCTGGGACGGCACCAATGTCCGCGAAGATGCCTATGGCTCAAAGAACTTGCCTGGCCGGGCTCGGTTTGCTGCCGACATTCTGCGCGCCGTGCGCAAGGCCGTCGGCCCTGACTATCCGGTGATCATCCGTATCAGCCAGTGGAAGCAGCAGGACTTCACCGTGAAGATGGCTGAAGATCCCAAGGCTCTGGAAGCCTGGCTCACCGCCCTGACCGATGCTGGCGCCGACATCCTGCACTGCTCGCAGCGTCGTTTCTGGGAGCCAGAATTTGAAGGCTCAGACCTGAACTTCGCAGGCTGGGCCAAGAAGCTGACCGGCGTGCCCACCATCACTGTGGGGTCCGTCGGCCTGACCGGAGAATTCATCGCCTCCTATGCCGGTGAAGGCTCAAAGCCTGCCAGCCTCGACAAGCTAGAGTTCATGCTCGACCGGGGCGATTTTGACCTGGTCGGCGTCGGTCGCGCCCTGCTTCAGGATCCCCTCTGGGCCTTGAAGGTCAAGGAAGGCCGCACGGACGAACTGATGAACTTCGAAGCCTCCGCCATGGCGACGTTGAGCTAAGGCGCTCCAATCCCGACCATACCGGCGGAGGCCGGTATCCAGACGCGTCCCCGCGGCTGGCCGATGGGATGAATGTCAGGTCCCGACCTGGCGCGGCGCTTTACGACCCGGACCCCGGCCTCCGCCGGGGTGACCGGCCTTTGAACATAGAGCGTGTCTATACTAAATAAAAAAGTTTCTGATTTGATCTATGCAACTGCCGTCACTAGTTTGACGTCTCAGAACGAGATGTTCGCTGGCTTGAAAGGCAGAAAACCATGGACGCAAATACCAAGACAGGCGGTTGCCCCGTCATGCACGGTGCAGGCGCCGCAGCCACCCACGCTGGTCGCTCGAACCGCGACTGGTGGCCCAATTCGCTGAACCTCAGCATCCTTCATCAGCATGCCCCGGCCTCAAATCCTCTGGGCATAGATTTTGACTATGTGAAGGCCTTCAGCGCCCTGGACCTGAAGGCGGTCAAGGCCGACCTGTTCGCCCTGATGACGACGTCGCAGCCCTGGTGGCCGGCAGACTGGGGTCACTACGGCCCGCTCTTCATCCGCATGGCCTGGCATAGCGCCGGGACCTATCGCATTGCCGACGGACGGGGCGGGGCGGGCTCTGGCTCCCAGAGGTTCGCGCCGCTGAACAGCTGGCCGGACAATGGCAATCTCGACAAGGCGCGACGCCTGCTGTGGCCGATCAAGAAGACGTATGGCGACGCCATCTCCTGGGCTGACCTGATGATCCTGGCTGGCAATTGCGCCCTGGAATCTATGGGCTTCAATACCTTCGGCTTTGGCGGCGGTCGGGTCGACGTCTGGCAGCCGGAAGAGGACATCTATTGGGGCGGCGAAGATACTTGGCTGGGCGACACCCGCTATAGCGGCGATCGGGAGCTGGCAAATCCCCTGGCCGCCGTCCAGATGGGTCTGATCTATGTGAACCCGGAAGGTCCCAACGGAAACCCTGACCCGGTGGCCTCTGGCCGCGACATCCGCGAGACCTTCGCCCGCATGGCGATGAATGACGAAGAGACTGTGGCCTTGATCGCGGGCGGCCACACCTTCGGCAAGGCGCATGGCGCTGGTGATGCGGCCCTGGTGGGACCGGCACCAGAGGGGGCTGAGGTCGAGAATATGGGTCTGGGCTGGATCTCCACCTATGGCGTGGGTAAGGGCGGCGACGCCATCACCAGCGGCATTGAGGGCGCCTGGAAGCCCAATCCAACCACCTGGGACAATGGCTATTTCGACACCCTGTTCGGCTATGAATGGGAACTGGTGAAGAGCCCGGCAGGTGCCCATCAATGGCGCGCCAAGGGTGTTGCCGAGACGGACATGGTGGTCGACGCGCACGACCCTTCCCGGCGGCATGCGCCCATGATGACCACGGCCGATCTCGCCCTGCGGTTCGACCCGATCTATGAGCCCATCTCCCGGCGGTATCATCAGAACCCAGAGGCCTTCGCAGACGCCTTTGCCCGCGCCTGGTTCAAGCTGACCCACCGCGATATGGGCCCCCGGGTCCGCTATTTGGGCCAGGAGGTCCCAACGGAGGTTCTGATCTGGCAGGACCATGTGCCGGCGGCGTCTGGGGATGTCATTATAGCTTCGGACATTGCCGACTTGAAGGCGAGGGTGCTTGCGACAGGTCTTTCTGTCTCGGAACTTGTGTCGGTCGCCTGGGCTTCGGCCTCCACTTTCCGCGGGTCGGATAAGCGGGGCGGGGCCAATGGTGCCCGTATTCGCCTCGCGCCACAGAAGGACTGGGCGGTGAACCAACCTGATCAATTGGCGAAGGTCCTAGGGGCCTTGGAGGGCGTTCAGGCAGCCTTCAACCTCACCTCGCCGAGACAGGTCTCCATGGCCGATCTGATTATCCTGGGCGGCTCTGTGGCCATTGAAGCGGCCGCTAAGGCGGCTAGCCGCGAGATCGAGGTTCCCTTCACCCCTGGCCGGACCGATGCGACCCAAGACCAGACGGATGTGGAGTCCTTCGCCGTGCTGGAACCAGAGGCTGATGGCTTCCGCAATTATGAGAGCAAGCCCTTCAGCCTGCCGCCGGAAGCCCTGTTGGTGGACCGGGCCCAATTGCTGGGGCTCAGCGCGCCAGAAATGACCGTTCTGGTAGGCGGTCTGAGAGTTCTGGGCGCAAACAATGCTCACTCGCCAGAAGGGGTCTTCACTGACCTGCCAGGCGTCCTGACCAACGACTTCTTTGCGGGTCTGGTGGATATGGGCCTGGCTTGGACCCCGGTGGCGCGTAACCGTTATGAGGGCCGTGACACCGCCACAGGCGTGGTGAAGTGGACAGCTAGCCGAGTGGATCTGGCCTTTGGCTCGAACTCCCAGCTGCGAGCTATTGCAGAGGTCTATGCCCAGGACGACGCGTCAGACCGGTTCTACCGCGACTTCGTCTCGGCCTGGACCAAGGTCATGAACGCCGACCGCTTCGATCTGGTCTGATCGGAAGTGAGAAAGGCCCGGGGTTCGCCCCGGGCCTTTTCAGTTTAAGCGCCTGCAATCGCCGCTTCAGCGATCCGTTTGGCGGTGGGATAATCGGCCTTGCCATTGCTGGCGCGGATCACCTCGGTTGTGACGAAGATCCGCTTCGGCGTCTTATAGCCCGCCAAGGACTGCCGGACATGGGCGCGCACAGCATCCTCATCCAAGCTCGCACCCTCTGCCAGACGGACAACCCCGGTGACAGACTGACCCCACTTTTCATCGGGGAGGCCGATGACCAGGGCATCTTCGACGGACGGGTGAGTCTTTAGGGCCTCTTCCACCTCTTCGGGGAAGACCTTTTCGCCAGCGGTGTTGATGCAGGCCGAGCCGCGGCCCAGCAGGGTTAGGGTGCCGTCGGCTTCGACAATGCACCAGTCGCCTGGGATGGAATAGCGCACACCACCAATGACTCGGAAGGTGCGAGCCGACTTTTCTTCGTCCTTGTAATAGCCCACAGGATTGGGCGGGCCGATGGCGACAATACCGGGCACGCCGGAGCCGGGCTCGACGGGGTTGTCGTTCTCGTCAAACACCTTGCAGCGGCCGCCGAGCATGAACTTGGCGGTCTGCACTTCCTGGCCCTTGGCCATCACCGAACTGCCCATGCCGAGGGCTTCGGAAGACGAGAAGGCGTCATTCAGCATGGCACCTGGCATATGCTCCAGCAGCCCTGCCTTGACCTCATGGCTCCACATGACACCAGACGATACCACGCCGATGACACTGGACAGGTCGTACTTGCCCGGCGCGGCATTGAGCGCATTGAGCAAAGGCTTGCCGAAGGAGTCACCGACAATCACCAGGGAGGTCGGCTTATGCTTATGGATGGTTTCCAGCATTTCGATAGGGTCGAAGGTCTGACCGGTCAGGGTGATGACACAGCCGCCAGCCATCATGGTGTTCATGCCGCTTAGCAGGCCGGTGCCATGCATCAGGGGCGGGGCGGGCAGGATGCGGCCGCCGGGCCCAACCTGACGGACAAAGGCGGCAAGTTCCTCTAGAGTCTCTGGCACTGGCCCCATGAGGCGAGCACCTTGCAGGGTGATTTCGCGCAGGTCCTCGTGGGCCCACATCACGCCCTTGGGCATGCCAGTGGTGCCACCCGTATAAATGAAGAACTGGTCTTCGCCCGAGCGGACGATATCTAAAGGCCCGCCATTACCTTCCTCGCCCAGGGCGGCGAAGGACACCGCATAGGGGGCAACCTCGCCAGTATCGCTGACCTCGACCCAGTTTTTCACATTGGGCAGGCGCGGGCGGATTTCGGTGATGGCGTCGCGGAATTCAGACGAATAGACCACGGTCTGGGCGTCGGAATTGTCGAAAATATACCAGACCTCTTGCGGGGTGTAGCGATAGTTGACGTTGACGTGGGTCAGTCGGGCCTTCCAGCCAGCGGCCACGGCCATCAGATATTCTGGCCGGTTGCGCATATATATGGCGATCTTGTCGCCGGGCTTGGCGTCCCGCGCGATCAGGGCTCGCGCCACATTATTGGTGATCTTATTGGCCTGTCCCCAGGTGACCAGCCGCTCGCCGTGGATGAAGGCCGGGGCCTCTGGGGGCAGTTCTGGTCCCACCGCGTCCAGGATATCACCGAAATTCCAACCCATAAGTCTCACTCCCAACCGCTGTTTTCAGCGTGCTAATACGTTTGAGTCCCTCACCACATCAGGCCGGAATGGTCTGACTTTGATCTGGATGAGTGACGTAGAAATCGAGTTCAATCAAAAGACTAGCCCAGGCCTGATCCATGGCCGGGGTCCACTGCTCAGCGAGCAAGCCCTGCAAGGTATCGCGCACGGTTCCAAAGAACACGGCGAAGACATCTGGCGGCACGTCATAGCCCTCGTGGGTGATGACTTCGCACTGGATCATGGTCGCGGCGTAGAGCCGCTCCCCGGCAAAATCCAGGACAGCGCTGATCACCCGGCTGAGCATTTCGCCCTTCACCTGATGGTTCTTATCCCGCCAGAACAAGATCTCCATGTCGGGATGCTCTCGAAACAGCCGAGCATAGACCAGGGGCGTCAGATCCTCGCAGAGGTCTGCGGCGATCTCGAAGCTCTCAGTGATCAGGACTTCCCGTTTATCAGGCATTGAAGTTCAGCTTCAGGCCTGGACGGGGCCAGGTGGCCTTGAACAGCTTGCCGGTGGCCGAAGCGGTGATCCAGGCCGTCTTCATGTCAGGTCCGCCAAAGCAGATGTTGGTCACGATGAGGTCGGGGAAGGGGAAGTGCTCGATCGAGCCATCTTCGTCAAAGGCGGTGATCCCGCCATTGATGATGGTGGCCACGCAGACCTTGCC
>CALETE010000093.1 GCA_937920085.1 uncultured Alphaproteobacteria bacterium | reverse complement strand
CCCTGCCCCGACACACCGGTCACCCCAGCGAAGGCCGGGGGTAGAAGGTCCGCAGCGCACTATCCACAACCACCGGTCACCCCGGCGGAGGCCGGGGTCCAGGTCGTAGGGCGCTGAGACCTCAAGCTTGATCGCCTAAGGGTTTGGGTTTTTATAAAAGCAATTGTCCCGATTATTCTCTAGCCGCTTCCCAGATCAGGGAGGCCATGGCTAAGGTGCCTGAGAGTCCAGTTACCTTGGGAACGCTAGAGCTTGAACGTCGAAGCCTTCATTACCCGCTGGTCACAGCTACAGGGCGGGGCCGAGCGCGCCAACTACGCCATGTTCCTGACGGAGCTCTGCGCTGTCCTAGGCGTTGATCCGCCCAATCCAGCGGGTGCCGACCGCGCCGCCAATGACTATGTCTTCGAGCGGGCGGTGAAGCCCCGCGAAAGCGAAGGGACCACGGCCCCCAAGCGCATCGACCTCTATAAGCGCGACGCCTTCATCCTAGAGGCCAAGCAGTCGCGTTTGCCCGGCAAGAAGAACGCCATTCCCACCAAGGGCGGCCTCTTTCCCGATGAGCCCGAGCAGCTGGGCCGCCGGTCCGCCGCCCCGCGCTGGGACGTGATGATGCAGAACGCCCGCAAGCAGGCCGAGGGCTATGTCTTCCTGCTGGACGCAGAGCACGCTGCCCCGCCCTTCATCATCACCTGCGATGTGGGCCATGCCTTTGAACTCTATGCGGATTTCTCCGGGACAGGCCGAGCCTATGGCCAGTTCCCAGACCGCAAGGGCTATCGCATCTATCTGGAAGACCTGCGAAAGCCGGAAATCCAAACCCTGCTGAGCGCGATCTGGACCGATCCCCACAGCCTGGACCCGGCCAAGGAGTCCGCCCGCGTCACCCGCGACATCGCCAAACGCTTGGCGGCGGTTTCCAAGCGGTTGGAAGACCGGGGCTGTAATCCCGAAGACGTGGCGCATTTCCTGATGCGTTGCCTCTTCACCATGTTCGCCGAGGATACCGACCTCTTGCCCCGCGGCAGTTTCCAGACCCTGCTGGAAAAGTGCGTGGAGGACCCGGCCCACTTCACCCACCGTGTCAAACAACTGTGGGCCGACATGGACAAGGGTGCCGAGTTCAGCGCCGTCATCGATGCCCGGGTCCGCCACTTCAATGGCGGCCTTTTCCAGAACACCACAGCCTTTGAACTTCAACGGGAAGAGATCAGCGAACTTCTGGCCGCAGCGCGGGCCGACTGGAAACTGGTAGACCCGGCCATCTTCGGCACCCTGCTCGAACAAGCCTTGGACCCGACCGAGCGCCTTCGCCTAGGTGCCCACTATACGCCTCGCGCCTACGTCAAGCGCTTGGTGGAGGTCACAGTCATGGAGCCCCTGCGGGCTGACTGGCAAGTGGCCCTAACCAAGGCGGAACTGGCCAAGGAAGACGGCAAGGACGCCGACGCCGTCGAAGTGGTTCGCACCTTTCACCGCCAGCTTTGCGCCACCCGCGTCCTCGACCCGGCCTGCGGCACCGGCAACTTCCTCTATGTCACCCTGGAAATGATGAAAAAGCTGGAGGGCGAAGTCCTTCAGACCCTTTCAGCCCTCGGTGACCGGCAAGCTAATCTGGCCCTGGCCGGAGAGACCGTAGACCCCCACCAGTTCCTGGGCCTGGAACTCAACCCCCGCGCCGCCGCAATCGCCGAGCTGGTGGTCTGGATCGGCTATCTGCAATGGCACTACCGCAATCATGAGAACCATCCAGCAGAACCCATTCTGCGGGCCTTCAAGAACATCAATTTCGGCAAGCGGGAGGGGTATGACGCCGTCCTGACCTGGGACGGCTATCCTCTGACGACCGTCGTGGACCGTGATGGCCAGAGGGTCGAAACCTATCCCAATCCGAGGCGTCCGGCGTGGCCAGAGGCCGAGTTCATTGTCGGGAACCCCCCGTTTATCGGAGGCAAGGACATTCGATCCCGAATGGCGCCGGGATATGCTGAGGCGCTCTGGGCTGCCCATAAGGACATGAACGATAGCGCCGACTTCGTCATGTACTGGTGGGATCGCGCAGCTGAAGTCCTAGGCCGTAGGAAGACCCTGCTGAGGCGGTTTGGCTTCGTCACCACCAACTCCATAAGCCAGGTCTTCCAGCGCAGGGTGATGGAGCGCCACCTGAACGCCAAGTCGCCGATTTCGCTGGTTTTTGCTGTGCCCGACCATCCGTGGACCAAGGCGACCCAGGACAGTGCTGCAGTGCGGATCAGTATGACGGTGGCTGCGGCGGGGTCACATGAGGGGATCTTGCAAAAGATTGTGAGCGAAGCGGGTTTGGATACGGACGATCCGACCCTGACCTACCGGATGAAAGTCGGTCGGGTAAACTCAGATCTGACCGTCGGCGCAGATGTCACCAAGACTATTGCACTCAGCGCCAATGAAGGGGTGTGTTCGCCGGGGGTAAAGCTCCATGGGGCTGGATTCATCGTCACCCCGAACCAGGCACAAATGCTGGGCTTGGGCATGCGCGCCGGTCTTCAAAACCACATCAGACCCTATCGCAATGGGCGCGATCTGACGGCGCGACCGCGCGGCGTTTTGGTCATCGACTTGTTCGGATTGTCGGATTCTGATGTTCGTCGAGAATATCCCGAAGTTTATCAGCATGTTGTTGAACATGTTAAGCCTGAGCGAGAGGCCAACAATCGTTCCACCTACCGCAAAAATTGGTGGATTTTTGGGGAACCAAGGACTGAGCTACGCCCAGCTCTGAAGGGTCTGAACCGCTATATCGCGACCGTTGAGACGACGAAGCATCGTGTGTTTCAGTTCCTCGACAGAGAGATTTTGCCTGACAACAAGCTCATTGCAATTGCCAACGGGTCTGGTGCCACATTGGCAGTTCTGTCAGCGCGAATTCACGATGTTTGGTATCATGCGAATTCGGCGATGATCGGCGTTTTTGATCAAGATGCCGTTTACGTTAAATCTCGCTGTTTCGATCCATTTCCGTTTCCTGCCTCTGATGGGGAAAATGCCTCATCACTTGCCGCCCTCGGCGAAGAACTCGACGCCACCCGCAAGCTCGTCCTCGCAGAACACCCCGACCTCACCCTGACCGGCCTCTACAATCTGCTGGAAAAAGTGCGCTCCGGGATGGACCTCACACCCGCCGAAGAAGACGCCAAGCAAAGGGGCCGGGTGCTGATCCTGAAAGAACTGCACGATCAGATCGACGCCCTGACGGCTCAGGCCTATGGCTGGCCCGTTGAGCTTACCGATGAGGAAATCCTTGAGCGCCTTGTGGCGCTGAACGCAGAGCGGGCCAAGGAAGAGGCGGCGGGGCATGTGCGCTGGCTGCGGCCTGATTATCAAATTCCCCGCTTCGCCAAGGGCGCTGCAGCTCAGACCGGCGAACTGGACCTGGGCCAGACGGTGGTGGCCATCGACGCGGGCAAACCCAGCTTCCCGAAGAACAGCCTCGAACACTCCCTGGCCATCGAGGGTGCCATGTTGGCCTTTGGTCAACCAACCACAGCGGTGGAGCTGGCCCGTGGCTTCAAGAACGGCGGCAAGAAGATCGAGCAGAGGGTGGTTCAGGCCCTCAACACCCTGGTCCGCTATGGCCGCATTATCGACCTAGGCGAAGGCCGATATGTCGCGCGCCGGGCGGCTTAGAGTCTGGCCGGAAGCGCGGTGCCTATGACCTGGATACCGGCCTTCGCCGGTATGACCGGGGGTGGGAGGTCCGCAGTGCGC
>CALETE010000092.1 GCA_937920085.1 uncultured Alphaproteobacteria bacterium | reverse complement strand
CCATCGCAGGCAAAGATCAGGGCCAGGGCCAGAAAGCCCATCACAGGCACGAGGTTCAGGTGCAGGGGGTTGGGCCCGACGGCAATCCAGATCAGCATGCCAATCCCAGGCAGGGCACCGCCGACGATGAAGCCGATCGCCGATTGATAGGCATTGGCTTGGGTGAAGAAGATCACTGACAGCCATAGGGTGACGGCAACAATGGCGCCTTCAGGGCTGCCGCTGGTCCAGAACAGGCCGCCGAGGAACACCCAAAGGGTACAGCCGGTCAGGAGGCTTAGGAGATAGGCGCCGCGCAGGCGGATTGAGCCGACAGCCCCACGGCCCTGCCGATGACTCACAACCCATGATAGAGATTCCTGAGCGCAGCAGCCGATCATCCAGACGGCCACCGTGTAGGGGGATATGATCAGTGTGCCCAGCCCTGAGACCAAAACACCGAGGACCAAGCGAATTTTGAGCCCGTCAAAAGACTTGGCTGCCAATTCATCTACGCCGTCGTCCAGATAATTGACCAAGGCCTATCCTTCCCATTTGGGGTCAAGGGATAGGCTAAAACTGTTTCGGCAAGGTTACCAACTAACCTTATGCGGGTGGTGGTATAATTTCTCGCTTCCCGGCGTGGTTGGCGGGACTGACCACCCCCTCATTCTCCATTCGCTCAATCAGGGAGGCCGCGCGGTTATAGCCGATCTGCAGGCGGCGCTGAACATAGGAGGTGGAGGCCTTGCGATCGCGCAGGACTACGGCGACGGCCCGATCATAGAGATCATCGCCAGATCCGCCCTCTTCCCCCAGGAGTGCGCCGCCATCCTCGCCCTCGTCATCGCCTCCGGCGGTGATTTCCTCAAGGTATTGGGGCTGACCCTGGTCGCGGAGGAATTTCGCCACCGCCTCGACCTCTTGGTCGGACACAAAGGGTCCGTGCAGACGGGTAATGCGACCGCCCCCGGCCATGTAGAGCATGTCGCCCTGGCCCAGCAGCTGTTCAGCCCCCTGCTCGCCCAAAATGGTGCGGCTGTCGATCTTGGAGGTGACCTGGAAGGAGATGCGGGTCGGAAAATTGGCCTTGATCGTGCCGGTGATGACGTCCACCGATGGGCGCTGGGTGGCCATGACCAGGTGAATGCCCGCGGCGCGAGCCATTTGCGCCAGGCGTTGGACGGCACCTTCTACATCCTTGCCCGCCACCATCATCAGGTCGGCCACCTCGTCGATGACCACCACCAGATAGGGCATGGGCT
>CALETE010000091.1 GCA_937920085.1 uncultured Alphaproteobacteria bacterium | reverse complement strand
CGTTCAATCGATGCTCAAACCTAGGCGGCAGCAACTATTTTTTCAGGGCCACCGAGGCCCGAGGTTGAATACCTCTCGGTCTAAAGCAAATTTCCCGGAGGGCCTCTGACGCAATGCTTTCCGACTTGGCAAAGCGACCTGGTAGGGCGGGGATTGGCCTCTCAGATCCAAAGCGGGGTCCCTTGTCGACATCCGGCCGTGGCTACCTCCGAACCGGTTGTCAAGCGGAGTGAGAAGCAGTTTTCGAATATCGGTTCCCCGGGTATGGGAGCCCCAGGTGGTCTCGGAGAGTTTTACCCGTATATTCTGCACGAAAGATACCGCGTCGCTGTAATTCTGGGATAACAAGATCGATAAATTCATCAAAGGCTGCGGGGAAATATGGCGGTATCAACACAAAGCCATCTGATGCTTGGTCCGTGAACCATTCCTCCATCAGGTCCGCCACAGTAGAGGGTCCCCCGCATGCGACAAGATAACCGCGGGCTACCCCGATTTGATTGAAGATATCGCGCAAGGTCAGGTTTTCCTTTTGACCTCTGGCATAAGCGACCTCTGCATAAGATTGGACCGCATTCGAGGGCGGCAATTTGGGAATGGGCCCGTCCAGATCGAAGCGCGACATATCATGCCCGAACCTGCTGGACATGACCTTCATTGCGACAACAGGGTCAGTCAGGCGCATCAACGCCTCCAGTTTTCGTCGCGCATCCTGATCGTCGTGCCCGACGATAGGCATCAAGCCAGGCAGGATCTTGCAATGTGCGGGATTGCGGCCACAAGCTGAAACCTTTGCTTTCATTTGTTTGAAAAATGCTTGCGCATGATCTTTCTCAAGTTGTACGGCGAAAATCATTTCAGCGACCTCGGCGGCAAACTTCTGCCCATCCTCGGAAGCTCCCGCTTGTACGATTACCGGTTGCCCCTGGGGCGTCCGTGTGAGATTGAGCGGGCCGCGCACAGAATAAAACTTGCCCTTGTGATTCAGTGTGTGCACCTTGGTCTTGTCGTAGTATTCACCTGTTTCGACATTGAGCACTCGTGCGTCATCCTCCCAGCTATCCCAAAGACCTTTTACAACTTGAACGAATTCTCTGGCGGATTCGTATCTGGTAGCGTGGTCCATTGGACCGGCATCTCCGAAATTATCGGCAGATTCAGGGTTCCCTGTCGTCACAACATTCCAGGCCGCGCGTCCATCGCTAAGTTTGTCGAGGGAGGCAAAGGCCCTCGCGACATTGAAGGGCGCTGAATAGGTAGTCGAGGCCGTCGCGACGAGACCAACTCTTGATGTGTGCGTAGCCAATGCGGCATGCAAGGTAAGAGGTTCGAACCTCAGCATCTGTCCAGGATGCTTGTCCTCAACAAAGGCCAGACTGTCTCCCACAAAAAGAAAATCCAGCTTTCCACGTTCGCAGGATGCTGCAATCGTTTTGAAGATCGAAAAGTCTTCACCACTTTGCGAGGCTCCGGGAACACGCCAACCAGATAGATGGTTTCCGGTGCCAACGGCATATACGCCGAGATGCATTTGCCCACGTGCGCTCATCAAGATGCCCCTTCAAGTAAGGAAAGCGAAACATACGATAGGAATACGGCTATCGACTGGATATCTAGCATCGGCGATGACTGTATCGCAATCGACTTATTCTTGACTGCTGGTTATCATCTCAACTCGAAATTGGGTTCTGCGATGAGCATGGTTCAACAAAACAGCCATCGTGATATCCCTTTTCTAAGCGCGGACTGCCAGATTTGAATGACAACATTCGTGTCTCCGATGATCAAGGTTACCTG
Organism: uncultured Alphaproteobacteria bacterium; assembly: GCA_937920085.1. Classification (GTDB taxonomy): domain Bacteria; phylum Pseudomonadota; class Alphaproteobacteria; order Caulobacterales; family Caulobacteraceae; genus Phenylobacterium. The sequence goes on along the minus strand of CALETE010000091.1, from coordinate 979 downwards.
ATGTCGTTGATCCGACGAATGAACGCCAAGACGTCTTCGGGCGTCTTCGTGAGGGTTTCGACCACAGCCTGCAAGGCCTCGCCACTGATTGGAGCAATCTCCAGCATGTTCTGGTCCGCATCTGCTAGAACCGCTGGATCGCGCAACATGGAGTCAAAGCCCTGTCGAAGGTCGGCTATACGTTGTGGATGGACACCCGCCGGCGCAAGCAGTGGCCATTGGAGGACAGCCGCAGACGAAATAAAACTCATCACCTGCCGGCCCATCTCATCAGATGCGACCTCTGTAGCAAGTGGTATGTGAGGAAGGTCAGGATTAGGCTTGTCGGCAAACTGAGCGAGAAATTTGAGTTTATCGCTTTTATAGGAAGCCGTTCGTTTGACAGCCCCAAAGGCCCAGCCGCAATACCCTTCCACCTCGCCTTTCTGCATGGCCATCTCGATCTCGACGCCGCCAGGATACCCGGCGACGATTTTCAGCCGCGCTCCAGCAAGTTCGTTGAGCGCTTTAGGAATCGCAAAGGTTATGGAACCCGGCCCCGTGGATCCAACGATCGTTTCACGATTGCGAGCGTCAGCCAGCGTGCTGGTGGGTGATTGATGCCAGATAGCGCAAGTTAACGTGTCTCGTGTTCGACCGCCAATCCAGCCTAAAGAGCGGGGATCATATGGAGCCTGCTTGTCGCCCAGAATCGGCTGCCATACGGAACCGCTCCCGATGATGCCCAGACGCGTGGCGTCGCCCACCCAGAGCTTAGCGAGATTGTTCGCGGTCACGAGGCTCCCGGCTCCCGGCTGATTCTGAACCACCACTGTTGGATTTCCAGGTAAAAACCGTCCGAGATGACGGGCGTAAAGCCGCGCCATCTGATCGTACACACCGCCTGCTGAAAAACCGACGACGATTGTGATAGTCCTGCCTGCATAAAAATCTGCAGCCATGCCTTGATTGTGACCGCCAGTCATTGCCGCAGTTAAAC
>CALETE010000090.1 GCA_937920085.1 uncultured Alphaproteobacteria bacterium | reverse complement strand
CGGTTTGGGCCCGATCCGCTCCGTGGCCCGCCATCGGTGAGCCTGGTCCTTGCCGAGGTCATGACGCCAGACTGGGCTTCAGTCGCGCCGCCAGTCGAGGCCTTCGCCCGATACGCATCCCCTTCCGACCTTGGTGAAGGGGCCCTAAGCCCTGCCGCATCTCCCCTGTCTGGGACCGTGGGCCTCGGTCGTTTCCGGCGGGGCGATCTCATTCACAAGCTGCTCCAAGTCCTGCCAGACTTACCCGAGGACCTCCGGGCCAAGTCGGCACAGAAACTGCTAGATCGGGAGCCAGACCTCACATCGGACCAAAAGCGCGAAATGATCAACGCCGCCCTGGGGGTTCTCAATGATGTCCGCTTCGCTGAGGTCTTTGGGCCGGGCAGCCGACCCGAGGTGAGCCTGGCCGGAACAGGCGCTCGCCTGCCCAAGGGTCTGAATATCTCTGGCCGATTGGATCGTCTTGTGGTCCTGCCAGATCGCGTTCTCGTGGTGGATTTCAAGACCAACCGACCGTCCCCCGACAGCATAGGGAAGGCTGACCCGGCCTATCTTCGACAGATGGCTCTCTATGTGGCTGTGCTGTGCGACATCTTCCCAGAAAAGACGGTCGAGGCCGCCTTGGTTTGGACCGACGGTCCCAAACTCATGGCCATTCCAGAAAATCTGATCGCTGAGGCCCTGGATCGGCTTGGAGCGTAAGGTTGATACTCACCGTTAAGTCGCCCATATGCAGACTCAACAATCGCCGTCGCATGCTGCGAGTCGGCATCACAAGGAGCGCTTCATGAGCACGGTCGCGATCACTGACGAGTCCTTCGAAAAGGACGTTCTACAATCTGGCAAACCAGTCCTGGTGGACTTCTGGGCTGAATGGTGCGGCCCCTGCAAGCAGATCGCCCCAGCCCTAGAACAGATCTCCGAGGAACTGGGTGCCCAGGTCACGGTGGCCAAGCTCAACATCGAAGACAGCCCCACCACCCCATCAAAGTATGGCGTGCGCGGTATTCCGACCATGATGCTGTTCAAGGACGGGCAAATGGCCTCCATGAAGGTCGGGGCCATGCCCAAGCAGAAGATCATTGAGTGGCTGAAAGAAGCGGGACTCTGATCTCGTAAATCAGATCAGTCGGGCCAGGTTTCCTGGCTCATGGCGAGGACCTCGCCCGCAAAATGAAGCCCGCCGCAGATCAAGACATGGGGCGCTGGACCGTCGCTGCCAAGGGCGCGCTCCAGCGCCTCAGTTACATTGAGGGCCAGTTCGGACTGAAGTCCCGCTGCCCTCGCCGCCGCATCGATCTCTGACGCCGTTGCCGCAGAGTCGGACTCGAAGGTCGTGGCGATGACCTTGGGATCTAAGGCCGTGAAGGGGGCAAAGAATCCTTTGGCATCCTTGCGCGCAAACATGGCGGCGATCACCACCAGGGGCCTGGGGTCCCGGGCCATCAGAACACCTGCCGCTTCGGCCAGAGCGACCCCAGCATGGGGATTATGGCCACCGTCTAGCCACAGATCAGCGCCGCGGGCCTTGGCAAGCTCGGCCAAGGGACCGACGGTCAGACGTTGGAACCTGGCTGGCCAGACCGCTGAGGCGACGCCCGTAGCATAGGCTTCATCGTCAATGCGGGGGTCATTCAGGGCCGCTAAGGCTGCCACAGCCAGGCCGGCATTGGCGAACTGGTGGGGGCCCATCAGGCTGGGCCTTGGCAGGTCCAGCAGTCGATCTTCCAATTGAACCAGAAGGCGGCCATTGGCCTCCCAGGCGTCGAAATCCCGGCCCATAAGCCCAAGGGGCGCATTGAGGGCTTCAGCCTCTGCCAGGATGACCGCTTCCCCCTCCTCCAACTGACGGGCGACGACCACAGGCCGCCCGGCCTTGATAATGCCAGCTTTCTCCCAGGCGATCTTTGAAAGCTCTGGGCCCAGCATTTCCAGGTGATCGTAATCTACCGGGGAGATGACACTGACCGCCGGAGCGTCGAAGATATTGGTGGCGTCAAAGCGCCCGCCAAGGCCCACCTCCACCAGACAGAGGTCAGCGGGGGTCTCGGCAAAGGCTTGAAAGGCCAGGACCGTGGTAAATTCAAAGAAGCTGATGGGCTGATCTGCATTGGCGGCCTCGATCCGCGTGATGAGATCAGAAATCTGCGCATCTGTGATCAGCTTGCCCGCCAACCGAATCCGTTCAGCAAACCGCACCAGATGGGGTGAGGTGATCACATGCACCCTGAGGCCCGCCGCCTCGGCTATGGCCCGCATAAAGGCCACGGTCGAGCCCTTACCATTGGTCCCTGCCACGTGAATGACCGGGGGCAGGCGACGCTCTGGATGACCTAGGGCCGCCAGCAGACGCTCTACCCGACCGGTGGTAAGGTCAATGAGTGTGGGGTGATGGGCCCGCAGGCGAGCAATGACCGCGTCCGACGCGCGGATGGGGTCATACATCTGGAAATCCGTTGAAAATCAGGCTGCCCTTGACCGCAAGCGCCCCATCATCAGGGTCTTGAGGATAGAGGCAAGGACATCAGGAAGGTCCTGGCGAGGAACCACCTTATCGACCATGCCCCGTTCCAGCAGGAATTCGGCCCGCTGGAACCCGGCAGGAAGCACTTCGCGAATGGTCTGCTCAATCACCCGACGGCCGGAAAAGGCGATCAGGGCATTTGGCTCGGCCAGGTGGACATCACCCAACATAGCGTAAGAGGCGGTGACTCCGCCCGCTGTCGGATCGGTGAGCACCACCACATAGGGAAGACCAGCGCTTTTGACCTCGTTCAGCGCCAAGGTGGTGCGGGCCATCTGCATAAGCGCCAGGGTGCCTTCCTGCATGCGGGCCCCGCCCGACGCGGAGAAGATCACGAAGGGGACCTTGCGCTTCACCGCTTCCTGGGCCGCCTTCACAAAGGTCTCACCAGCACCCATGCCCAGAGATCCGCCCATAAAGGCGAAGTCCTGAACCACAACCACAGCCTCCTGGCCTTTGATCTTACCAAAGCCGATGGCCATGGAGTCCTGCTCGCCCGTGGCCTTACGGGCGGCCTTCAGGCGCTCTGGATAGGGCTTATCGTCTGGAAATTTCAGCGGATCGTCGACGACAATGGGCGATGCAATCTTGTCGTACTTGCCGTCATCGAAGGTAAAGCGCAGGCGCATACCCGCACCAATCCGCATATGATTGCCAGACGGCGTCACCCAGAGGGCGGCTTCTAGATCCGGACGATAAAGCATCTCGCCGCTGTCAGGGCACTTAACCCAGAGGTTTTCCGGGGCTTCCCGCTTGGCCACGAGGTTGCGAACGCCAGGGGCGATCTTCGCTAGCCAGCCGCCGCGCTCACGGGGCACGGTCGGCTTCGGAGGTTTTTCGTTTCGCTGTTCAGCCATCGCCTTGGGGGGGTTACGCAGAGACAGGGTGGGCGCGCGCCGTAGAAATAGCCTTAGCTAAGGATTCGACTTTGGAAAGGACCCGCGCAGTCACGCTTTCGTTGACCGCCAAGGCGGCAGCAACTTCATCAACCAGGGCAGAGCCCACCACAACCCCATCAGCGACCTTGGCAATGGCGGCGGCGCGCTCAGGCGTCTTAATCCCAAAACCCACAGACACTGGCAGGCCTGAGGCAGCTCGCACGCGGAGGACATGGGGGGCAACGACGTCGGCTTCCGCCTCCTTGACCCCGGTGACACCGGCCACGGAGACATAATAGACAAAGCCAGAGGTGCGGCGCACGACGATCTTCAGCCGCGCGTCATCAGAGGTTGGCGTCGCCAAGCGGATCAGCGACAGGTCGGCGGCGTCCAGGGCGTCAGCAAGAGGGTCAGCCTCTTCCGGCGGTATATCAACGGCGATCAGGCCATCGACCCCTGCCGCGGCAGCGTCCCGGGCGAAGGCGTCATAACCCCAGCGCACCAGGGGATTGGCATAGCCCATCATAATGATCGGGGTGGTCTGGTCGCCCTGCCGGAATTCAGCCACCAGTTCCAGGGTCCGGGCCAGGGTCATGCCCTTGTCCAGGGCGCGCAGGGCGGCCCGTTGGATTGGCGGGCCCTCAGCCATAGGATCAGAGAAGGGAAAGCCAATCTCGATCACATCGGCACCGGCCCCTGGCAGGCCCTTCACGATCTCCAGGGACGTGGCATAGTCCGGATCACCGGCCATGACATAGGTGACGAAAGCTGCGCGATCCTCAGCTTTCAGAGCCGCAAAACGGGCTTCGATACGGGCCTTGGTCAAATGCTGCGTCCCAGATGGGCGGCGACGGTAGCAACATCCTTGTCGCCGCGACCCGACATGTTGACCACAACAATCCCGCCCTTACCGACTTCCTTGGCCACATCGGACAATCGCGCCAGGGCATGGGCCGTCTCAATCGCTGGGAGAATCCCCTCGAGTTCTGCGCAAAGCTTGAAGGCATCGAGGGATTCAGCATCCGTGGCCGTCAGATACTTGGCGCGGCCCACATCGTGCAGCCAGGAATGTTCTGGGCCAATGCCGGGATAGTCGAGACCCGCTGAAATCGAATGGGCCTCGGTAATCTGGCCTGCGGAGTCCTGCAGCAGATAGGTCATATTGCCGTGAAGGACGCCCGGTTGACCGCCATTAATCGCCGCAGCATGGCGCCCCGACTCCATGCCTTCACCGGCCGCCTCAATCCCATAGAGCTTCACACTCTCGTCGTTGAGGAAGGGGTGAAAAATACCGATGGCATTGGAACCACCACCCACACAGGCGACGACCGCGTCTGGCAGGCGGCCTTCGATCTCAAGGATTTGGGCGCGGGTTTCCTGGCCGATCACCGACTGGAAATCCCGGACCATCTCCGGATAGGGGTGCATGCCGGCCGCCGTACCGATCATGTAATAGGTGTCATGAACATTGGTGACCCAGTCACGCAGGGCCTCGTTCATGGCGTCCTTGAGGGTCGCCGAGCCTGAGGTCACAGCCTCGACCTGGGCCCCCAACAGGTTCATCCGGAAAACGTTGGGCTTCTGACGCTCGACGTCGACGGCGCCCATGTAAACGATACAGGGCAGACCGAACCGGGCGCAGACCGTGGCACTGGCCACCCCATGCTGACCCGCGCCGGTCTCGGCAATGATCCGGGTCTTGCCCATACGTCGGGCCAAAAGGATTTGGCCCATGCAGTTGTTGATCTTGTGCGAGCCGGTGTGGTTCAGCTCCTCACGCTTGAAATAGATCTTTGCGCCGCCGAAATGGTCGGTCAGGCGTTCAGCAAAATACAGGGGCGAAGGACGGCCCACATAGTGCTTCAGGAACCCTGAGAGTTCGGCCTGGAAGGCGGGATCAGCCTTTGCGGCGCGATAGGCCGCCTCCAGTTCATGCACCAGGGGCATGAGGGTTTCAGGCACATACCGACCGCCATAGTCGCCGAAGCGTCCGGAGGCATCTGGGTAGGCGGCATAGTCGTTAGGCAGGACGGGGATAGTCACTGGAATTGCACCTAGGCGCGACGCACGGCCTCAATAAATGCCGTGATTAAGGAGGCGTCCTTTAATCCTGGTCCGCGCTCCACGCCAGAGGAAACATCAACAATGGGCGCACCAGATTGCGAGATGGCTTCCGCAACATTCCAAGGATCCAAACCGCCAGCCAGGAACCATGGCCGCGCAAACCGACGTCCGGCCATCAGGCCCCAGTCAAATCGGGCCCCCACCCCGCCCGGCATGGCCGCGTCCTTGGGGGGTTTGCCCTCGAACATCAGGTGATCGACGATGGTTTCGTAATTGCCAGCAAGGTCGACATCGTGGGCCTCAGTGACCGGGATGACCTTGATGAGCCCCAGGCCCGTGCGACGACCGATTTCCCGAACCCGCGCCGGAGTCTCTTTGCCATGGAGCTGGATGAAGTCTGGCTTCAGAACCAAGGCCAGCTGGTCGACCAGGGCATCATCGGGATCAACCGTGATGGCACAGACCTTGAGATTGCGGCCGCGGGTGGGCAGGACCAGTTGGGCGGCCAATTCTGGCAGGACGTAGCGCGGGCTCTTCTCGAAGAAATTGAAGCCCACATGGCTCGCGCCACCGTCCATAACGGCCTGAATAGCCTGGGGGGTGGAGACCCCACAAATCTTAGCGGTTGCAGTCATGGGCCCCATTAACCGGCTGGGACGTGGGACTGCAAGCAACCACAGTGCCCTAGGCGCTAGCGGGCCTTCAGCAGGTCACGAATTTCCCCAAGCAGGACCTGATCAGCCGTGGGCGGCGGCAGGTCTACGGGAACTTCAGCATCCTTACGCCGAATGGCGTTGACGCCCTTCACCAAGATGAAGATCACAAAGGCGATGATCAGGAACTGGATCACCGTATTGGCAAAGGCCCCGTATTGGATGGCGACCTCCGCGGTCTTGGCGGCGGGGTTTGCGGCCTTCAGGACCAGTTTCATGTCCGAAAAATCAACGCCGCTCAGCAAGAGCCCGATAGGGGGCATGATCACCTTATCGACGAGGCTCTTGGTGATGTCGCCAAAAGCGCCACCGATGACCACACCGACCGCCAGGTCGATGACATTGCCCCTTGAGATGAATTCCTTGAATTCACTGACGATACCCATTGGCCGCTCCCTCAGAAACCTTGAGGCTTTTGTCCTATGATACCGTGGGTTCGGTCAAGCCAAGCCCAGATCGCCAGGCCCGCGCCTTACTCGTCTGCGTTGAGTCGCTCGCGCAGTTCCTTGCCGCTCTTAAAGAATGGCACGTGCTTGGCCCGGACACTTACCGACTCGCCGGTGCGCGGATTACGCCCAGACCGGGCATCCCGGGATCTGATCGAAAGGGCACCAAAGCCGCGAAGCTCCACACGACCACCGTTTTCCAGGGCCAGGATCATCCGCTCTAGGATCACACCCACCACCCGCTCGATATCGCGCTGGGTCAGGTGCGGATTTTCTTGCGCGAGTTGAGCGATGAGTTCCGACTTGATCATGCCAAAATCCGGTTATGGGGTTGGCGGAACATGGTCGAGTCCCGGTTGATGATCAACCCGGAAATCTTCATGCGGCGTGAGAACTTCGCATTTTCATGGTCTTGGCATGCGCCAGACACAAAAGCAGCGAGCCCGTTGCCGGACTCGCTGCGGTATTTTTTCGATCCTTAGTACCCCGCCAAAGCAGGGCCGGCAGGCTTAGTCCTTCTGCGCCTTTTCGCGCAGGGCGGCGCCGAGAATGTCGCCCAAGGAGGCGCCGGAATCCGAAGACCCGAACTTCTCGATGGCTTCCTTCTCTTCGATCATTTCCAGGGCCTTGATCGAGACCGACACCTTACGGGCGGCCTTGTCGACTGTGGTCACCTGGGCATCGACGCGGTCACCCACGGCGAAGCGTTCCGGACGCTGATCCGCACGATCGCGGGACAGGTCGGACTTGCGCACAAAGGCGGTCATCGGTGCGTCGTCATCGCCGAATTTCACCTCAATGCCGCCAGAGGTGATCTCGGTGACCGTGACAGTGACGGTCTGACCCTTGCGGAAGGCCTCGCCAGCCATTGGATCGCCGGCCAGTTGCTTGATGCCAAGGGAGATACGCTCCTTCTCGACGTCGACATCCAGAACCCGAGCCTTGACCATTTCGCCCTTGTGATACTTGGCGATGGCTTCTTCGCCAGGGACGTTCCAGTCCAGGTCGGACAGGTGGACCATGCCGTCGATGTCGTTTTCCAGGCCGATGAAGAGGCCAAATTCCGTCGCGTTCTTGACTTCGCCTTCCACCGTCGACCCCACTGGGTTGGCTGCGATGAAGGCGTCCCAAGGATTGTCCATGGCCTGCTTGAGGCCCAGGGACACCCGACGCTTGGAGGGATCGACGTCCAGGACGACCACGTCGACTTCTTGCGAGGTCGAGACGATCTTGCCGGGGTGGACGTTCTTCTTGGTCCAGGACATTTCCGAGACGTGCACCAGGCCTTCAACGCCAGCTTCCAGCTCCACAAAGGCGCCGTAGTCGGTGATGTTGGTGATGCGGCCCGTGAACTTGGCACCGACCGGATACTTGGCTTCCACGCCGTCCCAAGGATCGGACTGCAGTTGCTTCATGCCAAGCGAGATGCGCTGGGTGTCGGGGTTGATCTTGACCACCTGCACCTTGACGGTGTCGCCCACGGCCAGAACCTGGCTGGGGTGATTGACGCGCTTCCAGCTCATGTCGGTGACGTGTAGCAGGCCATCGATGCCGCCCAGGTCCACGAAGGCGCCGTAGTCGGTGATGTTCTTGACCACGCCGTCGCGGATTTCGCCCTCGACCAACTGGCCGACGAGTTCCGTGCGCTGTTCGGCGCGGGCTTCTTCAAGAATGGCACGACGCGAGACGACGATATTGCCGCGCGGACGGTCCATTTTGAGGATGGCGAAGGGCTGTTCCTTGCCCATGAGCGGGCCGACGTCGCGGACCGGACGGATGTCCACCTGGCTGCCCGGCAGGAAGGCCGAGGCGCCGCCGAGGTCGACGGTGAAGCCACCCTTCACGCGGCCAACAATGGTGCCCATGACTGGCTCGTTGCGCTCATGCACAACTTCGAGGCGGGTCCAGGCTTCTTCGCGTCGAGCCTTGTCACGGCTGATGACGGCTTCGCCCATGGCGTTTTCAACGCGCTCGAGGAAGACTTCGACAGTGGCACCGATCTTGATCGGGCTCTCGCCGGATTCATCGACGCCAAATTCCTTCACGGAAATCCGGCCTTCGGTCTTCAGTCCGACATCGATGATCGCGAAATCTTTTTCGATTCCGACCACGATGCCTTTGACAACCTGACCTTCCATAAAGTCGCGGCCACCCATGGACTCGTCGAGGAGGGAGGCGAAATCATCCCGGGAGGGATTGAGGCTCATATCGTCAGCCATTTGGATCTTTCATCTTCTATGACGCCCCCTTTGAGAAAAAGGGAAAGGACCCGAGCCGCACATGGCGGTCGAACGGAGTCCCGGCATCGGGTTAAGGGTTGTAACCGAAGACGCAGGCGGACCTGCGCAGTGTTGAATTGCCCGCGGCGACCGAGGGAAAGGCGCGGTTGGATTTGCTTACTGGGAGTTTTCCCAGCGCGCGCGCGCCGCCTCGACAATGCGGCGGGCCGCATCGGTGGCGCGCTCTATACTCATTTGCGAGGTATCTAGCAAGACGGCGTCGGGGGCCTGGACCATGGGCGCATCGGCTCGACCGCCGTCACGTTCGTCTCGACGTCGGATATCTTCGAGGATTTCAGCGAAAACCACGTCTTCGCCGCGGCCTTTGAGCTGCTTAAAGCGGCGCTCGGCGCGCACCTCAGGGTCGGCCGTTACATAGAGTTTTGCAGGCGCGCTCGGCGCTATGACTGTGCCGATGTCGCGCCCGTCGATCACCGAGCCGCCGGGTCTTTGTGAAAAGACCTGTTGCAGATCCAGAAGGGCGGCGCGCACCTCAGGATGGACCGCCACGCGGCTGGCGCATTCCCCGGCCTCCCGCGTACGGAAGTGATCGTCGTCAAGATCGCCGGCCTGAAGGTCCCGGGCCACCCGTGCCGCGGCCAAGGCGTCGTCTAGATGACCACCCTGTCGGTTGAGGATCACACCTACGGCGCGATAGAGCAGGCCTGTGTCCAGCATGGGCAGGCCATAGTGGGCGCTCAGGTCGCTGGAGATCGTTCCCTTGCCCGAGGCGGCGGGACCATCAACGGCAATCACGAAGGGCGGCTTCACCCCAGATCTCCCCCAAGCCCACGCATCATCTCCACAAAGCCAGGGAAGCTGGTGGCGATCATGCCAGGCTCATCGACAGTGATCTCGCCATCCGCTGCCAGACCCATGATCAGGTGCGACATGGCAATGCGGTGATCACCCCGGGTGATAATCTGCGCGCCCCCTGCTGTCGGATGATTGCCACTACCAGAGCCAACAACGATCAGGCCTTCGGGCTCTTCCTCCGCGCCCAGGCCACAGGCGGTCAGCCCCGCGGCCATCAGGGCGATGCGATCGCTTTCCTTGACCCGCATTTCGCCAATGCCGGTCATGCGGGTGACCCCGGTCGCAAAGGCCGCCGCCACGGCCAGGATCGGATACTCATCAATCATCGACGGCGCCCGGTTCGCCGGTACATCGACGCCCCTCAGCTGAGAATAACGCGCCGTGATGTCGCCCACGGGCTCGCCGCTTTCATCCCGGATATTTTCGATGGTCAGGTCAGCACCCATTTCGATCAGGGTGGTGAAGAGGCCTGTGCGCAGGGGGTTGAGCATGACCCCCTCCACCGTCACCTCTGACCCAGGGGTGATCAGGGCCGCCACCAGGGGAAAGGCCGCTGAAGAAGGATCCCCCGGCACCCGCACCTGGGTTCCGGTCAGTTTTTGGTCACCGGCCAGGTCAATATGACGGACCCCATCCTGATCGATCACCTCGACCCTAGCACCAAAGCCCCGCAGCATGCGTTCGGTGTGGTCGCGTGTGGGTTCAGGCTCCAGCACCGCTGCGCCCCCCGCCGCGTGCAGCCCTGCCAGCAGGACTGCCGACTTCACCTGGGCCGAGGGTTCAGGCAGGCGGTATTCGATACGCCGCAGCGCGCCACCCTTGAGGGTCAGGGGCAGCCGTCCGCCAGAGCGGCCCAGAAACCGCGCACCCATTTCCCCGAGAGGCTTGATCACCCGGTTCATGGGGCGGCCGCGCAGGGAGACGTCGCCGGTGAAGCTAGCCGCAAGGTCAAAGCCTGCCGCCGCCCCCATGATCAGCCGCACGCCGGTTCCGGCATTGCCGCAGTCTATGACATCGACGGGTTCAGAAAACCTGCCCTGGCCCATGACACGCCAGCGTCCGGGGCCCAGATGGTCGACCTCTGCACCAAAGGCCCGCATGGCGGCGGCGGATCGCATAACATCCTCACCCTCGAGCAGACCTTCGATTTCGGTGAGGCCCGTGGCCAGGGCACCAAAGATCAGGGCGCGATGGGATACCGACTTGTCCCCAGGGGCGCGAACCCGTCCCTTTAGAGGGCCGCCCCGCCTTGCGGTAAGTCCTGGCGAGGTCATGGCGGCTCCTTTTAGGAAGGGACGGGGCAAAAAGAAAAGGGATTGGGTTTTGACAGCGGCGCCCGCTCGTGGCAAGTGAGCCGGCTCCAATTCACACCCGCCTCAGAGGCCCGCCCCTTGGCTATTCCCGAACTGGGCTCAAAGCAAATTTGCCCCAACTGCCAGGCTAAGTTCTACGACCTGACCAAACGCCCGGCCCACTGCCCGAAATGCGAACACGAGTTTGATCCGGATGAAGCCGTCCGTAGCCGCCGTGTCCGTGCCCGCGCCACCCCTGTCGACCATGACCTGGACGACGATCAAGAAGCCCAAGTCCGGGGCAAGAACCCGGATTCGGAGGACGAAGAAGAAGAAGAGGTGGTCACCCCGGAACTGGACGCCGTCATTGATGAGCCGATCCTGGCCACCGACGACGACGATGAGGACGGCGAACCCATCGCCGCGCCGGAAGACGAACTGGCCGGCTTCCAGGAAGACGACGACCTGGACGACGACGAGGACTCCGACGTGCCCTTCCTGGAAGACGACGATGAGGACGACTTTGTCGACACCGAAATCGACGGTCTGCCCGGTGAGGGTGAAGAAGACCGATAGGACCTGAATTCAGGCCCCGCCGTCCCTGTGTGATTTTTCAGTGACGGCGGGCTTGATCACGGACACCTGTCAGACTAGGTTCCGCGCTCTTCGCGGCGGAGGGTTGCCTCTCCAAAACCTAGAACCCGAAAGTTCGGGGCTATAGCTCAGCTGGTAGAGCGCTTGAATGGCATTCAAGAGGTCAGCGGTTCGACTCCGCTTAGCTCCACCATAACGGCCGCTTCCGACGAGGAGGCGGCCGTTTCCATTTGGGCGCCACTGCTTGAATCCCCACCCCTCGCACCCCACCTAAGCGCTGTCGCGGTCCTGCGCCGGTTTCGGGCAGGAGCTTGGCGAGTCGCTTGAGGTGCGAGGACTCTTTGCAATGAATAGGACCATGGTGTTCGACAGCCCCTTTCTGCTCGGTTTCGAGCACACCCGGCTGTTGGCCGAACGGGCCGCCAAGGCGGCGGCCGAGAGCTATCCCCCCTATAACGTGGAAGACCGGGGCGAAGGCGCCCTGAGGATCACCCTGGCTGTGGCGGGCTTCACCCCCCAGACCCTGCAGGTGACCCTTGAGGATCGTCAGCTGACCATAGCCGGTCGGCGGGACGACGGGGGTAAGACCGACGAGGCCTATTTGCATAGGGGCATTGCTGCCCGGGGCTTTGTCCGCAGCTTTGTGCTTGCCGACGGCATGGAGGTTTCCGCAGCCTTGCTGGAGCACGGCCTACTGCACATTGACCTGGTCCGGCCCGAGCCCGCTCGCCTGGTGCGGCAAATCCCCATTCAGACCGGCAGCTGATTTTCAAGATTTTTTGGAGGTGGTCCTATGACACCTAAACTGAGCCAAATGTCCCTGTCCCCCCAAGAGCTGGCAGCCCTTGGCGGACCCAACCTGGTTTATGTTCGCCCCGTCATGGGAGCTGAGATCCTGGCGTCGACGCCGAGGGGAGAGGTGGAAGGCTATTATCTTCGCCCCGATCAGATCCTCTACGCCGTCCATCGCGCTAATGGCGAGCGACTGGCTGTGCTGGAAGACAAGGACTCCGCCGTCGCCGCAGCCCTGGCTCACGAACTGGCACCGGTTTCTGTGCACTAGCTGATAAGTAGAGCTCTATGACCTGGATACCGGCCGCCGCAGGTACAACTGGGGTTGTGAGCTTCAGGATCGGGCTCAGGCCGCTGTCTGGCGCAGGTCCTGGACCAGAAGGGCGCGGATCGATTCGGCGGCCCGGGACTGTCGCAGCTGTTCGCGCAGATCCTTCTGGCGCATGAGACGGGAAATGCGGGCCAGACCCTGCAGGTGGACAGAGCCCGCCTGACCGGCGGGCGAAAACAGGGCAAAGACAAGATCAACGGGCTGGTCGTCTACTGACGCAAAGTCCACCGGATGTTCCAGGCGCAGGAAGACCGCGCGCACGCGATCTAGGCCTTCGAGCCGGGCATGGGGCACGGCGACGCCACGGCCAAGGCCTGTCGACCCAACCTGTTCCCTTGCCGCAAGCGCATCGAGAATCTTCCCCGCCTCAAGGCCGAAGGTGCGGGCGGCGATGTCGGAAATCAGGGCCAAGACCTGACGCTTGTCCGTCGCCGTCGCACGGGGCGCAATGGCGGCCAGATCCAGAACTTCTGAAAAAATCATCTCAACTCACAACGCCCTGCTCAGTCGGCCCCTTAGCGACCGACAGAGACATCCTGATGACAGGCGCTCAGGCGCCGGACATCTAAGATCCCTTACCGTTAGCCGGTTTGGTGCGCTCAGGGTCGATCCAGCCGATGTTCCCGTCGGGGCGGCGATATACCACAGACAATCCGCCGTGCGCGGCGTTCCTGAACACAATTGTTTGAGATTCAGTCAGATCTAGGTCCAACACCGCCTGAGAAACAGTCATTGTGCGGATTTCCTTCTCGGTCTCGGCAATCACCAGACCATTGGGCACAGCCGGACCAACCGGAGGCGAGTCGGCCTCATCCCAGATCTCGTCGTCTTCGTCCTCTGGAGCACGGATGACGAAATAGGCGGCGGTCTCGGCGGCCTTGGCGCTGGCTGCCACCGAATGGCTCTTTAAGCGACGCTTATAGCGACGGACCCGAGTCTCGATCTTACCCAGGGCCACATCAAAGGCCGCATGGGCATCGGAACCCAGACCATGGCTTTCCAGATGCTGGCCGGAATCCAGGTGCAGGGAACAGTCAACCCGGAAGGCGTGCCCCTCCTTGCTGACCACCAAGTCTGCAAAACCCCCACGCTCGAAATAGCGCGCAATAGAGGCTGAAATTTCGGTGGTGACCCGCTCACGCAGGGCCTCACCGACGTCGACATGTTTGCCGGAAACTTGAACTTGCATGGGCAGAGTGCGCGCCTTTCGGCCAAGCCTGTCAAGATCGGACGAATACGGAGGGCTCAGCTCTGCCGAAGCAGGCGACGACGATCGACGGAGGAGGGAATACGCATGGCCTCGCGGTATTTTGCCACCGTGCGGCGGGCGATATCGACGCCGGTTTCTTTGAGAATATCGACCAGGGCGTCATCAGAGTGGATGTCGGACGCCACCTTCTCGCTGTCGATAAGCTGACGAATGCGGTGACGCACGGCCTCTGCCGAATGGGCCTCGCCGCCTTCGGAAGACTGGATGGCAGAGGTGAAAAAGAATTTCAGCTCAAACATACCGCGTGGGGTGGCCAGATACTTGTTCGAGGTCACCCGGCTGACCGTGGATTCGTGCATGCCGATCGCGTCAGCCACCGTCTTAAGGTTCAGGGGCCGCAGGTGTTCGACCCCATAGGCCAGGAAACCATCCTGCTGGCGCACGATTTCTGAGGCGACCTTGAGGATGGTCTTGGCCCGCTGGTCTAGGCTCTTGACCAGCCAACTGGCGCTGGCCATGCAGTCGGCGACGAACACTTTTTCCTGATCGGACTTCGCGCCACTGCTGACCCGAGCATGATAACGCTGGTCGATAAGCAGCCGCGGTAGGGTGTCGGAATTGAGTTCCACATGCCACATGCCGCCCAAACCTTCTCGGACATAAACATCTGGGGCAACGGGCTGACTGGGCTCGCCGCCGAAGGCTGCACCGGGGCGGGGGGTTAACGCCTTGATCTCGGCGATCATGTCGCGGAGGTCTTCATCATCGACGCTGCACACCTTGCGCAAGGCGGCGAGGTCACGCCGTGCGAGCAGGTCAAGATTATCCAGCAAGGCCATCATGGCCGGATCGCAGCGATTACGATCCTGAAGCTGAAGCATCAGGCATTCGCGCACATCACGGGCGAAGACGCCCACGGGCTCGAAGCTCTGGAGCCTTGGCAGAAGATTTTCGAGGAAGGCCAAGTCGCAGCCCAGGCGCTCGGCGGTCTCTGCAAGGTCACAACGCAGATAGCCACCCTCATCGACGCTATCGAGCAGGACTGCAGCGGCCGCCAATTCGATACTGTTAAAGCCAGCCACCAGAAGCTGGTCCTGAAGAAATTCAGAGAGGGTTTTATCGTGAGCCAGGCGCTGCTCGAAGTTGTCAGTGTCTTCAAAGCTGCCGCCCGCCCCGGCCTTGGACCAATCAATGGCTCCGCCAGCATGCATGGCCTCTGAGGCATCGCCGGTGGCGTGCTCGCCCCGCGACCCCTCGGACTCATAGGTGACATCCATGGCGTTTTCCGCGCCACCCAGGGGTACTTGGTCAAGGGCGTAGGTCTCACCGTCGGTCGCTGGACCATCGGCAAGTGCCTCGCGGTCGCCCTCTGAGTCGCGCTCGTCCCGCTGAAGGAGGGGATTGCGTTCGAGCTCGCCTTCGACGAAGGCCTCAAGCTCCATGTTGGAGAGCTGCAACAGCTTGATAGCCTGTTGCAGTTGGGGGGTGATGACCAACCCCTGCCCTTGACGTAGCTCTAAACGCGCACCGAGCGCCAAATCGCCCTCCTGGCCTGTTTCTTGCTTAACAAGCTAGAGGATGATCCCCACCAGTTGGTTAATGACCGGCAGGGATTCTCAGAAACCCAAAAAAGATTGACCGGCCAAGCCAGGGGTTATTTCGGCGGCGTCTTGTACTTTTCAAACCAAGCAATGATGGCCGAGGTGGTCGCCGCCGATTGCGACGGCCGCGCGGCATAGCCCCCATGACTGGCACCTGGCAGCTTGACCAGGGCCGTAGGCACACCACGCAGCTGCAGGGCCGCATAATACTGCTCGGCCTCGCTGTCGGGGGTGCGCAGATCATTCTCGCCAACCACCACCATGGTTGGGGTCTTTACATTGCCGACCAGGGAGAGGGGCGACCGGGCCCAATAGCCCTGCGGGTCTTCCCAGGGGGCCTTGCCAAACCAATAGGGGCCCATGGTGGCGTAGCCGTCCGTGGTGAGGACTTCGCTGGCCCAGTTGATCACTGGCTTCTGGGTGGCGGCGGCAGCAAATCGGTTGGTCTTGCCAACGATCCAGGCGGTCAGGGCCCCGCCGCCGGACCCACCGGTCACATAAAGGCGATTTAGATCAACCGATCCCTTGGCAATCACAGCGTCGACCACGCTCATCAGGTCGTCATAGTCATGGCTGGGATAGTTGCGGTCGATCTCATTGGCGAAGGCCTCGCCATAGGAGGTGGAGCCCCGGGGATTGGAATAGACCACCAGATAGCCCGCGGCGGCATAGAGCTGGTCCACCGCCGAGAAGTTGGGTCCATAGGCCGAGAAAGGCCCGCCATGAATCTCCAGGATGAGCGGGTAGGTCTTGGCGGGATCGAACTTGGGCGGGGTGAGCAGCCAGGCATCGATGGGTTTTTTGTCAAAGGAGGAGGACACGGCAAGGGGCTGGGCCTTGGCCAGGGTTCTGGCCGCCAGCAGGTCGCCATTGAGATCCGTCAGGCGCTTCAGCCCTGAGCCCTGGGTGACCGCCAGGTCGGCAGGATGTGTTGAGTCCCCCGCGGTCACAGCTATGGCACCATTTCGAGCCAGGCTATAGCCGCCACCGCTATAGGGGCGATCAAAATCAGACCCGATCAAGCCATCGGCGACGAGGCTCCACTTACCGTCCAGGCCAACCCGGGCGACCTTATTGGTTCCGTGATCATCGTAGAGAACATAGATGCTGCGCCCATCGGCGCTCCAGGTGGGATTGCCCACGGAACGATCTAAATCGCCGGTCAGCACCCGGCTATTTTGGCCATCAGCATCCATGACATAGAGACGCTGGTTCTCGTAACCCCGCTTGCGGGCGTCATCAAAGCCCAGATAGGCCACACGCTTGCCATCGGGTGAAATCTGAGGCGAAAAATCAGGACCGACCCGCTTTGTCAGGGCAAGGAGGGTGTCATCGGTCAGATTAAGACGGAAGACTTCGGCCTCATTGGGATTGCGCTCCCAACCCGCTTGACGGTTGGCGGCGAAATAGAGGGCCTTGCCGTCAGGGGTGAAGCTGAAGGGCCCGACATCGTCGAACTTGCCAAAGGTCCGCTGACGGGGTGCGCCGCCATCCGCCGAGACCGTAAAGATGTGGGCAAAGCCTGGGGTCAGCACCCCCTCCCCATCGGCTCGGAAGGTGACCCGGGTTTCCACCTTCAGCGGGGCGGCCCATTCCGCCCCTTCGGGCTTGGCCGGGGCCGAGCCCAGGCTTGCGGGGGCCTCAGGTGTCAGAAGTGAGAAGGCCAAGGTCTTGCCATCCGGCGACCAGGTAATGTCTCCAGGGGCCTGATCTAGACTGGCAACCCTTGCGGAGCGGCCCGTCGCCAGCCAGCGGACGGTGAGTTCGGCACCCTTGGGCGTGAGCGCAAGGTAAGCCAACCTCTGGCCATCGGGCGACCAGCGTGGCGAGACCGCACCGCCACCATCCGTAACCAAGGGGGATTGGGCACCCGTCTTTGGATCCACCAACCAGATGGTCCGGCGCGCCTTGTCCGTCATGATGTCATTGCTGATCCGCACATAGGCGATCTGCCCGCCATCTGGACGAAACTGCGGGTCGCTGGCCGACTGCAAGCCAAACAAATCGCGGCCGGTAAAGGTCGGATCCTGGGCGTCTGTCGGGGCCGCAGCCGCAGGCTGAACCATAAGACAGCAGGCGACCGTGGCCAGAAGGAATGCGCGCATAGGGACTCTCGTAATGGTCAAGAACAGGTTTGCCACAATAGAGCACAGGCGCGAAGAATGGACAAAGCTTGAGGCCCAAGGCCTGTTCAGGCGGGCAAGCAAACCTCCAAAGGCAGAAAGATGCTTAGGCCCTCACCTGCCGACGCCCAAACCGCCAAATTAGGGCTGGCAGAAGAATAAGGCTGGCCAGGGTCGAAGTTGTCAGTCCCCCAAGGATCACCACCGCCATGGGGCCCTGGATTTCCCGACCCGACTGGCCCGTTTCAATGGCCAGGGGCAGAACCCCAAGGGCTGTCACCAGGGCGGTCATCAGAATTGGCGTCAGCCTTTCCTGCGTTGCCCGGGTGAGCGTCTCAAGGGACCAGTCACAGCCCTCTTCTTTCAACAAATGATCCAGGTGAGACACCAGAAGTATGGCGTTGCGGGAGGCCACGCCAAACAGGGTCACAAAACCCACTAGGGATCCCAGTGACAGTATGCCCCCCGTCACCGCGACGGCCACCACGCCCCCCGCCAGAGCAAAGGGTGCAGAGCCTAAGATCAGACCCACCGTCCGGCCCTCCTTAAACGCGATCAAGAGGACCACCGTAATGGCCCCCAGGGCCAGAAGGACATTGATACCCAGGTTGCGCTGTGCCGCCTTGGTGCCTTCGGCGGTCCCCGTAAACTGCAGATAGACGCCGGGTGGCAGCTTGACGCCCTTGGCAATGGCGGTCTGCGCAGCAGCCGTAAACGCCGCGGCGCGATTGGGCGGTGGATTGGCGGTCACCACCTGACGGGGTTGGCCACCCTCATGGCTGATCACCGTGCGACCTTCAGCAAGGCGCACCTTGGCCACCGCCTTGAGCTGGACAATCTGGCCAGCGCTACCCCGGATCAATAGGTCGCCGACCGTCTCTGGGTCCTGCCGCAAATCTGGCGGCGTGGTGACCACGATCTGCAGGGCGCGGGTCTCCTGATAGACTTGGGCGGCGTTGACCCCCTGATAGGTAGCCTGAATGGCCGAGAGTACCTCGCCGGGCGTCAGGCCGTAACGGCCCAGGGCGGCGATATCTAGGTCGGCGCGAATAACCGGCGTTTGCGGCGGGATCCCCACCTGGACGTCCACGGCTCCGGTCAGTTTCCCGACCACCTCTGCGATTTGCTCTGCCGTTTGATCTAAGGTGTCGAGATCCGCTCCATAGACCCCGATCGCTAGGGCGGCAGTTTCACCGGTCAGGCTCTCACCAATACGATCCCCTAGGAAGGTCAGCACCTCAGTTTGGAGACCAGGATAGCTGTCTAAGGCCGCCGCGATCGACGCCTGGATCTTGTCCTGAGCCTGGCCAGATAGGCCGGGGCGCAACTCCACGTGAAACTCACTCTTTTCAGGCCCCCAGGTATCTTCACCGCCTTCAGACCGCCCGATCTGTTGCTCGGCACTCTGAACCCCCGGTATGGCGAGCAGGTCGCCCGTGATCGCCTGGCCATATTTGCGCATGACCCCAAGCGACGTTCCTGGGGGTCCCGCAACGCCCAATACGAAATGCCCCTCACGGAAACTGGGTAGCAGTTCCGACGTGAAGAGGCCCAATCCCAAGAGGGTTAGGGCCGCGGCGCCCAGGGCTCCACCTAGGGCAAGCTTGGGCCGCGAAAACGCGTGGGAGAGAAGATCGGTATGCCACGTCTTCAGCCGCGCAATGAAAGCTGGCTCCTGATCAAGATCTGCATGGCGGAGCATGATCAGAGACAGGGGCGGCGTAATGGCGATGGCAACTGCCAAGGACGCCACAGTGGCAATAATAAAGGCCGCAGCGAGGGGGGCAAAAAACGCGCCTTGCAGGCCATGGAGCATCAAAACCGGAACCAGGGCTAAACCCACCACAAGGGTCGCGTAGATCACCGGCGCGCGAACCTCCAGGGCGGCCGAAAGGATCACCTGAGCCGGCGGAAGCTCAGAGGGTTTCCGCAGGCGCCGGACGATGTTCTCAACATCAATGACCGCATCATCCACCACCACCCCCAGGGCCACCGCAAGGCCGCCCAAGGTCATGGTGTTCACGGTCCAGCCCAGGGCATTCAGAACCGCCACCGCAGTGAGAAGCGAGAGGGGAATGGACACAAAGGATACGAGGACGGTCCTTAGGTTACGCATGAAGGCGTAGAGGACGACGGCAATCAGCAGGCCACCGATGATTAAGTCCTCGGTTATGCCCTGGAGCGCCGCAGTGATGAAATTTGCAGGCCTATGAAGGTTCTGGTGAACCTGGACACCTTGGGCCTTAAGGGCCGGCAAGAGATCCTTGAGGGCCGCCTCCACTGCGTGGGTGGCATCTAAGGTATTGGCACCATATTGGCTTGAAAGGCTGATGAGGACGCCGGGCTTGCCCATAATTATCGCATCGCCCACATCGGGGGCTGGCGCGTTCAAGACATCGGCGACATCGCCAATACGCGTAGGTGCTGCGCCCGTTGGTCCAGGAATTGGGCTATTGGCCACATCTTGGGCGGTCAAAGCCTGACCATGGGACTCAATCAATATGCGCTGCTGGGGGGTATCGATAAAGCCACCCCCGGCCACGCCGGTCGATTGACGGACGGCTGAGACGACGTCGTCGATACTCATGTCGCGGGTGGCGAGATCAGCAGGCCGTATCCGAACTTCAAGTCGGCGAATATCACCGCCATAGACCGTGGCACGGGCAACACCCGCGGCGCTTAAAAGCCGAGGTCGAACGGTCCATTGGACCAAGTCCCGGAGCTGGAGTGGAGTGAGGCGGTCTGAGGTAAAGCCGACCTTAAGGAGATCCATGGTCGATGACGTCAGGGGCGACAGTTTCGGTGCTGACACCCCGGCTGGCAGGTCGGCTATGGCTTCACTCATGGCCTCGGCGACAACTTGGCGCGCCCGATAGGGATCTGAGCCCTCCCTGAAGACCACGGTGACAATCGACAGGCCCTGGATCGACTCTGAGCGCACAGCATCGACACCTGTCGCGCCATTGACGGCCTGCTCGATAGGACGCGTCACCAATTGCTCGACCTGATCGGCACCAAGGCCAGGGGCCTCTGTCTGAATTTCCGCCTGGGCCGGGACGAATTCTGGAAAAACGTCCAGCTTGGCCTGGGCCAGGATCATCCCGCCATAAATCAAGAGCAGGAGGGCGAAGACGGCCATCAGCCGTGGTCGCTCGAGGGTCCAACGGACAATCGCCGTCAACATGAGCTATTCGTCCTCGCCCTTGGACTGGGTTTCAGCGGCGAACAGGGCCGCTGCGCCTGACGTGGCAACGGTTTCGCCGGGCCTTACGGCACCCATGGCCAGCAAGCCATCAGACCGAGCCTGAATCTGGCCAAGTTGGCGTCGCTCAAAATGGGTCGCATCTTTTCGGACATAGACGAAGGTTTGCCCCCCGGCTCGCAAGAGGGCCGAACGGGGCAAGAGGACGCCAGACTGAGCGCCTGCGGAAAAGGTGATGGGGAAAACTAAGCCCGTCGCGAAATCTGCGGCCTCAGGCCCCGCCACAAGGCCCAATAAGCCCGGCGTCTGAAACCGGGGATCCCCAAGCCGGGCCTGGCCAAGGACTTGAATACGGGCTGAACGCCCACCTTGGCGGGTCGCGATAGCCTGCCGGACCCCCGTCATGCCCGCAGGCGCATCAAGGCGAACCAAGGCGGCACGACCTGCAGCAAGATTCGAGATCAGGGCAGAGCGTCGCGCGTCACCCATGGTTACAAAGGCGGGGCCCCATTCTAGGCCAAGCCGGCGCTGCAAGAGTTCCAGGCGCAGATTGTCGGCCCTGGCCTGGGCTGCGGCGGTTTCTGCAACACGCTTGGAGACGGCGAAGTCAGCTGAGGCCAGATCATGGGTTCTGCGGGCTTCAGCGGTGGAGGCCGATGCCACAGCCTTGGCGGCTGCAAGGTCGGCGTCAAGGCTGGCCAAGGGAACCACGTCCAGAACCCGGGCAAAGCCAGTGGCCGTTGCAGGCCCCCGTTCGGCAGACACAACAGCTGTCGTCAGACCAAGTTTGCGCTGAACATCCAGAGGCAATTCGACCGCCAAGACCTGGGTCGCAATAGCCGCAATTAGCGGAGTCATAAAAAATAGTCGGCGCATCATCGGCGGGATCTCAATTGGATTTCAGTCCGAAGGGTCAGCATGTCCTGGGGCAAGGCGCTCTCGCGTAGGGCGTCTTCAAGATCAATGAGGGCAGCCTGTGCGCCCGCCTGAGCATCAATCCCCGCCAGTTCCGTCTCCAGCAGGACGGCCTCAGCCATAAGGGTATCGGGTTGATCGCCTTCACCGGCCTTGAGGGCCCGCTTGGCGGCATTGGCCAAACCCTGGGCTGCGGGCAGATCGCGATCACGGATCAGTGCCAGCTGCAGTCTGGCCTGGCCAAGATTGGCGCGGGCCCGATCGCCCTGATCCAGGACCCGTGCCTGCACTGCGTCGAGATTGCGCGCAGCTTCCTGACGCCTGGCTTCCGCAGTACGAATATTTGCCCGATTTAGGTCCAGGGGCGGCAGGACGAGGGCGAGGTTGAAGGGCAGCTTCACAGCTCCATGGTCCCAAGCATAGCCCGGGCCAAGGCGAAGCTCTGGAAACTGTTTGGCGACTTCCAGCCTCAGATTGGCTTCGGCGCTATCATAGTCCACCACGGCGGCCAGCACCTCTGGTCTGCCCAAGGCCGCCTCTGGGCGCATGGTGGTGGGCCAGGACGTCGGCAGGTCTTCAGGGGCGGCGAGTCGGAGCGACTGAATGGCGGCCTGGCCCAGGCCAAGGGCCTTGCCGAGGTCGAAATCAGCCAGTTTTCGGCGCGTTAGGATCTCCGCGACCCTGCGGCGCGCAATGGCGAGATCTGTCCGGGCAACCAAGGCAGCTGATCGCGCGTCCTCACCTGCAGATACCCGAGCTTCGAGGATATCTACCCGCTTCTGTCGAATATCCGCCAGCTCTTCAGCGACACGCAAGGCGTTTGAAGATGCGTTGCGGGACGCCAGGGCATGGGCGAGGCTGGTACGCACCGTCCAAAGGACAGCCTCATAATCATAGCTTGCCCGCAGCCTGTCTAAATCAGCCTGGGTCAGACGCGCGGCCTTACGGACCCCGGTGTCCATGGGCAGGTCAAGGCTGGCACCATAAAGCCATGGAGAGGTGCCCGCATTATTGGCGTATTCGGCGCTGAGGGTCAGGCCGCTCAATGGCCCTGCCTTGGCAGCGCGCGCTTGGCTTTGCGCCGAAATCAGTCGCGCCCTGGCCGCGGCAATGTCGGGATTTTGCGCAAAGGCAATCGGCAATAGTTCCGACACCGACCAAACATGATCAGGATCGCCCAGCCGTCGCGCCTCCAACTGGTTCGGGAAGGTGCTCAGCTTAAGGGGGGCAGACACATAGGTCTGGCACCCCCCCACCAGCATGGCGCAGGCGATCACCGAGACCCATGGTTTCATGGGGTTAGGATAAGGAGGTTAAAGCTGCCTGGAACAAGGCTGGGACGACCGCCTGGGGTTGCGGGCGGTCCGTAGGCGGCATAGGGCACAAAGACACGGCCGGTGGCAGGATCCAAGGTCAGGGTCCGGGCGCTGGGTGCCGTCGAAATCGTATCAAACAGGGTCGACGTACGACCTGCAACCTTGATGATCGACAGCGTCCCCGTGTGGCCGCTTGGAATAAAAGCCAGCTTGCGCACAGGGTCATAGGCAACGCCATCGGCCCCTTCGCCAATCTTTAGTCTCGCCAGAAGGGCACCCGTGTCGGCCCGAATGATTTCCGCTGCGCCATCGCAGGCCACCACGAGGTCACGACCGGTAAAGGCGAGGCCCGTCGGGCCATCGCAATCCTTCAGATCATATCGCTCGACGACCTTCTGACCTGGGAGATCGATCACAGCGATCTGATTTTTGTCTTCGATATTCACATAGGCCCGACCTTGACCATCAACAACGGCGGCTTCGAGGGCACCGCCCACCGCGATGCGCCCCTTCACCAAATGGTCGTCGAGGCTGACTTCGACCACATCGCCACCAATATGGTTCATCACCAAGAGGAGGCCCGATTTAGGATCCACCAGGGCGTAGTCTGGGCCAAGCCCAACAGCAACGCTGGCAATGGGCACCCCGGTTTCGGGATTATAGAAGGCGACCGTGCCCGGCGTGCCATTGGTCACCACAAGCTGGCCCTTGGCGACCAAGGCCGCATGACCCCGATCTGCCGGTGCAAACGCCCCATTGACCTGGCGGGTCTTAAGATCAAATGCGCTGACCGCTTTAGAACGCGCCACAAAAACCCGGTCGCTGACGGGGTCGTAACTGGCGTAATCCCACCCGCCATCGGGACCGGCGATCCGATCCACAATGTGATAGCCGGAGGGACCCGCAATCGCGGCTTGGGCTAAGGCCGCAAAGGCCATTGCAGCCAAGCCCAGACGTTGAACATTCATGGCGATCACTCCTCGGATCAAGGCGGTCAAAACTGCGAATCGCGGCCCACGCCTTGCCTTGGGCCTAGGGCTTGAGATTGGAAAGGAAAACTCTGACATCAGCAGCTGATTTCGCAGGAATCTGCTCCATCGGAACGTGGCCAACCCCCGGATAGAGGATCAGCTGCGCACCAGGAATAGCCGCCGCAAGGGCCTTGCCAGCCTCAACTGGGATCACCGTATCGGCCTCCCCATGTAAAACCAGGGTCGGGGCATGAATGGCTTGGAAGGTCGCAGGCGTCACAGGCATGCGAGGTCCCGGCTGGGACGACATCAGCAATTCCCTATGCCCCGGGGCAAGTGCGAGATCGACATAGCGATCAACCAAGGCCGGAGTGACCAGGGATTGATCCACATAGGCCTGCTTGAGGCCCTTTTCGGCCAAGGGACGGGGATTGATCTGTTTCAGAATCGACCGCCCCATGGGGCTGCGCATAATCATGAAAACCAGGGGCGGCCCCTCGCCCTTGGGCTTTTCACCGGCCTTTGGGCCCGGCGGCAAGCCTACGGAGTCCACTAGGACGAGGGCACGGACCCGGTCGCGGTGGGCCAGGGCATAGTTCCAAGATACGCCCCCGCCCATAGAATTTCCCGCCAGGACGAAGTGATCGACCTTCAGGGCATGGGTCAGTTGGTCAACAATTTCTACCTGGCCCTCGGTGGAGACCTGATAGCCGGCCGGAACCGTGGTTAGGCCATGAGCGGCCAGATCCAGGGTGATGATCCGATAGTCCGGACCCAGCTGGGCGACCCAGGGCTCCCAGGCGTCGAGGTTTGCAGAAAAGCCATGGATCATGACGATGGGCGGCGCATCGGCCTTGCCCTGGTCTCGGTAATGGACCCCGACCCCGTCCGGCAGGGTCATGAACCGTGAGGCTGGCGAGGCGTATTTCGCCTTCAGATCGGCATAGGGCAGGTCCTTGGCGCAGCCGCCGAGGGCCAGGACCAGGGTAAGGGCTGCAAAGAGCTGGCGCATGGGCATGGGTCTCCGGTTTTACTGCAGGCCGAGGCGCTGAAGTTGTGACTTCGGTGCCTCGATTTCGATGAGGGTGGCGCGGAGCTGATCGGCAAGATCAGCCTCAAGTGCCGTTCCCGCAAGATTGCGGTCTTCGCCCGGGTCTTGAAGCCTGTCGAACAGGTGATGACCGGTCGGCTTGGTCCGCGCCCAGAAGGGGATGGGATCCCCGGCATTGAAGGTCTGGTGGATGACAGGGACGCTGGACCCTGGCATGCGATCCAAGAAGGCCCGGTCGTCAGGAAGGGGCAGGGCTAGATACTTGTCGACCACATGAGTGGGCATGGTGGACCAGCGGTTGGAGAGCATGGAGAGCGGCTCATTGGCCCCCACCGGTCCTCGGGCATATTTGTGGGTCGCTGTCACCAGATGGACCTCCCGGCCCCAGACCCCGGTAAGCACGGTGTCGCGGACAGACGTCGCCTCCCCCCGCAGCAGGGGCAGAAGGGATCGCCCATGGGTCCTTT
This sequence comes from uncultured Alphaproteobacteria bacterium, assembly GCA_937920085.1. Taxonomy (GTDB): domain Bacteria; phylum Pseudomonadota; class Alphaproteobacteria; order Caulobacterales; family Caulobacteraceae; genus Phenylobacterium. Next base: position 11,238 of record CALETE010000090.1, on the reverse strand, counting down.
GGCGGGCACCGACCCCGAACATGTCGGCCAGGGTGGCGTAGATGTCGACACTTGTGGTCAGGGCATTACACGCTCCTGGGGCAATGCCGGGATGGCGGATCAGCAGGGGCACGTGACCAAGCGTGTTATAGATGGGCACACCGGGTTTGCCCCAGATGTCCTTCTCCCCAAGATAGTGGCCATGATCGGTGCAGATCACCACCAGGGTGTCATCGGTCAGACCCTTGGCATCTATGGCTTTTAGGACCTTGCCGAGCCAGTGATCGATCATGGACAGCTTACCGCCATAGGAGGCGCGCAGCTGCCGGGCTTGACGCTCTGTCAGGATCCCCTTTTCCAAGGCACCCTGGATGTAGGGCGGCCAGATGAGGTGAGGGCCTTCCCAGTCTGGGTCATATTTCGAGGCCCAGGGCTCAGGGGTGTCGAAGGGTTCATGGGGGTCGAACTCATCAACGAAGAGGAAGAAGCGGTCATGATGGCCGGCATTGTCCTCGATCCACCTGGCCGCGGCCGACATGGTGCGGGGCCCTGGGAAGTCCGCCTCGCCCGTGAACCAGCCACGGCTGTCGTCATAGGGCATGTGGCCGCGCCCAAAGCCCGGCGCACCGGCCCAGCTGGGGTCGGGTCGGGTCTTCCAGGCATCGCCCTCATGACCCCGGAGATAGTCCCAGGCATAAAAGTCGCAGTGATAATTCTCGCCGCCGGTCTCAAAAAGGTGTGGGTGGTCGCTGATCAGCTGACTGACCACGCCGACCTTGCGCAGCTCATAGGTGATGGCGTCTTCCCAGATTTCCACCGACCCCCAGGGCCGCCAAAGGAAATCCAGGGCTCCGCAAAGGATGTCATGCCGGGCCGGCATACAGGGCAGAGAGCCCGTATGATGGTTGTCAAACCGTGTCGCCGTCCTGGCAAAGGCGTCCAGATTGGGCGTTTCGAATTCGGTCCCACCATAGGCACCCAGCATGTGCCGATTAAGACTGTCCAATAGGATGACAATGGCGTTTTTCGGTGTGGTGGTCATGTCCCCCCGCTCTAGCTTGGCCTGCGGGGGCGATAGGAGGGCAAGTGCGGGCGGGCCGCAAGGCGCCGTCTAACCGAAATGCTCGCCCAGATAGACGCGGCGAACTTCTGGGTCATCGACGATCTGGGCCGGCGTGCCTTCAAACAGCACTTCACCTGCGTGAATGATGGCGGCGCGGTCGATAATGTCCAGGGTCTCGCGGACATTGTGGTCGGTAATCAGAATGCCAATGCCCCGCGCCTTCAGATAACCGATCACCTCGCGGATGTCGGCGATCGCCAAGGGGTCGATCCCGGCAAAGGGCTCGTCCAGCAGCATAAAAGAAGGTTCGCTGGCCAGGGCGCGGGCGATTTCCACCCGGCGGCGTTCACCACCAGAGAGAGAGACCGCTGGTGAATTTCGCAAGTGGTCGATCCGCAATTCCTCAAGCAGGCCGTTGACCGTTGCCTGGGAAGACGACCGGCCAGAATCCCGCAACTCCACCACCGCCATGATATTTTCTTCGACCGTCATGCCGCGGAAGATCGAGGTTTCCTGCGGCAGATATCCAACCCCCATACGGGCGCGCTGGTACATGGGCTGGGCGGTGATGTTTTCACCATCCAGATAGATGGCCCCGTAATCGGCGGGGATCAGGCCTGTGATCATATAAAAGCAAGTGGTCTTGCCCGCGCCATTCGGCCCGAGCAGGCCGAGAACCTCTCCCCGCCCCAGGGACAAGGTCACACCCTTGACCACGGTCCGCCCACGAAACGCCTTGCCGATATTATCGACCACCAGCCCTTGTCCGGCCAGGGCCGGGAGGGGTGAGAAGCGATCGTTTTGCAAATTGGCTCCTTAGCGCGGGGCTGGGGCCGCGACGGCCGGTTGCTGTTTCGGATAAATCACCGTGCGCACACGCCCACCCTTGCCGCGACCGCCACTTTGCATTTGCGCATCACCCGTGGAAATCTTGATCACCAATCTTGAGCCGCGAAGGACATTTTGGCCCTGGATGGCGACCACATCCCCAGAAATCACAATGGTGTTCGACCCAGCCTCATAAAGGGCGCTGTCACCCCGCACCCTTTGCTGGGGGGTGACATAATAGACCGTGCCGGTGGCTTCCATTCGATCAAGCTGACTATCGCACTTACCGCCCATGGCACCTGTCGCCCCGGCGGCTTGGGCTGCTGCTGTCTGCGGACCGCTCGGTGGCTGCCGGGTCTTGTAGAAAATTTTCAGGACGTCGGCGCGCAGACGGGCTGTGTCCTGCAAGGCCTCTGCCCCGCCGCTATAGGTCGCGAGGCATTGGGTATTGACCACCTCAAGTTGGTCGGCGGTGATGTCCACGGGGGCATCGGAATTCTGAGCAAGCTGGGCCTTCGCCGGCAAGGCGACTGCCAGGGCAAGGCCAAGAGCAGCCCACTGCGCCGTTCGAGAGACCTGGTTCATATGCATGATGTGTCCGTAACCTCGGCCTATTTGGAATCCACGCGGGTGTGCACACCGCCTTTGAAGACCAATCGATCACCCTTGTCGTACACGCCATAGGACTTTGCGATGATTTCTCCAAGCGCTCCGACGCCCTGAATGTCTCCAGTCCCCAGAAGTTCGCCGGTGGCCGTATTGAAAATCGAACTGGCCGTTGTGAAATTCAGGTCGGCACCATTGAGTTTGACGCCCCCTTCCAGACTTAGCATGCGTGCCTCTTCCCGGTAGACGCCGGACATGGCCGAAATCCGCATGGGGTTCTTGCCTTCCTCATCGAGGACGAGGGCTGGGGTGTTTAGAAGAACGCGCTGATAGTCCTGCGGATCCCGGGTGGCGGTCTTGGCGGTCAGAACAAAGGCCCGCCCCTTGTTGTCGCGCCCGACAAATCTTGGATTGACCAACTGGATGGGCGCTTGCGCATCCACCGGCTTATCCTTTTGGCCCATGAGGGTTGTGCGGACCACAAACCCGGCCATGGTGATGAGAATCAGACCGATCACGGCTGGCAATACAAGGCGAAGCCGGCGGATCACCCGCGATCGTCGGTGCCACCGTTCAAAAATCTCGTGGCGGGGTTCGCTCCCAGGGTGCACAGCCGCGTGATTCACAATGACCTAAGCGTGTGCGAAAATATCAACGTCTTCCCAACCTGCAACGTCTAAAAGGGCGCGGTGGGGCAGGAAGTCGAAACACGCGCGCGCGAGGCTGTCGCGTCCTTCCCGCTCCAACATGGCGTCCAGACGGGTCTTAAGGGCGTGCAAGTGCAGAACGTCGGAGGCCGCATAGGCCTGCTGGTCGGCGCTTAGGGTGGCGGCGCCCCAATCAGAGCTCTGCTGCGCCTTAGACATGTCGACGCCCAGGAGTTCCTTGGACACGTCTTTCAAGCCATGGCGATCAGTGTAGGTGCGGGCCAGTTTCGAAGCGATCTTGGTACAGTAGACCGGTGCCGTCACCACACCCAGGTGCAGATAGAACATGGCGATATCGAATCTTCCAAAGTGGAAGATCTTCGTCACGGCGGGGTCCACCAGAAGGGCCTTCAGATTCGGGGCATCATAGGTGGCCCGGTTCAAGCGCACCAAGTGGGCGTGGCCGTCCCCAGCTGACAATTGCACCACGCACAGGGGATCACGCCCCAGCCTCAAGCCCATGGTCTCGGAATCAATGGCGACAGAGGCCACCCCGGAGAAGACTCCGGCGGGAAGATCGCCTTCATGAAGGTAGTTCGCCACGGTTCGCTGCGCTCCGGCGCTGTTTGTCGCCTCTCTATATAGAGAGGGATGGTGCCCAGGAAAGGACTCGAACCTTCACGGCCGTTAAGCCACTGGCACCTGAAGCCAGCGCGTCTACCAATTCCGCCACCTGGGCCCGATCCGCCGGATCGCGCGAGGGGCGGTTCATAGGGCACCCTCTTGGCCGGGTCAACGCCTCAATCGCAGGTATCGGGCATCGGCCTGATTGCGGCGCAGGGCGGCATCGTCTATCGCAGGGCCAGTCTTTGCTCCAATCGGATCACACCCATGCAGAATTTGGTCACGGTCTTTGGCGGCTCGGGGTTTGTCGGCAGCCAGGTGGTGCGCGCCTTGGCCCGTCAGGGTGCCCGCGTCAGGGTTGCCGTCCGTCAGCCGCATCTTGCTCACACCATGCGCTTACTGGGCGATGTGGGTCAGATCGAAGTGGTTCAGGCCAATATTCGCAATCCCGCCTCGATCAGCCGCGCCCTTGAGGGAGCGAGTGCAGCGGTGAATCTGGTGGGTCTGCTGTACGAAAGTGGCCGGCAAAAATTCCAGAGCATCCACAGCATGGGCTCGCGGAATGTGGCGAAGGCTGCGCGGGAGATGGGCGTCTCAACCCTGGTACAGATGTCAGCCCTTGGCGCGGACGAAACCTCTGAAGCGAAATACGCCCGGACCAAGGCCCTAGGCGAAGCTGCAGTCCGTGAAGAATTCCCAGAGGCCATTATCATCCGCCCGTCGATCATTTTCGGTCCGGGCGATGGCTTCTTCAATTTGTTCGCGCAAATGGCGGTCTTCAGCCCAGTCCTGCCCCTGATCGGCGGTGGCCACACCAAGTTCCAGCCCGTCTTTGTGGGGGATGTCGCCTTGGCCATTGCCAAGGTCATTTCCGATCCCGAGGCCGCGGGAAAAACCTATGAATTGGGTGGCCCCGGCGTCTTCAGCTTCAAGGACATCCTTGAGCTCATCAATGTCCAGACCGAGCGCAACCGGATGCTGGTGCCCTTGCCCTTCCCCATTGCTCGTTTAATCGGCAGGGTTGGAGAATTGGCCAGTCTGGTGGCCCTGACACCACCGCTGACCAGTGATCAGGTAGAATTGCTCAAGACCGATAATGTCGCCAGCGGTGTTTATCCGGGTCTTTCAGACCTTGGCCTGACCGCGACCCCCGTGGAGGCGATCCTGCCCACCTATCTCTATCGGTTCCGCAAGGGCGGTCAGTATGCCGACGAGACCGAGCGCCTTGCGGCTAAGGGTGCCTAAGCACATCCTTTAGCCGTGGGTGGTTAACCAGATCAGCCCTCCCGCGCCGACCAGGATCCGCCACCAGGCGAAGGGGGCAAAGCCGCGGGCGGAGACGAAGTCCAGGGTCTTCCTCACGACGATATAGCCGACCACAAAGCTGACGGCGAAACCCAGGGCGATGAGCCCGGCCTGATCGGTGTTCAGGGCATGGCGGTTCTTCCAAAGGTCCAGGGCAAAGGCACCGGCCATGGTCGGAATGGCCAAGAAAAAGGAAAACTCGGCCGCGGCCCGCTTTTCCACCCGCAACAGCATAGAGGCGACAATCGTGCCGCCGGACCGCGAAACCCCTGGGATCAGGGCCAGGGCCTGGGCTAGGCCCACCAGAAAGGCGGTAAGCCAGGGCAGGTCCATGGCATCGGTCTGACGGGGAGATGGGGCCCAGCGATCCACGGCCAGCAGAACAAAGCCACCAATCAGCAAGGACCAGCAAATGAGGCGGGGGCTCTCGAAAAGGACGGTCTTGATGACATCGTGCAGGAGGACGCCTGCTACAGCCCCCGGCAAGAAGGCGATCAGGACCGAGGCCACGAAGCGGCGCGCATCCGAGCTCGACGGCAGGGCCAGCACAACAGTCCAAAGCCGGCCAAAATAGAGCGCGACCATGGCCAATATAGCCCCTAGCTGGATGAGTACGGTGAAGGTGTCCCAAAAGCCGTCCGGCAAGCCCAACAGCATCTTGGTCAGCAGGAGGTGCGCTGTCGAAGATACGGGAACGAATTCCGTCAGGCCTTCGACAACGCCGAGGATAACCGCATTGATCCAGTCCGACATGGCCAGCTCCTATTGGGTTGAGGCCTCACTTGGGCCCTCTGGTAAGGGTCAGGTAAACCACTCTGAGCCCAGCCCCAAAGGCTAATCCCGTTAAGCTAATCGGCCCAGGGATGCGAGGGGGTAGGTCCGCTCAAGACGATAGCGTGAGCCCTGCTCGGTTTGCCAGGAGGAATAGAGCCCGAAGTCTGACACGGCAAAGCTCGGAGAGTGCAGCAGATTGTTGGCCGCGATCCATTGCGCCACGTCGGCCGGGTTGGCCCGCCGGAGATAGGCTAAGGTAACATGAGGCCGATAGCGGCGGGAATCGGGCTCCAGCCCCGCCCGCCGCCCTGCCGCCTCGCAGGCCTTGTGCAGGGCGTTGAGGTCCGATTGAGCCTCTACCCCGGCCCATACAGCGTGAATATCACGGCCCTCACCAAAGGCCCCGACCCCGGCAAGTTCCAGAGCCAGGGGTGGGCAGGTGACCTTCGCCAGTTCTGCATCAAGGTCAGCTGCCAAGGTCTCTTGGATGTCCCCGAAGAAACGCAAGGTTATGTGAAAGGCTTCCGTTGGACGCCACTTTGCCTCGGCCAAGCCTGTCTGTCGGCGGACGAGCCCCTCAGCAATGGCGGGCGGTATGGCCAGGGCGGCGAAAAGGCGGATCATCTGATAAATCTAGGACAGTGCGGACCAGATCGCAAAAACTTGCATGGGGTTCGGCGCGAGAGTCCTTGCGAAAGCCACATTGCAGGACGATATTCTAGGTTGCGTCCGCTCGGGACGTCTAAAAAAGGGCAATGCTCACATGAGCGACTTCAACCACGGCTTTGCGCGACCCGACGTTTCGGGCACCGCTGACATGTCCCTGGACGTCGGCCTGCGCAAGTTCATGCTCGGGGTCTATAACAAGGTGGCGCTAGGACTGCTGCTGTCGGCTGCCCTGGCCTACATCACCGGATCTTTTCCCCCTGTGCGCGACCTGATGTTCACAGTGGCCAATAACCGCATCGGCTACAGCCTGCTGGGCATGGTCGTTGCCTTCGCGCCCCTGGCCGTCATTCTCTTTGCTAATTTCGGCATGAAGAATACGACGCCAAAAACCTCGGGACTGGTCTATTGGGCCATTGTCAGCCTGATCGGTGCTTCCCTGGGTGTGGTCACCATCGCCTATACGGGCGAGTCGATCTTTTCGACCTTCCTGCTGACAGCGACGGCCTTCGGCGGCCTGTCCCTGGTGGGCTATACCACCAAGAAGGACCTGACCGGGTTTGGCAGCTTCCTGATCATGGGCCTCTGGGGCCTGATGGGTGCCAGCCTGATCAACATGTTCTTGAATAGCGGCCCTATGGCCCTGATCATCAATCTGGTCGGCGTCCTGATCTTTGCGGGCCTGATCGCCTATGACACCCAGAAGCTGAAGATGACTTATTATCACCTGGGCGGAAACGACGCTGCCCTGGGTGTGGCCACGAATTATGGGGCCCTCAGCCTCTATCTGGACTTCATCAACCTGTTCCAGTTTCTGCTGAGCTTCCTCGGCAACCGCCGCTAGACCTCATACGTCTTCCAAATTAGGCCCCGGCGGGCGACTGCCGGGGCTTTTTTTTGGCCGTCAGTCCACCACCCGGAATTTGCGGCTGTCAAAAACGGTCAGCACCTGCTCCAGTTCCTGGCCGCGCTTCAGCACCATGCCACCCTCGCCAATGACCGCCCAGGCGCCCTGACGCTTGGCCAAGGCGGGACGCTTCTCGATCCGATAGGCTGGCGCTTCGGTCGCCCTGCGAAACACAGAAAAGATGCAGGCGTCCGACAGGGCATCGATGGCATAGTCGCGCCATTCCCCGGCAGCAACCATACGGCCATAGAGCAGGAGGATGCGATTAAGCTCCCGTCGCTCAAAAAAGACGGAGGCGCCTTTGGCGGCGAGCGGCGGAGGGTCCAAAGCCATCAGACCTAGGTTAGACCAAGACTCGTGCCCGGGACAATTGTGCGTCTTCGGATATATTCGCCCAAAAATGACCTTAATTCGGACCTGTCGCCGCCTGATCTGGTCCCCATATTAGCAAGGTCGGTTGATCGGAACCCCCGTTGGTCTCGGACCCTGAACAGCCCCCCCAGCCCCACCGTGATTGCGGGACGGGTCAACCGATGAAGATCTCTGCGATCGCGCCCGTGCAACTCCCCCCCCCGTTGCGCGGGCGTTTTCGTGTCAGGTGGCTGGTGCAAGCTTTGGTGCGGCGGCCTTGCGCGCCACAGCCAGGATCCGGCCACCCTTGGGCACCTGGACAATAACCGCCAAGGATAGGCCTGGTTCGGTTTCCGGCAGACGATAGGCTGTGGGCCTGCCCCGCCAGGTTCCAAGCCGGGTGAGGCTGCGCACCACATTGATATGGGTGACCGTCTGACCGCGGTTATCGCCCTTTTTCACCGCAACATCCTGGGGCTTGGCTTCATAGGCCGCCAGCCAAACCTCAGCACCGCCCTTGGGGACAGGCCCATGACCGACATCCAGCCGGCGGGTGCTGATAAAGGCGATGTCGGGGGCGCTATGGGGGGACTGAGCGGCCTTGGCTATCAAGAGGTCGATCTTCTCGGCCTGCTTGCCGCCGGCCTGATAACGTCCGTCGATCACCACCTGGGGGGTATAAGGCTCCCGAAGGGAAAATCTAGCTTCATATGCCTTCTGGCGCGTCGTGTACTCGGGTCGGGCAAAGGTATCGGGCCAACCGAGATAGTCCCAATAATCTACGGAAAAAGTCAGGGCCAGAACGCCGGGACGGTCGGCCACCTTCCCCAGGGAGGCATTGGCATCAATACAGGAGGCGCAGCCCTGTGCCGTATAAAGCTCCACAAGCACAGGCGATTTCGCCAGAGCCAGGCTCGGCGTGAACAAAAGAATCAGACTTGCGACGAAGGCGGCGCGCATGAGGCGAACTTTGCCGGAGTTACGAAACGATAGGGTTCACGAAGCTGTGAGCAGTCAAAAGGATCAGGCTCCCCGCACAGGGCGGAGAGCCTGATCTAGAGAACTTAGTCTTCGGCCCGCGCCAGATTGCGCAGGACGTAGTTCAAGACGCCACCATTCTTGAAGTATTCAAGCTCGGTCGGCGTATCGATCCGGCAACGGACCGGGAAGCGGGCGATGCGGCCATCCGATGGACGGTACATTTCCACGGTCAACTGGCGGCGTGGCGACAGCTCGGTAAGGCCGCGGATAGAGACGATTTCCTCGCCGGTCAGGTTCAGCTTCTGCCAACCGTCTTGCAGGAACTGCAGGGGCAGAACGCCCATGCCCACCAGGTTGGACCGGTGAATACGCTCAAAGCTTTCGGCGATGACCGCCCGGACCCCCAGGAGCTTAGTGCCCTTGGCTGCCCAGTCACGGGACGAGCCCGTGCCATATTCCTTGCCGGCGAAGACCACCAAGGGGCGACCTTCGGTCTGATAACGCATGGCCGCGTCATAGATCGACATGACATCCCGAGACGGGAAGTGCTTGGTGACGCCGCCTTCGATTTCCGGGGTGATCTTGTTGCGGATGCGGATGTTGGCGAAGGTGCCGCGCATCATCACTTCGTGGTTGCCGCGACGGGCGCCGTAGGAGTTGAACTCTGAGGTCGGCACCTGGCGATCCCGCAGGTATTCCCCAGCAGGTCCCGAGGCCTTGATCGAACCGGCCGGGCTGATGTGGTCGGTGGTGATCGAGTCGCCGAATACCGAAAGCACCCGGGCCTCGATGATGTCTGTGACGGCCTCAGGCTCCATCTTCATGTCGCGGAAGTAGGGCGGGTTCTGGACATAGGTGGAGCCCATATCCCAGGCATAGGTTTGGCCACCGGCCACCTTGATGCCCTGCCAATTCTTGTCGCCCTTGAAGACGTCGGAATAGCGGGTGGCGAACATCTTCTGGGTAACGTGCTTGCGCTGCAGGGTCGCGACTTCTTCCGAGGTCGGCCAGATGTCCTTGAGATAGACGGGCTTGCCGTCCTTGCCCGTGCCGATCGCATCCTTGGACAGGTCGATTAGCATGGAGCCGGCCAGGGCGTAGGCCACTACCAGGGGCGGAGAGGCCAGGTAGTTGGCACGAACGTCGGGATTGACCCGGCCCTCAAAGTTGCGGTTTCCCGACAGGACCGAGCAGGCCACCAGGTCGCCGCCACTGACGGCTTCGGAAATGGCTTCAGGCAGGGGTCCTGAATTGCCGATGCAGGTGGTGCAGCCATAACCGACCAGGTTGAAGCCCAGGGCGTCCAGGCTCTTGGTCAGACCTGCGGCCTTCAGATAATCGGTAACCACCTGGCTGCCGGGGGCCAAGGATGTCTTGACCCAGGGCTTAACCTTCAGACCTTTTTCCACGGCCTTCTTAGCCACCAGGCCAGCAGCGATCAGCACCGAGGGGTTAGAGGTATTGGTGCAAGAGGTGATGGCGGCAATCACCACATCACCGTTGCCGACGTCGAACTTTTCGCCAGCCACCGCAACCCGGTCGCCTACGCCGTCCTTGCCGAATTCCTTGCCCAGGGCGAGGTTGAACTCAGAGGCCGCATCAGAAAGCAGGACCCGGTCCTGGGGACGCTTGGGGCCAGCCAGGGAGGGCAGGACCGAACCCAGATCCAGCTCCAGGGTATCGGTGAAGATCGGATCGGCGTCGCCGGGCTCGAACCACAAGCCCTGAGCCTTGGCATAGGCCTCGACCAGGTCAGCACGGGCCTTTTCGCGGCCAGTGGCGCGGAGATAGTCGATGGTGGCCTTGGTCACCGGGAAGAAGCCGCAGGTGGCACCGTATTCCGGGGCCATATTGGCGATGGTGGCCTGGTCTTCCAGGGTCAGACCGGCGAGGCCTTCACCAAAGAATTCCACGAACTTGCCCACCACGCCCTTTTTGCGCAGCATCTGGGTGACCGTGAGCACGAGGTCCGTGGCGGTGGCACCTTCAGGCATAGCCCCGGTCAGCTTAAAGCCGATAACTTCGGGGATCAGCATGGGGATGGGCTGACCAAGCATGGCCGCTTCGGCTTCGATACCGCCAACACCCCAGCCTAGAACTGACAGGCCGTTGATCATGGTGGTGTGGCTGTCCGTGCCGACCACGGTGTCGGGATAGGCGACAGTGGGGCCTTCATCGTCATTGATCCAGACCGTCTGGGCCAGATATTCCAAGTTCACCTGGTGGCAGATGCCGGTGCCTGGGGGCACGACGCGGAAGTTGTTGAAGGCCGACGAGCCCCAGCGCAGAAAGCGATATCGCTCGATATTGCGCTCATATTCCCGATCGACATTTTCGCCGAAGGCCTTGGCGGTGCCGAAGAAGTCGACCATCACCGAGTGATCGATCACCAAGTCCACGGGGCTAAGCGGATTAATCTTTTCAGGGTTGGCGCCCAGGTGCGTCATGGCGTCGCGCATGGCGGCCAGGTCCACCACCGCAGGCACGCCGGTGAAGTCCTGCATCAG
>CALETE010000089.1 GCA_937920085.1 uncultured Alphaproteobacteria bacterium | reverse complement strand
TGGGCGGTCTCATCTGCCTCTGGCGGGCAGTATTATCAGAAAGAGGACTACTATCTTTCATCGATGGAAGGCGGGCCGGAAACTGGCCTCGTTTGGCTTGGCGAAGGATCAAAAGCGCTCGGTCTTGAAGGCCCCGCACGCGCCGAGGACTTTCAATCGGTTCTCAGGGGAAGAAATCCAGACCCTGAGGGCCCTCCCCTCTCCAGAGCCGAGCGCCTGGGTGAGATGGAACATAAGGCGGGCTTTGATCTTACTTTCAGTGCGCCAAAGTCGGTCTCGCTTCTCGGCCTCGTCGGGGGTGATACTCGTCTGTTAGCCGCACACGAAAAGGCCGTTGTCGCGGCCATGAGCTATGCCGAGAAGGAGCTCGCAGTCACCCGCGTCAGGACACCGGAGGGGAAAATTGAACGGGTCTCGACCGGAAACCTGGTCGCCGCCAAGACAACCCATGCGACCAGCCGCGAGGGCGATCCGCAGACACATTCCCACGTCATCGTGGCCAATGCGACCTGGTTGAAATCGGCAGACGAGTGGCGAGCGATAGAGTCCAAGGCCCTTCTCGAGGGGCAGGTTGCCCTGGGCCTGATCTATCAAAGAGAGCTCGCCAGGGCGGCCATGGACCTTGGGTATGACGTCCAGCCTCATAAAGGCGGGACCTTTGAGCTATCGGCAGTAGAGCCAGAACACAGGGAGGCCTTCTCCAAGGCGACCAAGCGGGTCGAAGAAGCCTATGCGCGGGAAAAGCCCACCACGCCGGACGCCGCTCAAGTGGCAAAGCTCAAGGATCGACCGAAGAAGCTGAAGCTGGACGTAGGTGAACTAGAGGGGCGATGGCGTGAGGAAGCCCGGGACGTTGGGTTAGACGCTGAGGGTCTGGTGAAAGCGGCCCACGAACGTGGGCGTGGCGCCGTCAAAAGCTCCGAACAGATGGCCAGACGCGATGCGCCTGTCACTGAGTTCGTTTCGGCTCTGAAAACGCGCCTTCTGGGAGGCATCTCTGAAAAGTATGGCTACCAGGCTGGTGAGCCTGAAGTCGGCCGAGATCCAGAAGCCCGCCGAGCCGTAAGCTTTGCCGTGGAGGTTCTGGAAGATCGGCGTGCGGTCTTCACTAGGACAGAGGTCATGCGCGGCGCATTGGAAGCCTCTTCACTCCAAGTGGCGAGCGAAAGCCTAGCGAAGGAGATTGCGGCCCTAGAGCGCCGCGGTGTCTTGAAGATCGCAGATCAGAAACTGCACGGCGGCCTGACTACGCCAGACGCATTAGCGCTCGAGCGCAACCTCATTGCGTCAATTGAAGCCGGCAAGGGCAAGTCGACGCCAGCCTATGACAAGATCGGGGCCATCTCGCGCCTGAAGCAGCCAGGCCGTGAAATGTCAGACTTAGCCTTGAACGCTGGTCAGGTTTCCGCAGCCCTCCTCGTCTTGTCGTCCAAAGACCGGGTGCTTGCCATTCAGGGCGCTGCCGGCGTTGGCAAGACGACCTTGCTGCGGACAGTAAATGAGGCTCTGGCCGATAAGGGCGTTTCCTCGGTCGGACTTGGGCCGACCCATGCCGCAGTGGACTCCCTTCGCACCGAAGCGCGAATGGACAAGGCTCAAACGACGGCCAGCTTCCTGGCTCAGTTCTCAGATGTCGCGGATGGTAAGCGGCGGGCGACCGGCGCCGAGAAATCGCGATGGGCCGGCAAGGTCGTGGTCGTCGACGAAGCCTCCATGCTGTCCAATCGGGACGCCTTCAGAATTGTCGAGCTGTCGAGAAAGCTTGAGCTATCGAAATTGGTCTTAGTGGGCGACCAGAGGCAACTTGGAGCCGTGGGGGCTGGGGCGCCGTTCCGCCATCTGGTGAATGAAGGTGCGCCCAAGGCCATCGTTGACGAAATCGTTCGTCAACGTGACCTCGGCCTAAGGTCCTCCGTTGAAGCCTTCTCCCAAGGAAACGCCAAGGATGGCGTGGAGCGGCTTGGCCTTTCTCTCATCGAGGTTGGCGCCGGAAAGGGCTCAAGCGACCTTGTTGAAAACGCCTTTCAGCTCTGGAAAGCGGCGCATGAAAAGGGCCAGAACCGGCCCGTCCTTACTGCGACCCAGGCTGAACGCCACGAGATCAATGGCAAGATCTTAGAGCACCTAGAAAGGCAGGGCGAAATCGGGCGCACAGGCGTCTCAGTCTCGCCTTTGGTTCAGGTCCATTTGACGGGTCCGGAGCGCTGGAAGATCGAAAGCTACAAGGAAGGCCAGGTCCTGGTCTTCAACTTCACAAGTCGACAGCTCGACGTGTCCAAGGATGAACATGTCCACGTGGTCGCTCGTGGACAGGCGGACACGTCCACACTTTTGCATGTTGAAAATCAAAGTGGACGGCAGTTTTCGATCGATCTTGCCTCCTTGGCCCGGAATGGAAGGGACGCATTCTCGGTCTTCGATCCGAAGGAACCCAAGCCAATCTACAACGGCGCCCAGATGGTCTTTGAGCGGTCGCTGAAGGACGTCGAAGCCAGGGTTGGCGAGAAGGTGACGATCGTCTCAAGCGACGAGAAGCAGGTGACGCTGGAGCGAGATGGCGGAGCAAGGCTTGAATTGCCTGCCAATGACCCGAACCTTAGGTTCCTGGGACCTGGCTATGCAATGACCACTCATCGCGCCCAGGGACTGACGCTCAGGGATGATCCAATCGCGGTTCTTCATTCTCGTAATGCGAACCAAGCCATCGCCTATGTTCAGGTATCACGGGCGGTGCACGGCATCAGCGTGGTCACCGACTCTAAAGAGCGGTTGCTCGCACGGCTATCCAACAAAGACGGCCAAAACCTGATCGCTTCGGAGAATGTTCGTCCAGATCCGGCCGAGATCGCGCAAGACCGGCGAGCGGGGTTGGATCAGGGCCTTCGCGAGCCGGTTGCACCGGATGTCAGGCTAGAAAGCGAGAAAGAGAAGAAGCTAGAGAAAACCTTTGATCGACACTTCGATGAGCCGACCCGTCAAGAGCCACAGCGCGAGCCTTCGGCCGACCGGAAGAGGGATTGGGGGATGTCGCTTTGAGGCTGAAGTGTCCAACGCCTTGCGGACTTGGGTGCCTGTCCTGGCGTCCACCTGGCTACGAGTAGACCTGTCCTCATGTCCCCGTGTCAGCACCCAGAAATATCTGCCAGCGGGGACAACGACGTATCTCAGAGAAGGAATTTCAGGTGAGCCAATGCGCCGGCCGAAGTCACAATCATCGCTATATTAAGCCATATCCTTTGGCGTCGAAGGCTCGCGACGTGGTGAACCCCCATTTCTTGGAATTGCTCGGTTATCTCAGCGAACCGCTCATCTATCGAGGCGAACGAACTGTCGAATTTGGCGCTCTGCTGCGCAAATTTGAATTCCAGCCGACTTTCTATAGGACCGCTCGTATCTGTAGGTCCGAAGTCGAGACGGGTTTTTGCCATTATGTGCAGAGAAGCTTTATCGAATTGAAGTGACCATTCTTTGATCCTTGCCCCCTTGGCAACCAACGCCAATCGTAGCCAGATCAAGAAAGTGGTAGATGTGTTCGTTCCGACCTCGTCACAAAGGGTTCGTACCGCCCCATGGAAAGCCGCCTTGAGAAATCATTCGCCGAATTTCATGCAGAACTTGCGACGGTCCAGACGGACATGGTGCGGCGTATGCGAAGTCATCAGCGGATTCAGATCGCCTTGATCATCGGCGTTGAATTAATCATGGGCGTAGTGGCGTTCGCCCTTGGCGTTTACCGCTAACAATCTTAGCGAAAATGGAAGTTCCACTCTTCCTGGATTGGCATCTCTGCTGACGTCCACAATTGGGGAGCGACCACGGTTGGAGAGGTCGCCCCATAAAATGGCAGCACGAAAGCTAATTTGATGTCGCTTTAGGCGCAAAGCCTACCAACCCGATGACCTTTGATCGTGCCAATGGCTTGAGTAGTCTTGGCATGTGGAAACTGGCCTGAAGCGGCTGCTTTAGGTCGAGGTAGAGAATGGACAACAACGACCAGGTTCGAGCTGTAAAGGAACTCTTGTTCAACCACGTTTGTACGCCCTACCAGCGGCATATCCGCGACGGCTGGGCAATCCACCTCCTCGCAAACGAAATCGTTGAGAAACTAAGGCAGCGAGATGGCGTTTGGCGTAAGTGGACTGAGCAACGCGAGACATTAGTTAAGTCCGCGACTGACTGCTGGATCCCTATCGAAGACCTTCGGGAATACCTCAATGGAATGCCCGGTCCTCAGCTCACCAGAATGGACGTCGCCCAGCGATTGCGGGCGTTCCAAGAGGACGAATATGGATCGCGACCCAATGAAGGGGTGAAACTCGGCTGCCTAATGATTTTCGAAAGGGAGAAGGCCGAAGGCACGGAGCTTCCCGCGATCATTGGGGCGATCCAAGAGTGGGTAGAGGAGGAAGAAATCCGCCAGATGCGGGAAAGTCAGGCTGAACGGCAACGGCAGATTGAGGCTGAGAAGCAAGCCCTTGAGCAGCGCCTTCTATCCGGCGCTGACTGCAAATGGACTCCCCTGAATAAGTCTGCCGAGGTGTATTGTCGTACAAATGGTCGGATCTACCGGCTCTCGCGCACTAGCGAAAAGTCGATGAGCCTTCACCGCATCAAAACGCTGGAAGATACGGAAGGCCTTCTAATCGGAAACTACCGAACCCGCGGCGATGCGACAAAGGTCATTTCTGAGGCCGCCTACCTGCCTGAGCCTCGTTGGTGAGGGGGCAGGTGAACCCGGCGTGAGAGGAGCCCATGGCTATTCTAACAAGGCAAACACTCCACCAGCGGATATGGGCTGAACCTGTCTTTTCGGTAGCTCAGGATCTGGGGATTTCGGATGTGGGTCTAAAGAAGATCTGCAAGAAGGCTGACATTCCTGTTCCGCAACGAGGGTATTGGACGAAACTGCGAGCAGGCCAGAACGTCAAGCTAGCCCCCCTCCCCCTAAGAGACCCTGGCATGCCAGACCTTATCCACCTGGGAGAACACACGCGCTTTGTGCCCTTCTACAATAACCCTGAAGGCGAACTTGCTGAGCCGCTCCCAGTCGAACCAACATTCGAAGAGACGCTGGATCAGCTTAGGGCCCGCATCGCGCCCAGAATTGGAAAGGTGATCAATCAACGCAATCTGAATGCGCCCCACCCGCTAATTGGAACTTTGCTCGCGGTCGATGAGAAGCGTCGCCCGAAGAAGGGGGCACCTGCATGGCACCACACCTGGGATGGGCCGCTATTTGACTCAGCTTTCGAACGACGCCGCCTGCGACTGCTCAGCAGCATTTTCACGGCCTTGCAGAGGTACGGCGCCCAGCCTTGGGTGAGTGATGCCGAGGCACGAAATGTCGGCGCAGTCGTAGGCGCTGAGCGCGTAGAGTTTCTACTGGACCACCCAACCGCCAAACCCGATCGGGATGGCAAGTGGCATACTCGGGGTGGCTGGGCTGACGAGCTTCGGCTGACAGTCGTCGGGGAAGGTGCGCCAACTTGGAGCGATAGCGAAGAACATGGGCTTGAGACCCATTTGACCGAAATGGTGGTGTCACTGGT
>CALETE010000088.1 GCA_937920085.1 uncultured Alphaproteobacteria bacterium | reverse complement strand
GTTCCATATAGTAAAGTTGTTATTATTTCTTACGTATTGCTGCAAGCAGCCCAGAACATACTCTCGCGTATCTTTAGAATAACCCCCCACATTCATAATTGATTTTAATAAAAGAGAATGCGCAAGGAGCTCTCGCGCGTTGAACATATCTGACCAGTAATGATATCCATGGCCGTTTTTTATATCGCCGTTGTTATGCGTTGTCATGAATCCATCGGGAATTCCCTCACGAGGCCAACATCCATCTAGATCTTTGGACTTACGGGCTTCCCACTCCATCATGGCAGCATTCATTTGCTTGGCCTCGCGCTCGCCAAAGGGCGCGAAGAAACGGCCATTGTAAGGCGCGCCAGATGCTCTCCTCTCTTTCGAATATGCATGGATCGCATAAGCCGACATTGGCCCATTTTTTCCGGTTTGTTTTGCTGAGGCCAGGACGTCATTCAATGCACCGCAGGCGGAACAAGTGAATTTAGCCTTGCCAGGGACAGTGCCCCCCGCCTTTCCGGTGGCAAATGTCCGCCCAGTTTCTGGACACGTAACTTGCGCGGGTAGGTCGCCCCTAACCTCAAGGAGGCGGACATTTTGCGACCGAGCAATGTTCCATTCGGCAGTAGAAGATGGCGAATCTTGAGTCGATCCACCGAATGGATTTCCATCAGAGCCGACAGAATTTATTCCATTAAGCCAATCCGGATGAACGAGTAAAGAAAGTGAAACTGACTTATTTTTCGACTTTCCTAATTTAATCATCTCCTCGTCCCCGCAGTGAGGACATATTACTTTGCCATTCGCATTAATATGGGAGAATTGTACTTCATCATCTGCTACAAAAATCGGAATACCTGGCGCCATTCTCGCTTCCGTATCCTCAATGTCGTAAGCGCCTCCGCAAGCTGAGCAATTATGCCTCCAACTTTTCACAGAAATCGATTTAACAGCCACAACGGGGCTGGTCATGATTGGCGTGCGATGGCCGCAGCCTGTAACCTTGCAAAGTCCATGTTTTGCCCAAAAAGTGTAGATAATTTCTGGCCCTTCGTAACCATAGTCTTTTCGCTCTTCCGGCAAGAGGGCAAGCGGGTCAAAATTCGCGCCCATCACTTTACCTGAGGGTTTATGCGTCCAGACACCTGTTTCACCGTTAGGGCCATCGCAATAGTAGAATGGCATGATTTGAGGTTTCACGTCGGCTTCGATGTCTGCCAGTAGGCACTTTACCTCATCTAGGTCGACATCTGCCAATTCCTGCTTCACCACAAACCAGGCAACGGGATTAAGGTCATTACCTGACATCTGCATGCCGAGGCGTGACCCCTCAACCAGAGTAGTGCCGCCCCCCATAAAGATGTCGGCCACTTTCAAATGTTTGTAGGCCCCTTTTTTCTGATGATTGGCATAATAGTTGTCCCACACCAGTTTGGCCGCGTGGGACGGATCTTCTGGAGCTCTGGTTGCGGCCGCGATAAGCATTGAGCGGAATACGCTGGAACGCCGACGCGCCCACCATTTAGACATCTGATAAATTGGTTTGCTTGCAGGACCTTCTATCGCGGCCACCTGGTTCACTGATAGGATCGGGAAGTCCACCTCAAGGCAAGTTTTAGGCCGTTTGGGATCGCTAAAATCTACCGTTTCCAGCGCAGCGGGACGACCTGCGCCAACCTCACGGGCTACTTCCTGGGCTATGAATTCTTTTTTCGTGGCCACAGCCTATTGTCCTTAGATAGATAGCTCAATGAAGGGCGAGAGCACTTCGAGCAGTGAAAGGCCGCCATGGGCCAATGTTGGGTAGCCGCCCTGACTGCGCCATTTCCAGCGGCCTACCGCCAAAAGATGTGCGCCGTTAGATCCGTTGGCCTGCATCACAATTGGCGGGACAAACGGACCCGGGTCAAGCTCGCCAGCGATGCTGCGGCCACTCTTCAGGGCCGATTTGAGGTAGTTGGCCTGCTGGTCGGCGGCATCGAAGAACAGCCCTGTGGCCGCGTAGCCATGATCAGAGGTGATGATCAACCGTCGGCCGGTCGCCAAGCGCTCAACGAATGCCCAAAAGTCGTCGCTGCTCAGCTGCTCGGCAACATCGCGGGTCAGGACATCAAGGCCTTGTCCAGCGCCCGACCCATCGTGGATCTTGCTGTCCGGCCATTGGTGCCAAAAGAGCCAGTTAGGCGAAGAGTCAATGAGGTTTGCGCAGTCGGCCCAGGGCAGGTCGATGCATTCGGTTTTGGCAGGAGACAGCCGATGCGCTGAGCCGCCACCATTATTTTGAAGCTGACTTCGGCTATTGAGGCCCAACCCTCTTGCGAATGAGTTGGTGTCGCTGGGCAGCTCGGAGCCTGTGGCCGTGGCCTCATGAAGAGTAAAACCGCGTTCCTTTGCACCTGCGAGGAGCCAGGGCAGTTCGCGTAGGCTCAAGCCGTCGAGGATTAGAACGGCCTTGGCGCTGTAGGGTTCGGCCCACCACCGCGCCAGACGGTCTGACGTCCGTTCGACATCCTGGCCAAACTGCTTCCAGAGATCCCAGCCACCTGCGGAAAGGAAATGGTCGAGTGTGCCGATTTCGCGATCGCGCCGGGTCACCTCGCTTGGAGCCGTCGCCGCCGACAGGGGCGGTGAACAGGTTTCGACCGCGCGACTGATGATGGACTTCCACGCGGCCTTTGATGTCGCGCCTGCCAGCTCGCGGAGTTCGTCAACACCCAGGGCCATCAGCCTTCCTCTTTGTCCAAAGAGAGCTCAAAGGTCATGCCGTCTGGCAGCTTCCGAAGGAGCTCCTTGAGTTGAGCTCCGGTTGCGGCGGATACCACGAGCGTGACCCCACCGACCGGCGTCGCCGGCCCGATGCCCCAACCCTCAAGTCGGCCAATCAAATTGAGGGCAGAGGTAGGCGGATTCGAAAGTCTCACGCGAGGCTGTGAACCGCCGCCTCCGAAGATGCCGCCAGAGCCCTGGGACGGCGTGCCGTCGGTCGGCCCCGGACCGGGCGTAGGGTTCGGCGAAGGCGAGCTACCGGTGGTCGGTTGGCCGCCAAAGAGGCCGCCCCCGGTGACGGGGGCTGGCACGTCCGGTACCGGCGGCGTTGCCCCGCCTGTCGACGGCACGGCAGAAGGTTGCAGGAGGAACACTTCATCAAGCTGACGGCCGGTGAAGGACAGTTTCGGACGCAGGCGGCGCCATGCCGTGTCTTCATCCTCACCTGGCTGGGACTGGAGATATTCCATTCCGCGCAGATTGATCGCGATCTTGCCCTTTGCACAAAGGCGCACGATCCGCTCTTTCATGGCGGTTTCACCCAGCCACGGCGTGCAGTCCAGGCCCCCCGCACGGGGTTCTTGAAGTTCCTTGAGCAGTTTGCCGACCGAGGCATTGTCGGCCGCCGCCTCTAGGACCAGCGCTTGGAAATCTTCGGGCACGAAAAGGTCGTTTACGACCGCCTGCTCCAAAGCCTCCGGGATCTTGGCTCCCTGCTCGCGCAGCGCCTCAACGCTGAACTCGCACCTTTCAGGGTCGACAAAATTCCAGCGATGCAGGACTGCAAACCGGTCGAACCGCTTTTTCAGTATGTCCCTGAGCTCACCTTGGTATTTGGCCTGGAGCTTCCGATATTCGGGGTTTTGACCGCTCCACTCCTGAGCCTTCATTGCCGCGCGCGCGAGGATCAGCAGATCTCGATCGTAAAATGCATTCGAGGAGCCGGCGCGAGGCAGCAGGAAGCGAATGGTGTTGCGGCGCTTCTGAAGATGTTCCTTGAGCCACCGGCCGAGGCGCTCGTTGATCTTGTCAGGCTCCTCGGGGAGCAGAAGAATTGGCAGGCGTTCGTCCCAACGGTCTGGATGCTCGGTTTCATCCAGCGCCGTCCATGGGTCGGTCAGCCACTCCCGCGGAAGAGCGATAACCCTAAAGGTCTTTGCGACCTCTTCGGAGCCGCCGACCACATAGCGAACTTCCTTCGCCAGCTGTGCTAGGTCCTCACCACCGCTGAAGAGTTTATCATTGCGAGCCGACGCCATAAGCTTGGCTTGGGGGTTCTCGTCCTCGCGGAAGACGAGCCTTTGGCCTTCTTGGTGGATATTGAAACTGTTCTCGATGACGGTCGCCAGTTCTACCTGGAAACCGTTGTCATCGATTGCCTCGCCCTGCGTGATGTCGACCTGAAGGGTCGAGGGCTCCGCGCCTGCAAGGTTGCCGACCGCAATTGAACGAAGCCAGAGCGCCCCGATGATTTCCTGCAGGTGGGGCACCTTGGCGGCATGGCCCGGGACGGCATCAGCAACCGAAGTCAGGTTCCGTAGCGCCTTTTCGCGGAGCGTCCGGTGTTGCTGGTTGGCGACCGAGTCCAACAACGCCCCGATACCTGAATTCTCGTCATCCAGTCTGAAGTCAGCTGCTGTCAGAACAGGGGCCGTATCTCCCCGGCTCTTAAAGAGGTTGGCCAGAATGCGGATGAGGTCGCGCGTTTCCTGCGCGTCGGTGGCGACTAGGACCTGATCTTCCAGCAACTGCAGGAGATGCGGGGCATATGGCCAGGATTCGATAAAGTCTGCGCGCTTTCGGTCGTGCTCGGAGGATGGGACGTCCAGAAGGCGGAAGTACTCTGCGATGTGCACGCCGAGCAGCGCCTCGACATCCGCCCTGCTGATTTGCAGGCGGTTTTCGAACAGGCGATGCAACAGCATCCTGCGGCGATCATGCTGGATACGCTCTGGGCTGCCACCAGCCTTGAAGTCGACCTGAACCGGGTTGACGCGGTGGATCTGCTGATAAGCGTCGGTATCGCCATTGCGCACCGATACCACCAGCGCCAGACGGTCGGGATGCTCCTTGGCGATCTCTGAAAGGATCTGGATGAAATTGAACGCCCAATTTTTCCAAGGAAACTGCTTGGTGTTAGTTAACCCGTCATACCACGTCTGAAATTCGTCCAGCAGCAACATGGAAGGTGTGTGCTGCAGGAGCTCCAAGATCAACTGATCAGATGGAATGTCCGTGCCCAGCGCTTCCCATTTGCCTTTGATGAAGGCGCCGTGTGGATGCCGTTCAAAAAGGAGATCCCAGAGAAATTTGTATCTCTGTCGGTGGAGGCTCTCACCGATAACCAGCATGCCGCTCCTCAGGGGTATTTGGCCTATCTCGGGCTGGCTCAAGGTAACCGCCCAGTTCTTTAACCATGCCTCAGTGGATACAGGATCGTTAACCGCGTGAAAAAGAGCCGCCATCAAGTGAGATTTACCGAGGCCGCGTTCGCCCATCACGACTACCGGACGTCCTTGGCTAGGGCCAACAGCCTCAATGCCCTTCAGCAGGTCATGGGTTGGATAGGTGATCTCGAGGAACTCTCTTGCGGCAACCTGTGTCGCGCCAGTGTTGGTCTCGTTAGAGAGCTCAATCGCAGTGCCCTTTAGACGCTTGCCCTTAAATTCATCTCTAAGAGTTAGCCCTAACATGAGCGGTTCCTTCCGTTTTCAACATTCATACCTAGCATCGAAACTGCGTCGTTTAAGATTACAATCTGCTGATCTTGCGGCCTACGGGCTGAAGGATCTGTGTCGAGACCGAGCCGCTTCAGCGCATAGTAGAGCAGCGCTCTGCGGACCGGGATCGTCACGATCCCATCCTTCATCCCGTAGTCGAGTTCAATCACCCGCTTTTGGTTTGGGCTGAGATCAGGATGAGGCCCAACCTCGAGCTCAACTATCTCCTCCCAAGCGACATCCGAGACTGCCGGCTTCTTGGCAGCCCTTGTTTGACGCGTCTCAATGATGCGGGAGATTACGAAATCGCGGTACTCACCGCTCTTCTCGCAGAAGGATCGGGCATGCCAGCGAAAGCCATCGAACGCTAATGCGTGAGGCGCTATCCATCGCCACTCTGGATCTGGCGCGGACATTGACTGGTACAGAACTTCGATGGCCTCATGCCGCCTTATGGCGATGACGATCGATCGCAGCACGACAGGGTCAATCCCCCGCGCTGGCGCTGGCGTAGCGTCGAAGGTCGGTAGGTTGCCGATCCATGCATCCTCAGGAGTAATGACCGCTTCTGCAATCGAACGGACCTGAGAGAGGTATTGGGTGGCGTCGAGCTTCAGAAACAGCGGCTTGAACGTAGGCGAACGGACGTAGGTCTTGCCGCTTTTATCGTAGACCATGTTGTCTGGCGCCAACGCAATGTAGCGGTTCAGGTCGCCGGATGCCTGGTTTGGGGAGACGCCGAATTTGTCGATCAGATCGCTGCGATTGACGTGCCCTTCCCAGAACAAGCGAAATTCGATGAATTGGAGCTTCTGCTCAACTCCCCATCGTAAACTTGGCTTGCTGTCGTCCACGGACACCCCCGAATCACTTTTCGGAACCTTCCAAAAAGTGTGCAGGATATGTCTAGTTGAGATTCCCCTCGGCAGGCAAGCGCGGACTGCCCCCCTTTCAACTGTCCGTCCGTTCCGAGGAAAAATGCCGCCGCTGCGCCCCCCATTCTAAGGGAAATGGGGCAGCTAGAACGGTTAAATCAATCCCGTCCCCCTGGCGCCCCTCAAGGATCGCATCGATGATGTCGGGGGCAAGCAGTGTCATGCGCATCACGCGCGTGAGATAGCTCATCCCAATCTTTTCTTTCTCAGCGAGTTCAGTGATCGAGGCATATGAGCCCTCCTCAAGCATCCGCTTCCAGCGGAATGCCCGTGCCAGAGCCTTGAGCACGGTGTTGTCAGGCCGAGGCCTGTTCAGCTCGTTTGCCGGAGGAAGGATCATCTCCTTGCGACCGCCGCGCTTGGTGAGCTTGAAGGGCACAAAGACGGAGACAATGTGCGGTTTTTGAGGCGCCTTCATGCGGCTTCCTCCAGCGCCGGCGCACACAACTCCCGGGCCAGGGAACCAATGCCTTCGGTGCGAAGCCGGACATCAAGGCCTTCGCTGCCGACGATCACTTTATCGACGATGAGCTGAACAATCCGGGCCTGCTCCGCTGGAAACAGCTCATCCCACATGGGATCCAGATCTCTCAGAGCCTGTATCGCTAGCGTCTCGGTCAACGCCGGTGTGCTCCGTGTGGCCTTCTTCCAAGCGCCAATGATGATTTCAGGCTGACGGAATGCTGCCCTCAGCTGCTCGATAACGGCGGCTTCAACCTCTGCAGCTGGAACCCTGCCAACCTCACAGGTTCCCGCGCCGTTCCTCAGCAAGGTCTGGCTGACATAGTAGCGGTATAGCTTGCCATTCTTGCGGGTGTGCGTTGGCGAAAATGCCGCCCCATCTTGTCCCCAGATCAGCCCCTTCAGCATGGCCGGTGTGTTGGCGCGCGACCGCCCGCCACGAACCCTGGGGCTCTCCTTCAGGATCGTATGCACCGCATCCCAGAGGTCGGTGCTGATTATTGGCTCGTGCTCGCCGGGGTAGCGGTTCCCTTTGTGGACCACCTCACCAATGTAGATCCGGTTGTTAAGGACGCGATATAGGAAGCCCTTGGTGATGGGTTTGCCGTGACGGGTCAGGATCCCTCGCTCGGCAAGCTCGCGCAGCAGATGCGTGCCCGAGCCAATCTCCCGGAACCGCTCGAAGATGTATTGGATCTTGGCGGCGCCAGACTTGTTGATCACAAGCTTGCGAGCTTTCACGTCATAGCCAAGCGGCGGCACCCCGCCCATGTACATGCCCTTAGCGCGGCTGGCGCGGAACTTGTCGCGGATGCGCTCGGCGGTGACC
>CALETE010000087.1 GCA_937920085.1 uncultured Alphaproteobacteria bacterium | reverse complement strand
AATCCAGCTATTGCGGGAAGGGGCTGATCGCTCAGCCCCCGCCACATACTACCCCTTGACCATCGGCAGACTGTTGGTCGCTTGACCGTTCAGCGCCAGGATCGCATTGGCCACCGCCGGTGCGATCACAGGAACGCCGGGCTCGCCCACGCCGGACGGCGCATTGCCCGACGGCAGGATGTAGGTTTCCACATGGGGGGCTTCGGAGTTGCGCAGGACACGGTAGGTGTCGAAATTGGTCTGCTCGACGGCACCATCCTTGACGCTGACCCGACCGAACAGGCCCGCTGACAGGCCATAGCAGATGCCGCCTTCCATCTGGGCGGCGATCTGGCTGGGGGCAATGGCGATGCCGCAGTCCACGGCGGCGACAACCCGGCCAACCTTGGGCACCCCGTCAACCAACTGTACCTCTGCCACCTGAGCCACCACAGTGCCAAAGCTTTCGTGGACCGCGACGCCCCGGGACCAGCCAGGCGTTACAGCCCCAGCCTTTTCAAGGGCGAGGTTGAGGACAGCGATGTGGCGCTTGGCACCGGCCTTTTCATACATGGCCATGCGGTAGGCCACCGGGTCCTTGCCGGCCTTGCGGGCCAGCTGGTCAATGGTGTGCTCCATCACAAAGGCCGTGTGGGTCGCGCCCACCGAGCGCCACCAGAGGACCGGTATGTCCAGGTCGGGCATCAGGACCTGACCGTCCACCACCGGTGTGGCCTTGAGATAGGGCGAGCCCTTGGTGCCCTCCACCGTTGTCTCATCCACGCCCTTGGTTGCCATGGGCGATCCCTTCATCAGGGCCTGTGTGACCACCCGATGGGTCCAGGAGACCGGATAGCCGTCCTTGTCCGTCACAATCTTGAGGCGGTGATGGGTCAGGGGCCGGAAATAGCCGGAGGCCATGTCGTCTTCCCGAGTCCAGACCAGCTTGACCGGGCGCCCACCGCCAACCTTCTTGGCGATGTGCACGCACTCTACGGCATAGTCGGACTGGAAGTTGGCCCGGCGGCCGAAGGAGCCGCCTGCAAACAAGGTCTCGACCTCGACCTTGCCTGGCAGGGTCATAACGATCTTGGCCGTGTTGAGCTGGTCCAAAGTCGGGCTCTGCGAGCCAAAGGTCAGTTTGTTCTTGCCGCCGCCGATCTCGGCCACGCAGTTCATGGGCTCCATGGTGGCATGGGCCAGGAAGGGGAAGTCATAGGCGGCTTCGAAGATCTGGCCCTGCGTCGGCTTTGTGGCGTCACCCTGGGTCTGGAAGACCTGCCAAGGTGTCTTGTCGGGCAGGGTGCCCTTGCCGGCAGCCCAGTCGGTATAGTCGGCGGTCAGCTTGTCAGAGCTGTGCTTCTGGCACTTGGACTCATCCCAAGTGACCTTTAGGGCTTCACGGCCTGCCTTGGCGGCGTAGGTGGTCTGGGCAACCACGGCGACGCCAGTGGGAATCTGGAAGACGTCGACCACGCCAGCGACCTTCTTGGCCTCGGTGGCGTCAAAACTGGCCACTGTCGCACCGAACCGGGGTGCGTGGGCGACCATGGCGGTGAGCATGTTCGGCAGGTGTACGTCTTGGGTAAAGCGAGCTGTACCGTCGCTCTTAGCTTGGGAGTCCTTGCGGCGGACCCGATCGGTACCGATCAAGGTAAAGGCCTTGGGGTCCTTCAGAACCGGGGTCTTGGGCGGGGCAATCTTGGCAGCGTCGGCCAACAGGTCGCCAAAGCCAGCGGACTTGCCGCTCTTAGCATGAGACACCACCCCGTCCTTGACGGTGATTTCAGCGGCGGGAACACTCCACTTGGCAGCGGCGGCGTCAACGAACATGGCCTTGGCCGAGGCCCCGGCATTGCGAAGCTGCATCCAGCTGTTGGCGATGGCGGTGGACCCGCCGGTGCCCTGCACCCCCATGCCGAGATTGGCATAGACCTTTGCATTGGCAGCGGCCTGTTCGACCTTAACCTTGCTCCAGTCGGCATCCAGTTCTTCAGCGACAATAGCGGCGAGGCCAGCATGGTTGCCTTGGCCAAACTCGATATGCTTGGAAATCACCGTGACCGCGCCGTCGGCACCGATCTTGATGAAGGGCCCAAAGGCCCCAAAATCAGACTTGGCCCCCATGGCCAGGATATCGCCGGGGGAACACCCCACCAGCAGGGCCCCGCCCACCAGGGTCGCGCCGACCACCAGTTCGCGGCGAGTGGAGCCGGTCTTCAGCTCTTCAGATTTCACAGGTGCGTTCATAATGACCTCCCCTATGCCTTAGCGGTTTCTGAGGCGTCACCGAGACCGGCGGCGTCCTTGATGGCAGCGCGAATGCGCTGATAGGCACCGCAGCGACAGATATTGCCATCCATGGCAGCATCAATGTCAGCATCGGTAGGCTTGGGCGTTTTGGCCAGCAGGGCAGCGGCACTCATCAGCTGGCCAGACTGGCAGTATCCGCACTGGGGCACATCGTGCTTGACCCAGGCCTGCTGCAGGGCGTGGGTTCCGCCCAGGCTTTCAATGGTGGCAATCTTCACACCCGCCAAGCTGGCTATGGGGATCGAGCAAGACCGGATGGGCGTACCATCGGCGAGCACGGTACAGGCACCGCATTGGCCAATGCCGCAGCCGAACTTTGAGCCGGTCAGGCCCGCTTCATCCCGCAGGACCCAAAGCAAGGGGGTTTCCGGCGCGGCGCTGACCGCGACCGACTTTCCGTTGATTTCGAGCGTCGTCGCCATCCTATCATCCCTCCCGGATTCAATAGATTGGACCAATCGTAACGGTGTTTAGTCTCAAAGGGCTAGGGGCTGGGGTGTGAAAATTTGGCGACGAGCTCCCAGTTTCCTCTGGCAGTATGAATTTCCATCGCGGTTTTGAGGTTAGACCATTAGCTTGCACCGCCAATCAGACTGGAGATCGTCATGTTTCGCCCCCTCGCCGTTGGCTTAGCCATTCTGTTAGCCCTGGCTGCACCTGCGACGGCTGCAGACGGACAAAAGATTTTTCAACTCCAATGCCGAACCTGCCATTTGGCCAAGAGTAGCCTGAGCGGGCCAAGCCTAATCGGGGTTTCTAAGCGGTCCATTGCTGCCCTGCCTGACTATGCTTTCTCTGAGGGCTTGAAGAGCAAGGGTGGGACCTGGACAGATGAAAACCTCGACGCCTTTATGGCCGCCCCGAAAAAGTTCGCCCCAGGAACCCGTATGCCAGGTGCCTGGCCCGTGGCGGCAGACCGGGCGGCGCTGATCGCCTATATGAAGACCCTGAACTGAACCAGAGGACTGCCCTTGGACGTCTTTCCCGCCTTCTTTCCGCTCAAGGGAGCCGTCGTTGTCGTTGTGGGCGATGGCGAAGGCGCTGAGGCTAAGGCACGGCTGTTCGAAGGCTCCCCAGCAGAGGTCCGACGGATTTCTGCAGCGAACGCCTTTCAGGCCGAAACCTATCAGGGTGCCCTGCTGGTCTTTATTGCTGACGACACCGATAGCGCCATGAAGATGGCGGCAGATTTGGCGCGCGCAGCCGGTGCCCTGGTCAATGTGACAGACCGCCCGGCCATGTGCGACTTCACCACGCCGGCGGTGATTGATCGTGGCGGCGTGGTGGCGGCGGTGGGCACAGGCGGAGGATCCCCCACCCTGGCCGCCCGTCTGCGCAATGACATTGAACAGAAGGTTCCAGAAGGGGCCGGTCGGGCCGCCGCCCTGCTGGCCAGCTTCCAGGCCGATGTGAAGGCCAGATTCCCAGACCTAGGAGAGCGTCGCAGCTTCCTGCGCAAGGCCCTCGATGGCCCGGCGGTGAAGGCGGCGCTAGACGGGGACATGGCCCTGGGGCGCATACTGTTCGAGCGGGAACTCGCTGATCCGGGTTCAACCCGGACAGGCAAGGTGCAGATCATCCAAGCTGAGGGACCGTCAGACCTGCTAACCCTGCGCGCCGCCCGGGCCCTTTCGGCGGCTGACATTGTCGTTGCTGATCCCGGCGCAGACCCGGGCATACTGGCCATGATCCGCCGGGACGCGGAGCGGTATATGCCAGATGTCGGAACTCTTGATCAGGTCGCCAAATGGACAGAGGAAGGCCAGACGGTCATCCGACTGGTCTGTCTGGACGCCGACCTGGAGATCGCTAGCCTTCTGGCCGCCGGCGTCATGGTGGAGCGCCTGCCTCATCCCCACTAATGAAGGCTGCGATCCTTGGTTTCCGGCAGGAAGAGCAGGCAAGTCGTCACTGACAGGGCGGTGAAGGCAAAGGGATACCAGAGGCCAGAATAGATATTGCCCACCGCCGCTACGATGGCGAAGGCGGTGAAGGGCACGAAGCCGCCGATCCAGCCCGTGCCAATGTGATAGGGCAATGACATGGCTGTGTAGCGGATACGGGTGGGGAAGAGTTCAACCAGGCAGGCGGCGATGGGGCCGAACAGGGCCGTCGCGGCGATCACAAAGACGAACAATATGGCCGCTAGACCTGGATAGTTGATCCGCGCCGGGTCGGCCTTGGCCGGATAGCCAGCGGCGGCCAGGGCGGTCTTGATCTGACCTTCGACACTGGTCTTCAGGGCCTTGGCGTCAGCCTTTGCAAGGCCGACAGCAGACTTGGACTCGACAGCCACGCCGCCGATCTTGACCAGGGCGGGAGAGCCCGCAGGCCCAGCTTGGTTATCATAGGAGACCCCGGCATTGGCCAGGACGCTCTTGGCGATGTCGCAGGAGGTGACGAAGCTCGCCTTGCCCACCGGGTCAAACTGCAGGGAGCAATCGGCGGGATCGGCCATAACCACGACAGGGGTGCGGGCCTGGGCCTCGGCCAGGGCGGGATTGGCCATTTGGGTCAACATGTGGAAGCCCGGAAAATAGGCGATCAACATCAAGGTCATGCCAAACAGCATGACGGGCTTGCGGCCGATACGGTCTGACAGGGCCCCAAACAGGACGTAGAAGACGGCGCTGACCGCTGTGGCCGCCATCATCACCAGATTGATGGTCTCAGGGGCGACCTTGAGAAACTTGTCCAGGAAGGTCTGTGTGTAAAAGAAGGCGGTGTACCAGACCGCCCCTTGGGCTGACATAATCGCTGCTAGCGCCAGGAGCACCAGCTTGAGGTTTTTCCACTGGCCAAAGGCCTCGGTATAGGGGGCCGCTGATCCACCGCCTTCAGCCTTCATCTTGGCGAAGGCCGGGCTCTCGGTGAGCTTCATGCGCATGAAGATCGAGACCAGCAACAGCCCCGCAGAAAATAGGAAGGGAATGCGCCAGCCCCAGGCGTCGAAGGCGTCAGGCCCGAAATTCTGCTTCAGAACCAGCCTGGTCGCCAGAATAACCAACAGGGCCCCGAACAGACCAAAGGCTGCGGAGGTCTGGATCCAGCTGGTGGACCGGCCCCGGGCATTGACCGGTGCATGTTCGGCCACATAGATCGCCGCGCCGCCATACTCCCCGCCAAGGGCAAAACCCTGCAGAATCCGCATAAGCACCAGAAGGGCCGGTGAAATGAGGCCGGCCTGGGAATAGGTGGGTAGAAGGCCAATGGCCACAGTCGCACCGCCCATCAGCATGACCGTGACCAGGAAGGCACCCTTGCGACCTGCCCTGTCGCCGATCCGGCCAAAGACCAGGGCACCGATAGGCCGAAAGGCAAAGCCAGCACCGAACAGGGCCAGGGCGGCAATATAACCCGCCGTATCTGTCAGACCCGTGAAGAAGGTCTTGGAAATGACCGTCGTCAAACTGCCGAACACGAAAAAGTCGTACCACTCGAAGGTGGTGCCGGCCGCAGAGGCGGCCACGACGGTGCGCAGGGACGCCCCTTGCAGAGGCGCTTCAGCCTGGTCTGTCGTGGTCGTCATGATGTTCCCTCCCGGAATTTCGGAAAGGTCTATCACCAGGGCAGGGCCGGGCGGAAGACCCGACCCCAATTCGGCTAGATCTAGAACGCGTTTTCGCCGGTGATTGCCCGCCCCAGGATCAGGGCATGGACGTCGTGAGCCCCTTCATAGGTATTGACGGTCTCAAGGTTCGAGGCGTGACGCATGACGTGATATTCGCCGCTGATCCCGTTGCCGCCATGGATGTCGCGGGCTTCGCGGGCGATGGCCAGGGCCTTGCCGCAGTTATTGCGCTTCATCAGGCTGATGGCTTCGGGCACCCAGGCACCCTGATCAATCAGACGCCCCAGGGCCAGGGCCCCTTCAAAACCCAGGGCAATTTCGGTCTGCATGTCGGCCAGCTTCTTCTGGATCAGCTGACGGGCCGCAAGGGGCTTGCCGAACACTGAGCGGGTCTTGGTGTAATCGCGGCTGGCATGGAGGCAGAAGTCCGCGGCACCCATGGCACCCCAGGCAATGCCGTAACGGGCCTTGTTGAGGCAGGAAAACGGTCCGCGCAGACCCGAGACATTGGGCAGCATCTGGTTTTCGGGAACAAACACCTCGTCCAGGGCGATCTCGCCGGTGATGGAGGCGCGTAGGGACAGCTTGTTCTTGATCTGCGGCGTCTCGAAGCCCTTAGACCCACGATCCACCAGGAAGCCACGGATCACGCCGTCCAGCTTGGCCCAGACCAGGGCGACGTCGGAGATGGGCGAGTTGGTGATCCACATCTTGGCACCCGACAGGGTGTAGCCCCCCGGTGCCTTGCGGGCCGTGGTACGCATGCTGGCAGGGTCCGAGCCACCATCGGCCTCCGTCAGGCCAAAACAGCCAATGATCTCCCCCTTTGCCATGCCGGGCAGATACTTCTGCTTCTGCTCTTCGGACCCGAAGGCAAAGATCGGATACATGACCAGGGAGGACTGCACGCTCATGGCCGAGCGGTAACCGCTGTCGATGGCTTCGATCTCCCGCGCGATCAGGCCGTAGGCCACGTGATTGACCCCGGCGCAGCCGTAGTCTTCCGGAAGCGTCGGGCCGAGGAAGCCTAAGGCCCCCATCTCGGTCATGATCTCGCGATCGAACCGCTCTTCGGCATAGGCCGAGACCACCCGAGGCAGCAGCTTTTCCCGGGAATAGGTCCGGGCCGCGTCCCAAACCATGCGTTCGTCCTCAGACAGGCGCGAGGCCATGTCCAGGGGATCGACCCAGTCAAAGGTCTTGGTGTCGAGGGCGCTGTCGAGGGCCATGGCCGTAACTCCTTCAGGATTCTGGGGCCTTATGATCGCAAATTAGCTTCCCGTGTAGATGCCTTTGCGTTTCTCCGCGAAAGAAGCCGCAGATTCTCGCAGAATTGGTCTCTACGCGCCGGAAGATTCCCAGGTCCACCACCTCGTATTTCACGGCAGGCGCACGGTTACCACGCTGATTGGTCTTAAGTCGTGATCGGATGAAGACCTTCACGCAAGGACCCCCGCGACAATTCGCCGGGCTTATGGGCACCCATCTCTATGGAACGCTTTCCATGTGATTCGCGTCATCGTCCCATGCGATCGGAGTTTGAACCGCAGCCGCCATGTCCATGTCCCCCACCGCCGCTGATCCCATGAGCCTGTTCAAGCCTCTGATCTGGGTGGTCATTGGGAGCTTTGCCTTGGGCGCATTTGGCACGGTCGTCTTCAAGTCAACCCACGGGACCTCAAGCCGCCGGACCATGAGCCCTGGCATCTACGCCCCGCGGGCGATGAACCAGCCATTACGAAACCCCTTGTCGGCCTTGCCATAGACAAAGGGCGATCCATCCTCGGCAACCACGCTGCCGCCAGCCTGGATCAAGACCGCATGACCCGCAGCAATATCCCACTCCATCGTGGGTCCGTGCCTGGGATAGATATCGGCCGAGCCTTCGGCGATCCGACAGAATTTGATGGAGGAATCCATCGGCTCTGGGGTGGCAAAGCCGTAGGTGTCCGCCAGGGCTTGGACGGTTTCAGGCTTCATGGTGTGACTGACCAGGGCGATCGCCGCGCCCTCTGGCCAAGGCCGGGCCTGGGCCTTGACGGCTGATCCGCCACTCGCCCGCTTCCAGGCCGCGCCGCCCCGCGTGAACCAGGTCTCGTCTGTCGCAGGGGCAGTAACGGCCCCAGCGATGGGACGTCCGTCCTCCACCAGGGCGATATTGACCGTAAAGTTTGGATCCCCCCGGACAAACGCCTTGGTGCCATCGACGGGGTCCACCAGGAAGAATTGTCGGCCAATGGCGTCCGGCGTCCCGAACTCGCTGGCATCCTCTTCAGAAATAACCGGTATGCCGGGAAACGCCGCACTCAGGCGCTCCAAAATCAGGGCCTCGCCACGCCGGTCAGCTTCTGTGACCGGACTTGAATCGGCCTTGGTGTGTACGGTCAGACCCGACTTCCAAAGCGGCAGGACCAATCGCCCGGCTTCTTCGCAGATATCAGCGAGGATCGATCCGACGTCGGTGAGGTCGAGGGGCATGGGCCATCCTTTGAATTGGCTTACCCTGTGCCAGTGGTGCCAGGTGAGGCCAGACGATGAGGGCTACAAAGGCTAGATTTGCACCCAAGTTTCCTCGATCTAGCCGTATCGGCGTGTTTGCCAAAGCGCCAAATCAGGTCAGATTTCCCCCCATGACCGAAGATGCCCTCCCGACCGAAACCGCGCTGGACACCCCGGCAGTCTCGACGCCCAAAACCGCAGAGGTCGCGGCCTATCTGGCAGCGCGCATGTGTCACGACTTCATCAGCCCCGCCAGCGCCATCGTCTCAGGCCTCGACTTGCTGGATGATCCCACCGCAGAAGACATGCGGGAAGACGCCATGAACCTGATCGCTGGGTCGGCGCGAAAGCTGGCCGATCTCCTGGCCTTCACGCGGGTGGCCTTTGGAGCCTCGGCGTCCTCAGAGACCTTTGATCCCCGCGAACTTCACAAGCTGGCCTTAGGTCTCTTCCGGCACATGCGCGCTGAATTAGATTGGCAGATTGAAGCCCCCACCCTGAACAAACCTGCCGCCCGGACGATCTTAAACCTAGCCCAGCTGGCGGGTGCG
This sequence comes from uncultured Alphaproteobacteria bacterium, assembly GCA_937920085.1. Lineage (GTDB taxonomy): Bacteria > Pseudomonadota > Alphaproteobacteria > Caulobacterales > Caulobacteraceae > Phenylobacterium. The sequence continues at coordinate 1,524 of CALETE010000087.1, read as the reverse complement.
GCCTTGCCCATGGGTGGAACCGCCTCAATCCGCGCTGTCGAACAAGCCGGCCAAGTGGCCATAGCTGTAGAGGCCAAGGGCCCCAAGGCACGCCTGCGCCCCGAAGTCGCAGCCGGACTAGAAGGCCAGCCCATGGGTGATGGTCTCCATGGTCACTGGGTGCAGGCCTATTACATGCACCAATTTATCGAGGACGCTGGCGGCAAGATCTTTTCAAAGGTCGAAGAGGATGCCGTGGTCTTTGCTGCAACCTTGGCCATTGCCTAAGCGCTGGACGATTCTGAGAAATCGTCAGGCTCATACCTGTCCTTAACCATCATGGCCGCAAAAACGGAGCGTCTTGGAGGCGCTATTCCGTGAAGACCTGTTTGGTGGTCGATGACAGTCGGGTGATCCGAAAGGTGGCCCGCCGCATACTTGAGGATATCGGCTTTGATATTGCCGAGGCGTCCGACGGTGTGGAGGCGCTCGCCTGGTGCCGGTCAGCCATGCCAGAAGCCATTTTGCTGGACTGGAATATGCCGGTTATGAACGGCATCGAGTTCTTAAGACACCTACGCATGGAACCTGGCGGCGAAAAGCCGACCGTTGTCTTCTGCACGGTCGAGACGGACATTGAAAAGATTCAGGAAGCCCTGGACGCTGGGGCCAGCGAATACATTATGAAACCCTTCGACAGTGACATCATCACCCGGAAATTCATCGAGGCTGAGCTCGTATGACCCGGGAAGACTGCGAATGGGTGGCCGAGATTTGCGCCACACGGGTCGGGCTCAGGGTGGACCCGGAGAAGAGCTATTTCATCGAGAGTCGGCTTGCCCCTGTGACTCGGCGGGAAAATTTTCCCTCGATTGAGGACCTGATCACCTTTGTCCGCAGAACCAATGATGACCGTATGGGCTGGGCCATCATCGAGGCAATGGCTGCAAACGAATCAAGCTTCTTTCGGGATCGAACACCCTTTGAGTGCTTCAAGAACGAGATATTACCCGCGCTGATCCATGCCCGAGGCCATAGCCCCTTGCGGGTCTGGAGCGCAGGCTGCGGGACTGGTCAGGAAATCTACTCCCTGGCCATGATTGTCGACGATGCCTTCGCCATGCTGCCGCCGGGTGTACAAATCCAGCTCTTCGGATCGGACCTGTCGGATCGGGCGATGGAGAAGGCGCAGAGCGGTTACTACAATCACTTCGAGGTCCAGCGGGGCCTGCCAATCCGTCAGCTGGTTCGGAATTTTCAGAGGTCCGACGATATGTGGGTCCTGCGGGCGCACATTCGCGAAATGGTGCGGTGGCGGCGTCTCAACCTGGTTCAGGATCAGACCGCCCCAGGCGGCTTTGACGTCATCTTCTGTCGCAATGTCATTTGCAACATGACCCCAGGTGCGCGGCAGAGGACCCTGGAGGGCTTGGCCCATGCGCTGAGTGCAGACGGTTTCCTCTTTCTCGGAGACGGCGAAAGCCCTCAGACCTTGAGTGGTGCTTTTCATGCGGTCGCTGACCGACCTGGCCTCTATGCGCGAAA
>CALETE010000086.1 GCA_937920085.1 uncultured Alphaproteobacteria bacterium | reverse complement strand
GCGCGAGGTCGTCCGGTGCTAGGTCCTTGGCGGCGAGATATTTCTCGATGGCCTCGCTCCGGGCGTGGCCCTCGGCGGCCAAGATGTGGAACCACGGCTCGCGGAGGCGAAGTTTCAGGGCGCCGCTGAGCGCCAGGCTCCCGCCATCGGCTTGCTTGAGGGTCAACTGAACATCGGCTTGGCTGCGGACCTTGGCTGAACCATCGCGCAGGGCGCGGGTGACGGCCGACCAGAAGGCCTCCGGCGGAAAGTTCACGCCGTTGACGGTGAGGATCCCAATACCCCCGACGCCGGTGTCTGCCAGGAACTCAGGGTTCTTTAGAAGTCGCTTCTGGATCGTCTCCGGAGCCAGGTCGAAAACACTGCGACGGAACTGGCCGAGGAAGGCCTTGGTCTGATCCGGCGTTAGTTCGAAGGTCGCGACTTCGTCGAGCCAATCGGCATTCGTGACCAAATTCGCCAGGTGGGTGGCGACAAGGTCTAGGAAATCGCCCGCGCCGTTGTCGGCTAGTGGCGCGAGGGCGGCTTCGTTGAGCCATTGCATCATGGCTATGCGGCGCGGGCTGGAGACGCCCCAAGACGCTGAGCCCACGTTCGGGACCGCAGATAGTAGGGAGGCCAAGTTGATCGCAGCGAGCAAGGTGCTTGCGCTATCGCCGCCAGGCAGCACGCGCATCGGCTGCTCCTGTCGGAGTGCCGACCAGAGCCAGTCCGACTGAGCTCGAAGCTCCTCGACTGTAGCATCGTCGTCGCCCCAAAGTTCGGTCAGGCAGTCGTGGACGATGCGGCGCGCGCCGAGCATGAAGGGTGTCTCATCGGGGCGACCCTCGAGGATGGGTATGTCGGTGGGGCCGATCTTCAATTTGCCATCCAGCCGCATCGCCGCAGCCAGATTGCGGCGCTGGACGATTAGCGCTTCGGACTCGACCACCTCGCCGTCCACGATGGCAGCGGCTTTCAGGGGCGCGAGAACCTCTTCGGTAAGGGTGGGCAGGAAGACGGCGCCGCCGGCGCGTAGCTGCGACACCTTTTGGCGGTGTTCCTCCGGTGTGATGCGCTGCGCCGCGAGCAGAGCATCAAGTACCTCCATCATGCCGACGACTATTTTGGTCTCAGCCAAAGGGTAGCCGGAGACGTGTCGGTCGTCGATCCAGAGCATGCTGTTCACACCGCCCGGCGCCGCCAACAGGTCCATCATACCTTGCTCGATGAAATCGGGCCGCCGCAGTTTGGCGCCGTTGGTCGCAGCGGGGACTTCAGCGATGTGGTCGTCGCCATCTGCCGCACACGCTTCATCGCCGCCGGAGGCGGCGTCCGCGTCATCGTCGCCGGCAAGGTTGATGGCTCGGTGGGCTATGCGCTGGAACTGACCAGCCTCCTGCCGGAGCGAGACTTTCTTCTTCAGTTCGCCAATCCAGTCGGCGAGGGTCTCCCGATCGGCGGCGGCGCGGACCATCTCGGCCGCATCGTCGATCACCGATTGGGGGACCTCGCAAGCGAATCCGTCGAGCAACGCTTCAAGGGCCTTGTCCATCGCCAGGGTCTCAAGGGTGTTCTCGACGAACAGCAGGCGCCTTCGCGCCCTCGGGGGCTCATCCATCCCGTCCTCGGTGAGCTGAACCCGCCGGCCAAGGCTGGCGAGGACGCTAAGCACAGTTGGGCCTGCGCCGGCCTCGCCGCCGGCCTTGCGCTCGTGACGGACGGTCTCGGTCTCCATCGCCGGCGCGTCCTGGATCTTCAGTCGACGATCCCGGTGCGCGTCGAGGATCAACTGGGCGATCTCGACCTGCGAAATTTGGTGGTGGGTGGCGTCCAGCTCCAACTTAAGGATTGCGTCGGTCAAGCTAGGGCTCACCCGCACCGGCGATTCCAGCGCGTCGAGATGGGGCCAGAGGTCGAGCTGGTCGAGCAACAGGAGGCTCGTCAGGTCCAGGTAGACCTGCCAGCGTTCCCAGGGCGTCTCAATCGGCACCTCGACCGGCCGGGCGCCGTGGCGCAGGAAGAGCGGGCGAAGCGCGCCTTTCTCTTTCGCGCGCGGGGCCAGCCAGTAGTGGTCGGCGATCGAGATGCCGAGCGCCGACGCCACGAGATGGATCGGGGTGGCGCCGGCCGCCAGCAGGTCGGATAGGTTCTGGCTGCGGTCGCGGCGCGCGACCATCTCCTGGACGACGTCGTCGATGTCCACCAGCCAGACGTCGCCCGCAGCGCTCTGGGCGCGAGCATGGACCCGCTGCAGAAGCGTCTCCGCCTCGGCGTTGAGCCCCAGCTTGTAGCCCTGCGAGAACGCGTGGAGCAGAAGGCCGTCGGGCACACCTAGGGCCATGGCGGCGCGCCACAGGTCCCGGGATAGAGCCACGTCTTCCCGTGTGACCGCCAGGGAATAGCGGATCGCCCGGTCAGCGCCGAGCACATTGGCAGAAAGCGCCTCGCGGATAGGAGTGAGCGCCGCCTGCACATTGCCAGCCTGAATATGGATGTCGGCCAAGTTCAGACGGTCGGCAATATCGCCGGTTTCGGCGGCGATGTGCTGCGCCAGCTCAAGAGCACCGGGCAGATCGTTCACGCGCTCGGTCGCCACTATCACCATGCGCCGGCAGTCGAGGGGCAACTGACCGCCGGGGAAGTCGCCATGCCGCTGTGCAGCGAAGTCCAACAACGCCTGTGCGGATCCGGCGTGGTGGAGCGCATAGATGGCCAGGCGCGTGGCACGGACGGTCTCGAACTTTGCCAATGCCTCGACAAATGGGGTGATGGTCCGCCAGCGGCGCTGCTCGGCCAGAGCCGATGCGAGTTCCAGCCCGATGATGTTGGGCGTAACGTCGCCGAGGAATTGGCCCAGCAGCGCCTCAACTACGGTCCAATCTTTGGAGGCTTCCGCCTTGACCAGTGCATCCGCCACGCTGGCTGGAGAGGGAAGATTGGGATCCATCGCCGGCGGGGCTCCGCCCTCGATCCAGTGAGTTGCCGCCTCGGCGGCTTCTCCGGTCTGCACCGGGAAATGGGCGGCTAACGCCGTGGTCGCCGCGGGCAAGCTGTCGCGCTGAGCGACCATCAGGCCGTAGACCCGCACCTGGTCGCCGGAGGCCTTACCCGTGGCATATATATCGGCGAGAGCGGCTTCCGCAGTCATACGGTCGAAGTCCAGGTCGCGCGCCATGCCCCAGCTAATAGCCAAGGCGTCGGTTGGGTCTTCGGTCAGCATGGCGCGACAGAGCTCGGACGCGTCGGTGTGGCGATGCGGAAACAAATTTGCGAGGCATGCCAGCCTCCAGGCCCGATCCCTCCGTTCCGGCGTGGCCCGCTCGGTCAGGGGCGTAAAGAGAGCGAGCGCAGCTTCCAGGTTGGCGCGCGCGGCGTCGTCAATGCGCACAAGGTCAGGGTCGCCGGGGACCGGAAGGGTAGCCAGAACTACTGGAGCCATGGGGCTCAGCCCCTCCGCATACCGAGCCATTGCGAGCGAGCGGATTACCTGCAGGTCCTTCGGGGCCATCGCGTAGGCGCGCTCCGCCGCGGCGCGAGCTTCGCTCCGGCGGTTCTCCATCGCCCTCAGTCGCGACAGGATGCGCTGGGTTTCCCAGTCGTCGGGGTCTTCGGCGACGAGAATGTCAAGGACGTCTTCCGCTTGAGAGAGACGTTCTGCGTCGAGCAACAGCGAGGCCTGCAGCTGACGATCCAAACGACTAAATGGATCGCCGAGCACGGAAAGCGCGGCGGCCGAGCCTACGGTCCGCGCAGCAATGACAGCCGCCATTCGCCGAGTTGTCGGATCGAGCACCAAGGCCTCTTCCGACAGCTTGGTCGCGGCAGCTAAATCGCCCTTGCTCAGCGCCAGCGATGCGGCAAGGCGCAAGGCCTGGGCCTGGGTGAGCGCACGCAGCTGGCTCCACTGGGTTGGCACCTGCACTTCAGCGAGCAGGCGCTCCACCGGCTGGAGGTCGCCAGCCCGCAACTGCTGCATTGCGCCGGTGATGCGTGCCGCGACGTTTTCGGAGTTTAGGACGATGAGGTTGTTGACCTGCTCGACCTGGGCCGCGGACAGCATGGCAGGAACGTCCTTGCCGAATAGGGCTTCTGCCCACGCCTCGTGCAAGTATTGGATGGCTACCGACCGGCCAGCCTTGCGGATCCGCGCGGTAAGCTGCTCCGGTCCCCACACCTCGTAAACGATGCCGACATTGGCAAAGCGCCGGGCCTCGGCTTCCCGTTGATCCAGCAGCGTGGTGCTGGTGATATTATGCGCCGCAGTGGCCAAAATGAAGCGCTTGACGCCCGGCCACTGGCTTTCCTGATGATCCAGGAAGTCCTTCGACCACTTCTTCAACTTGGCCGATGTGGCCTTTTCCACGCATTTGCATGAGACAACGTCACGGTTGTTGTCTGCGACCCGTCCGGCTACCCCGTCGACCCCGAACTGTGTCTGCCCTTCGATCCCGAAAAGGTCGACGTTCTTCAGGCTGGGGTCATCTTCCATCAACGCCCGCACAAGGCGCTCGAACTCCTTCGGGCGCTCATTGAGCAGGTGGAAGGGGATGACGCCCTTCGAGGCTAGCGGTGGCGGTAGATTGGGAGAGGTGGGTTCGCTCATGGCTTTCAATTTACTGGACGTTTGCGACGCGCCGCCGCGCGGACGCAGGCTTGGACGCTAAGCTGCGGGCGGGTTAGCGCTCAGCTCCAGAGGCGATCCGAGCTCCGGATCGGTAATGAATATCGCCTGCGCTCCAACGCTCCATGCTTCTGTCGCGAAGATAGCTGCCGCAGCATCCGCAGGTGATCGCGCTCGGGCCAGCAAGGCCTCACGGGAGGCACTGGACGTCGCCCTGCGCGGATGGTCAGTCGTCCGAGTTTCAGACAGCGCTACTACCAAATCCGCTAGCTTGCGAGGTTTGACCCGAAGATCCTGAAGGACTCTTGCAACTATGTCCGATGTGCTCGCTTCTTCAATCGGGATCGGCTCTGAGCAGATGTAGCGACTGTCATTATCGTAGACGATCCTGTGTCTGCCTTGAGGCTGGGCGTGATTTGTCAGTTCGCGCTGAATCTCAGACGGCCTAACTAAAAGCGAACTCTCTAAGACGTTCCCGCTCTGGAAAGCCGCTTCGTACTCGAGCCAATCTGAGAAGCGGGGCGCGACATAGTAGGCTTCAGCTCCATTTTGCTCGGCATCTACAAGAAGGCGAAACTGGTCCTCGCTAGTGTTGAGATGGAAGCGCCAGAACGGGATGGAAACTGGAGGCGCAGGAGCACCCAGCGGCACGGATCGATAGCGCTTCATCTGCTGACCGAGCTTGAATTGCAGCATCAGCACAGCGCCAGGACGGTCAAATGCGACGTCAAACCCGAGCTCATTCTCATGGATTAGGCTCGGCAGAAACGGCGTCGCGGTAAGGCCAGCCGATCTCAGTGCAGCCTCAGCTTCACGGGTCGCCCCGTAGCCGTAGGAGAACTCAGAGAGACGCTCGTGAAGCTCAATCATCTGCCACCATTTCTGAAAACCGCTGTGGATTGCGAAGGCTGACCGAGCTGATCACTCGTCCTCCTGGTCGCCATCTTTTCGGTCCGCTTTAAACGGCACGTTCGCACTGAAACCCCAGGGCTGGCCACGCTGCCGGATGTGGCGCCCCTCTAGGCGCGGTTCGACCTTGCCCTTGTGTTTCCTGTCGACCGGCATCGGCTTTGCTTTAACCTTTGTCGGGGACTGGTCCACTCGTTGAAGCTGGCTAACAAATTTTCCGCAGCGAAATTCGAGAGCTTTGTCAGAAGCCTTTAGTTCTATCTGGGCTTCGGAGGGAAAGGACGCAGCTAACTTGCCGAAGATCTTTCCATCAACCTGAATGCCTGAGGGTAGGGAGCCTTTGGCCGGGGCTGAGCCAGCAAAGAGCCCATGCTTTGCCTCTTCAATCTGAATAAGGTTCTTACGGGCGTTTGTTTCCAGCACGACGATACAAGGTACCTTCGCAGGAACATTCGGTTTAGCGCCCTTTAGAGCCGCCGCTAGCTCCCCGGCCTGAACGGTCAATCCTTTGGATCTCCGAATTGCAGCTTTCGGGGCGCTCGAAAGATCACCTGCGACCGTGCCTTCAGACTTTCCGTCTCCCTTAAGCATCGGGTGATCGCGCCTCAGCTAACTGATTTGTCAATGAACCCGAGGGTGGTTGCGTTCTCGATCAGCGTTCTGACCTTTGCGCGATCCAGCCCGGAGGGGACTTCAGCATCGATCTCAAGCCTCAGGGTTACCTCGCTGCCTGCCATCGTCGTCAGCTGCTCAACAATCGCCTCAACGATCTGATGCATGACCCGCGCGGGCCTATCTGGTGAGATCATCACGGTCCCGGAAAACCGAGTTGGGTTCCTTGATTCTGTCGGATCTACCGGAACACCTGGTTTTTCTGAAACACCACTCCCGGGCCCCTGAGGCGTACCGGGAGCGCCTCCAACATCACCACCAGTAACCACTGCTGGCTTGGGGCGATGGGCTTCGGCGACCTCCGGCCGGATGATGACGGATTCACTATCAATGACGATCTGAGCTCCACCTGCTTGCTCAATCGCCAGACCCGCATAGGTCTGCTTTGCCTCGTCCCATCGCTCGGCATAGGCAAACGGGCCAGGCACTATACCGCCGACAGCCGCTTGAACGGTCTTGGCCAGAACCTCGCGGTTCTTGATCCTCGGCATATAGGTATAGCGGTTCAGATACTCCCAGAGATCCTTGAGATGCAGATGGGGCTTGCTGTTCCAGATGTACTTCTGAAGCTCACGGTCGAGGCGGGCCGGGCCCAGCTCGGGGAGCAGGCCTTCATCACTGACAAGCTTCTTGCTCGCTCTGGCTAGCAAGCCGTCCTGGGCAGGAACCTTGGTGGACTCCCATTCCAGCTCTGCCTGAGCAGACTCCTGAACCGGATAGATCAGATAGCACCAAGCTTCCTTCAGGCGCGTCCTCAGGGTTTCATTGGCTTCCACAAGCTTGGCCTTGGCCAGGGCGCTGTCGCTCTGGGTCAGGTTCAGCCGGTCGGTTTCCCTGACCATCTCCGCCCAGGCCAAGGCAGAGCGCATCGAAGCCTCAAGGTTCTCTAGCTGGCGTTGTTCCGCAGCGAGGAAGACCAGCATGTTGCGGTAAACACGTGGCGTCGTACCCCGCTGCATCAAGATATCCTTGGCCGCCGTCAGGGCGCTGGAGCCATCTCGTCCGGTGTGGGAATGGGCCACACCAAGAACCACGGCACGGACGCCGCCGGCTTCATCGGGCACGTCAGATGAACTCCCGGGGGCCACCTGCACCGCGTCGAAATGCCCTCGATCAGACAGGCCATTAATGTAGGTCGTGAGGGCCTTGTCGATTTCCAGGAAGACCAAGGCGTTTTCGATCTGTCCGGCGCGATCGGCCGCGAGCCGGTTCAGGCTCGCCGACATCGTATACCAATAGCGACCAAGGTCGCTGTGCATGAACTTCGCCTGATTGGTAAGGCGCCGCAGGGCATCGCCGAAGATGTTAGGACGCTCGCCAGGCTGGACCACACCCAGATTGATCTGCTTATCGTCGAGGCCCTTGTTCTCTTGTCCATGGGTTGGAGCTGTACCCATGAAGATGGCCCGAGCCACACGCCTGGTCGCAGAGTACCGGTTCAGGTTCGGCGCAGACTGGTCAATCTTGTAGGGCGTTGAGGTGATACCATCGACGTCGCCGGCGATGATCGACTGCCAGCTGGCATCCAGATAATGGAGCAATTCAGGCTCCACCCGAGCTGAGCTGATCGCCACGCTGCCGGGCATAATCATGACCGAGGGATCATTGCCCATCCACAGCTCATGGATGACCTGGGCCATGAGTCGCAGCACTCCCCGCGTACGCTGGAACTTCTCAAGCGAGCCCCAGCTCGTATAGAGCTGGTCGAACATTTCCGGATGGATCGGGTAGGATTTTTCAAGCTTGCGCCGGTAGTCCTCGTCACCGCAGCCCTGCGGAAAATCCGCCGCATTCTCGCGATAGAGCTTGGCATATTGTTTCAGCGTGTTGTCACGATGCTGGAACCGGTCGCTAGGGATTTCCTTGAAGAGGCGCCGCCGAACGATCTCATAGCTCTCTTCTTGAGAAGCCGGCCGCCAGGACGATTCCACCCGGCTGAAGGTTTGCTTTAGGCGAACCAGCGCTTCCTGGCCACCTTCGCCGCCGACCTCGATCTGCGATGCCGGAAGCGACGCCACCAGCAATGTGCCCGGGCTGGCCTTGACGGCTTCGGTCAGCGACTGGACGAAGGACAGGTTGGCGTCGAATGAGCCCGATGGCAGGCCCTCGACCTTGTAGACCTGACGCAGATAGGCGACCCACTCATCGATCAGGATCAGCGACGGGGAGCACTTCTTGAAGAGGGCTTCGAGGAGGTTTGAGCCCGGAGCGATCCCGCGCTCGTCATTGTCGGCTACCATGGCAAAGCCTTCGGCCCCGCCAAGTTGCCAAGCCAGTTCGCCCCAAGTGGTGCGAATTTTCAGGCCACCCTCAACGCACAAGACATCTTGCGGGCCACGCGAGGTGCCGACCAGAACGGCCCGGTTGATCTTCTTGGGAACGGTCAGGCCGTGCTGCGACAGCAACTGGTCCAGTCCCGGCAAGTCCTGTGCAGCTGCACCGCTAGCCATATGATAGAGGGCGAGCATCG
>CALETE010000085.1 GCA_937920085.1 uncultured Alphaproteobacteria bacterium | reverse complement strand
GCTCGCGACCGCGCGCGCCTTTTCGATCACGGGGGACGGCACGGGCTCCGCAAGCTTTGATGGCTCAGCCAACGCCTCGATCGCGCTTACCCTTGCCAATTCCGGCGCGACCGCGGGAACCTATGGCTCTGCGACGCAGGTCGGTCAGGTTACGGTCGATGCCAAGGGTCGCGTGACGGCCGCCAGCAATGTCGCGATCACGTTCCCGGTCACGTCTGTTGCGGGACGCACCGGTGCCATCACGCTCACCACGTCCGACGTCTCGGAAGGCACCAACCTCTACTACACCGACACCCGGGTCCGGGCGAACCGGCTCGACCAGTTGGCGGCGCCCACGGCTGCCGTGGCGCTGAACAGTCAGCGGATCACGGGTCTGGCTGACCCGACCGCAGCCCAGGACGCGGCCACCAAGAACTATGTCGATCTTACCGTGCAGGGTCTCGACCCAAAGGCTTCGGTCAAGGCGGCGTCGACTGCCAATATCGCATCGCTATCTGGCACGATGACCATCGACGGCGTGGCGTTGGTGGCCGGCGACCGCGTGCTGGTGAAGGACCAGACCACGACGTCCGCCAACGGCGTTTATGTCGTTGCGGCTGGTGCTTGGGTCCGCGCTGACGATCTCTCGACCTGGGCGGAGCATATCGCGGCTTATCTGTTCGTCGAACAAGGTACGGTGAACGCCGACGTCGGCTTCCTCTGCACTGTCGATGCCGGCGGCACGCTCGGCACAACTGCGATCACCTTCGTCCAGTTCAATGGCGCTGGGCAGATCGTTGCGGGCGCTGGTCTCACCAAGACTGGCAATACGATTGATGTGGGCGCCGGGACTGGCATCTCTGTGGCAGCCGACAGCGTGGGCCTCAGCGGTCAGGCGCTGGCGCTGCATAATCTTGCCACGAATGGTCTTGTTACCCGCACGGCTGCTGACACTATTGCCGGGCGAACGATCACTGCTGGTTCGATCAAGGTTGCGGTCACCAACGGCGATGGTGTTGCGGGCAACCCGACCATTGACGTCAACGAGGCCAACCTGACCCTCGGCAACATCGGCGGCACGCTCGGGGTGGCCAAGGGTGGCTCGGGCGCGACGACGCTTACCGGCTATCTCAAGGGCAACGGCACTGCTGCATTCACTGCGTCGGCGACGATCCCGAACACCGACATCTCGGGTCTCGGGACCATGTCGACGCAGGCAGCAAGCTCGGTGGCTATCACTGGCGGATCGATCGACGGCATTACCCTTGATGGGGGCACCTTCTGATGGCGAGCACGATCCTGCTCAAGCGGTCCTCTACCGCCTCAAGCGTGCCGGCTGCTGGTTCGCTTCAGGCGGGAGAACTGGCCGTCAATCTTGCCGACCAGAAGCTCTATTCGAAGACGGCTGGTGGCGCTGTGGTGCAGGTCGGGTTCGGCAATCTGACCTCTGCGATGGTGACAACGGCGCTCGGGTTTACGCCCTACAACTCGACCAACCCGAGCGGCTACATCACCGGTAGCGGTTCAATCACCGGGTCTGCGGGATCTTGCACGGGGAATGCCGCAACCGCGACCAAGTGGGCGACCGGGCGGACCATTGCGCTGACCGGCGACGTGAGCGGTACTAGCGCTGCTTTTGACGGGTCCGCTGCCCTCTCGTTCGCGACAACGCTGGCCAACTCCGGCGTCACCGCCGGAACCTACACCAAGGTCACAGTCGATGCCAAAGGCCGGGTCACGACCGGCGCTTCGCTCGCATCTTCAGATGTGACCGGAGCCCTCGGTTACACGCCGGCAAACAAGGCCGGCGAGAGTTTTACTGGCTCGATTTCAGTGAGCGGGACGATCACAGCCACCGGCGACATCACCGCCTACTCTGATGAAACGCTCAAGAGTGACATCAGGACCATCTCGGGAGCTCTGGACCTCGTCGCCAGCATGCGCGGGGTCACCTTTACTCGAAAAGACACGGGCCATCGCGGTATTGGCGTGGTCGCCCAGGAATTGGCGGCAGTCATCCCGGAAGCGGTTCAGAACAATGATGGTGGCCTGCTCTCTGTTGCCTATGGCAATCTGGTCGGTGTCCTGATTGAGGCCGTGAAGGACCTCGCCAGCAAGGTCGAGCGCCTCGAGGCCAGAACATGACCCTCCAGTCCTCAGGGACGATTTCTGTCGGCAATGTCGCAACTGAGCTTGGCCGCGCATCAGGCACGACGACCTCACTGGGGGAAGCGGCTGTGCGCAGCCTGGCAGGCGTGGCATCGGGCCCCATCTCTCTGTCCAGCCTTTACGGCAAGTCGAGCGAGAGCTTCTGGCATGCAAGTCTTGGCACTGGCGCTTTCAACTATCGGTTGCTCGGGACAGACAGCAGCGGGAACATCTACGCTTGTGCCAGCGCCCTTGTGTTCAAATGGAGCCGGGACGGAGCATTGCTCTGGGCAAAATCGCTCTCTGGCCCGTTCTTTAACTGGGGCTGCGTTGATGCCAGCGGAAACGTTTATCTCGCAGGTGGCTACTACTCGAGCAACTACTACGCCTACCTGTTAAAGCTCGACACCAACGGAACGCTGCAGTGGCAGCGGACCCTCAACGGGTCTGGCCAGGACTACTGGTACAACGCTGCCGTTGATGCCTCGGGTAATGTCTATGTCCTTGGCTACACAAACTCGAGCGGGGGCTCTGGCAGCTACGACCAGTACATCGCCAAATACAACAGCCTCGGCACCTTGCAGTGGCAGCGCTCCAATGGTGGCTCCAGCGACGAACTCTCCAGCCAGATCGCGATCAGCCCGGATGGCTCACTGCTGGTTCTGTCAGGCTACACACTGACCTCAACGTCGGGCGGTTACGATGCCCTGATCACGGTGATCTCTACTGCAACTCCAGCCATCAGCTGGCAGCGCTCGATCGGCAGTACGGCCTATGACTATGGCTATGGCGTTGCGATCGACAGCGCCAACAACATCTACTGGATGGCCAATATCAACGGCACGCCTTCGCTGCTCAAGATTAGCTCTGGAGCCGCAATCCAGTGGCAGGTGTCCTTGCCCACCACCTATGGCTCTGATGGCTCGGTGGAGATCGATCCTTCGGGAAACATATGGGTCCTGTCAGGTGGTTCCGGCACTGCTGCGATCTACAAGTTTGACAGCAACGGTTTGCTTTTGCTGGCCAGATCGCTGGTTCTAGATACCAGCAATTACACCAATTGGTTTGGCTTTGGTGGGATCGCTGTGACCGGCTCTTTTATCGTTTTTCCGTTCTACTCGGCGATCGATTTTTCGCCTTACGGCTACACCGATATCTGTGGCGCCATCGTCAAAGTTCCGACCGATGGCGGCAAGACTGGAACCTGGTCAGTGGCCGGGAATGGCTCAAATCAGGGTGTCACTTATGCAGCATGGTCGCCATCAATCGGGACCACCTACTGGGGCCTGACATATCGCGGGTTCAGCTTCGTTGCCCGCAGCCTGACCGGCGGCGTCCCGGGATACGCAGTCAGTGCGGCCACTTACAGCAACACCGCGACGAGCATCTGAGGCGACCCAATGATCATTTCGCACGACCGAAAGACCCTGTTCATCGGGGTCCCGAAGAACGGGTCGCAGACTGCACGGGCCGTTCTTGGGCAGCTAGGCACCGACTTGGTTGGGGAGATGGGGCGGCATCCGACGGTGCCGGAAGCGATCCGTTTGGCCGAGGCACGGTTTCCGGGTGAGGTAATCGCCCCAATCGCTATCTATGCGTTTTGGCGGGATCCCGTTGAAAGGTTCTGCTCGGCGGTAGAATTCCACAAGCGCTGCCTGCCGAACTCGTTTATCCAGCTGTTTCCAGAGCGGTTCGCCGGCATAGAGCCCCATCCGACATGGTTTGAGACTGATCCCGAGGCCGTCGCCCTAGATTTGCGCTTCGTGATCGGCGGCATTGGGCCCGCTGAGGTCCTTGCGGCACTGCCACCGCCAACATTGCCTGGACTGGCGCTCCAGCCCCTGGGTGGCAATCTCAGCTTCTATCGGCTTCAGTCGGGATGGATTGATCAAACCGACATTACCGTTCTGCACTTCGCAGATTACGATGCCGGGATAAGGCAGCTTGTCGATCAATTCGGGGGCAATGGTGCTTCTGTAGACATCCCGCAGCTCAATGCGGCGGCCGGCCCTTTGCCTGAGCTGAGCATTGAGAGTGCCGAATTGGTGCGGACCTACTATGAGAGGGATTTGGCGCTATAGTGCGGCCATGACTAGGGACGACGAGAAGCGCATTGCCGCTATGATGGCCAAAACGCTTGCCATGATGTGCGTGCGCAATACCGGCCTGGAAGCCTTGCATGCGGGGATCGTCCCGGTCACGCATGCAGGCGATTATTCTGACGTTCGCGTAATTGACGCTGATGGGCGAGAGATAGCCTGGAGCGAAGTGTCCCATCTCGACAACAATCAGATGCGGGACCTGATGCGTGAGATCGTGAACCGGCTCTACACCTTCCATGTTTGGATCGATGATGCCGACTTTAGGAACACCGTCGAAAAATGGGGTGCGATTGCCAACCGATGGGATGATCCAGATGATGATCTGGAGTTTTTCCGCCGACTGGCCGAAGAAGATTGAGCCTTTAGCCGTTATCCAAATCTAGCCTTCAGATCCCTGCAGAGGGATTTATCCAGCGGCTTATCACGCTCTCTGATTTGTTGAGCATCAAAAGATCGATACCCCCACTGAGATCCCAAACTACGCTCTCACCTTCTGCTAGATGAGCCGTTATCGATCGGTCATGTAACCATTGCCCCGATCGTCTTGAGATGAAGCGCGGATCAAACCTTACATCGTTAAGACCAGCCTCAGAGATCGCTGAAGCCAGCACTCGACGTTGATTGGCAAGATCGCCATCCCCTCCGTCGGTGCTGGCCGCGTCCCAACATTCAAGGGTAACACTATCGAATTGGATTTGACGCTCTTTCAGTCCGCTTAGAAACTTAGCCAATGCCTGGCATTGGCGAGCTGACGCAGCTGCATATGGGTCAATTATCTCTAATCGCTTTATGTGCTTGCCCGAGAGCGGATCGCAAAAGATTTGCCAAGGAACATCCTGACCAGCTGCTTTTTTCCAACGGATGTTTTGCGAATTAACCTTGTTATCAGAACTTGGGGGAACGTGTTCTCCGGGAACCGACACTATTGGATCCGGCACTTGAGGGGCCGACAGCTCCTGCGCCTGGCCCTGTGAACTCAAGACGTCTTCAAACAACGCAGCGACATCCCCAGGGCTCTCTGGTTCTGCGAGCAGCCCATGGGCAAGTGTGCGCTTCCGCTTGAGCAATGCAGCAAGCCGATGGTCAAAACTCGCATCCTTCAAACTTGGGTCAGGATGTTCGGCTATCGGGACCCAAACCGATACATCTTTGGTTTGCCCAATGCGATAGGCACGGTCAGTAGCCTGGTCTTCAACCGCAGGGTTCCACCAGCGCGTCAGATGAATGACGTGATTTGCTGCAGTGATTGTCAAACCAACACCGCCCGCTTTTGGCGAAAGGATCATTACGTCAAAACCAGGGGGCCGGGCTTGAAAATCATCAACCAGCTTCTGGCGGAGATCGCCAGCAACAGAGCCAGAGATGCAGGGTACTGTTCGAGAGAGACAATACCGGCGGCGAATTTCCGCTGCCAGCAATGGCTGAAGTTCGAGAGATTCGCAGAAAATCAGTGCCTTCTCACCTCGCGCTTTAATGTCATCTAGGATCGAAAAAGTCGCTTGTAGCCGGGCAGAGTGACAAGCGAACTCATCGCCAACCTTCGGAAGTGTTGGGGCTAAAGAAATCGACCTAAGTCGACCAAGGGTCTCTAAGATTGCCTCACGGGCACCGGTCCCCCGCAACCCCAAGGCCCGTTGCACTGCCTGAGAGTATGCTGTCGCTTGAGCGGGCGGCATAGGTAAGGCTTTTTCGAGCTCCTTTTTATGCGGAAGCCCTTCCACATGATCCGCTTTCATTCGCCGTATCATGAATGGAGGCCATGGTGCCGCTTGGGTTGTCAGGCGGCTATTTAGTTCCCGCAAACCTTCAAGATTTGCGGAACCATAGCGCGCTTCGAAGCCCTTGCTAGATCCTAGAAAGCTCGGCTGAACTACGTCAGTAAGGGACCACAGATCTTGGAGGCGGTTTTCGACTGGAGTGCCCGTAAGAGCCATTGAAAGGCGACTGCGCAAGGTTTTGGCTGCGCGAGACACCTGTGCTGCGGGATTTTTTAATTTTTGCGCTTCGTCGTATGCAATGACAGCGAAGTCCACACGAGCCATGCTGAAGTGGTAATCACGCATCGTCTCATAGGTGGTCAGGACGACGCCAGCATCGTTCCAATCACTCGTATTGAGCCTAGCAGATCCGATCTCGAGGTCTGTTCCTTTACCCTCTCGATGTGCTCGTAAAGTGCCTCCATATGCCCGAAGGATCGGACCGAGGCATTCTCGAGATAAGTGGCGATCAATTTCAGCTTGCCAATTGGCTAATAGGCCAGTGGGGGCTACGATCAGAATAGGGGATTTAACCCCTTGTTCTCGCAGCCAGCAAAAGAACGTTAGCGCTTGCAGGGTCTTACCCAAACCCATGTCATCTGCAAGCAAAACACCTGGGCGATGGCTTCGCCATGCCGCCGCCAGCCATTGGAATCCTTCAACCTGGTGCGGCTTGAGAGTGGTTCGCACACCTTGCGGGAGGCTGGCTGGAGGGTACGAGATCGCTTCTGCGCTCGTTAGGGGCGCGTAGAGAACCTCTTCGAGATTATCTCGCACTTGGAGAAACAGCTTTTCAGAGATGGCAGGAGGAGGATTTGGGGGAAGATCCCCACCTTTAGGAGGCTCCGTTAAGGGTATCAGGTCCTTGATAGCCGCCACCGTAGCAGGTGATGCAGGCACCTCGACCCCAGATAGGACAATGGTTGGGACCCCTTGCACTATGGCGGCCTGCACCTGAGCAAGCGCAGCCTGCAGTTCCTCAGGTGGGATTTCTATCCGGACTGGCGGATCACCGACGGCGATCCCGAAAGACTCGGGAAGCCAACTGTTTGGTTTGGGCTTGATCCAGGGCAGAACGGGTTTGCGCCAAGGGTCTATACCAACCACCCGCTCAGAATATTGGGTGGTTTCAAGAAAGAGAGCCTCCAAATTTTCTGAGGGGCGGCCCAAAGATTCCGCAATCACACGTCGCGGGGAAGCAGCAAATTCCCTTCGCTCAGGCTCGGGAGCCCGCTGCTTTTCTCCGACAACGGATAGCGCATCTGCCAAGGCCGGATCCATAAACAGGAGGATCCCATCCGGCATAAGATAGGAACGCGCCTTACCTTGGCGGTTACGGAACAGCTTTGCGAAAGCTGCCTGTTGTTCGGGTGTCAGCAGATTATCGAGATTTTCGTCAATCTCCCCGCCGCTTTCAGCGGCCTCCGCAATTTTTGGCGCGAACAACACTGGATCGAAATCACTGCCATTGAGAGACAATGAAAAATTGCCGGCAAAGGCTACTCGTGTTTCACGCAACAACCCATCTACCAGGGCTTGCTCGTCGTGCTTGTCCAGCATCGCCCTAAGCTCGGCAAATGCAGCCTGCCGGCCTGCCAGATCGACGGCCTCATTGACGGATTTCGCTGCTCTATGGAGAGTGTAAAGCGGCTCTGGAAGACGGAACTCACGCCCGTTTATCCTAATTCGGGCACCTTGTTCTTGAACGGCGACGCCAGAGCCATCTAGGCGCGTCCACCGGAGATCTACACCGAAATCATCCTGAACAATGAGGCCACGCCCTCGCAGCGAAAGCACCAAAGGGGCCGCAGGTGGAAGCCCTACTGCCAACGCATCCGGTTCGTTGAGAGAGGCCACGCTACTTGCCGTCAGCTCAATGGCATCGCCACTATCTGAGGCCTCTCCACGCGCAGCGATGTCCAGAAGGCGGATAGCTGTTCCTGCTTGTTCTGCTTCAGGCCACCTCGATGTTTCAAGAACTTCGATCCGCGCTTTGCCGAAAAGCCCTTTAGCGGGAATATGCTGCTGGAGTTGGATGCGAGCGCCGCCTTCTGATGTGAAGCTCGAAACAAAGTGAGAGTTCACCACTCAGCCTCCGACCAAGCTATCCCAGTCCAACTGCGAATATGACGCGCGAACTTCGCATGCCACCCCCGCGTTCCTTTTACCCGCTGCGGCGTATGAGCGAGAGCCGCCCATAAGGGCTGCCCCCCCGTCGACTGCGCCTGCTTGGCTGAAGCGACCTTCATTTCGTCTGTATTTCGCATCCTTCGGCCATCGAACCGCTTACCTCGAATATTTGAGAAATCAGGGCGATGAACTGCGTTTGGCCTCCAAAAGCAACAGCTCGCATTATGCGTCCATTCCGCGATTATAACGTCTCCAATTTCCATCAAAAACGCAGAGTGGCTCCGATCGACATCGTCTCTTAGCCGGCCATATCCGCCAGCCTCCTCCAGCTTTTGCCAATGCGGTCGCGCTTGGCGTTCAGCTTCTGAGCCAAGGATGAAAAAGGCCCGAGAGATCTGGTCTTTTTCCAAATAGTGACGCCAGAATTCCTCCCGTGCAGCCCATTGAGTGGGGTCCGAAGTGCTCTGCCCGATAAGCTTGAAGAAGATTTCGAAGGATGCTCTGTTAAGCCACCGCAGGACGACCAAGCGAACGGCTTCAGCGTCCTCACCATATCCCCTTGCAGCTAACTCACTCGAGAGTCTTGCCCACTTCGATGCATCAAACCGAGGGTCACCGTATTCTTTCAGCGCAAATTTCTGAATTCGAACACGCAAATCACTATCTGGCGCGGCTTGCACCCATGGCTTCAGCAATGCGCGCATAAACAACGGCCGCGTCTCACTCGTGATGCCAGCCTCGCCCAGCATATCCAGCAAATCAAGAAGTGCATTGCAGTCTCTAGCTGCGGTCCCGCTCGCGCCTGATGCAACGGTGTTAGCTGTACATTCCAATGCGGCCTGAACCAGATTCCCGCTGTAAACTCCTGGATTTAGGGCGGCTCTGCGAAGAACATCATCCGGGTCACCGGATCTCAACAGTTCCATCCCGACCTTCTGGGCAGCGCTAGCCCGGTTCCACAGATCGAACTCGTTACCTGCGATGCGATAAGGCCAATCTCTCCGGTTTGCGGCTACTTTTGCGGCGGCAGCCAAGTCTGACGCCCCCATGCCTTCGGGAAAAGATTCAAGCCAAGTGAGTACCAACGCGCGGTCAATGCGCTTGGTGTTACGCTTTACAGCTTCATTGGTTAAACCAAGAACCCATTCCCGCTCTGATGCGATGTCGCGATCAGATTTCCGCCATGCGGGCGGGACTGATTTTCGAACATCTCGATCAGGCAGACTATGCAGCGGGATTGGCCGTACCCGCGCCAGTAATGCAGCATCGGCTTCGTCTGAAGTCTCATGCTGCCCTGCAATCCAAGCCTCGAGCTTTTTTAGCGCGCTCTCTGTGGCCGTAGGCACAGCTTTGGGTTTGGGCATGGCCTTGGCACGAGCCCTCATCCCACTGATGGCGTCGCGAAGGGCCGTCATTTTACCAACATATTCCGGATGCCCTCCGGATCTGGCGTCGCCATCAAAAACCGAAGATCGATACGGCGATTGATGCTTAGGTCCTTCGGGTTGAAGCTATCGTGACCCGGAACGGGCCTCTTAGGGCCATAGCCGCTCACTGACAGAATAGGCACTGGGCGGTCACTGCGACCTCCGAGCCCCCTGTAAACGGTCGTGAGGCCATCCAATTCCGGTTGGCGTTGGAGCAGTGCCAGATACGTATTGATGGCACGATCTGCCGACAGGTTAATGTTCCTATCTCGCCCGCCCAGCATATATGATTGTTTGTCAGTATGGCCTTCGATGAAGAGCGCGTCGATGCGATAGGGGCTTTTACTCGAGCGCTTGCACGGCAAAGCAGGCTGATCCTCTGTGTAGCAAGGCAAGACCGCAGCGAGTGCATCAGCCACTTTTGCGACAGCAATTCTGCCATCGCCAGTCAGGTCGGGGCTCTTGCTTTCGAAGAGGATCGCATCCTCTT
>CALETE010000084.1 GCA_937920085.1 uncultured Alphaproteobacteria bacterium | reverse complement strand
GAAAGCGTGTTTACGGGAAACCGTAACGAGGGTTCGAATCCCTCTCTCTCCGCCAACGCCCCTCGCCACAAATCTCTCTGCGCCTTGGGCGAGGCCGGAAAATCCCGTGATATTATAGGGTTTCCCCAAACGGGCTCCGCACTGCGCATGCCGGGAAACGGCCGGATTTCTCTCTGAACGGCCTGATATTCTCCGGACCTCCGCACCGTGGCGATTTGGTGCGGCGACGAAAACATCGGTTATTTCAGTATTCGTCGAGACGGGCACCGCAGCGATTTTAGCACGTCTAAGTCAAGCTGAAATCATCATGAAATAAGGTCAATGTCCAAAAACGCAGATGGTAAAAACCTATTTTGAGCAAAATTCTACCGGTCACGCAGTAGTACCGGTCACGCAGTAGTCTTGAAGGGAAATCAGACCTAAAGCGCCAACCATTTCATTCGCGCTATTAAACTCGAAATTTCGGGTTTTTTGATTAACCCACAACAGCACCAGATAGGTTGATAGGCTGGAAAGCTCTGCCGTCTCGCGAAATCTCGGCAACGCCATTGGAATTGAAGACCCTGGCGTCGCGAAATTGAAGAGGAACTACTTCGACGCCCTTGGGATCAATGTAGCCCCACAGCCCCCCACGATGCACTGCGGCGCGACCTTGGGAAAATGCGAACGCACCGTCGTAGATAGGCGGAACAATCATCGTTCCTTGGCTATCAACATACCCCCATCGACCGTCCCGCTTCACTGCGGCCAACCCCTCATTCATGTAGCATGCCGCATCCCAGCGCCGTAGCCTGGGGCGAATTTCATCTTCATAAGGATCCGGCGGGGCATCCGCAGCGGTCAACTCAGCCGCATGCTTGGCTCCTCCCGCGATGAGCAAATTTCGATACCGTCGAAGAACTGGCTCCATGTTATGACCTAGGGCGCGTACTAATTCTTGGTCAACGTAATCTAGAACAGTTGTTCCGGTATAATCACGCGAATTGAGCCACAGCCTCCAACGCCTAACAACATCATTAATAAATTCGTTGGCGTTCCTCTCGATTGCCATCTTCAGAATTCCGCCATCAACGACCGAAAAACCTAATTGATGGCACCGAAAGTCCTGATTTTGACGCGCCCAAAGATGTTGGATCTTTCGCGCCAAATAATCTGGGGGGTCGCGTCGAGGATTCGCGGACGCCAGTTTATAGATGCGCTCTCGATAGACGTATCTGATTGATAGATCATCAGCGCTGAGTTGATTTGACACAAAATTGCAAATCTCAAGAACTGCACCTGCGGCTTCGGAAGGAAGCAATGTATCGAGGTCGCAGTTGTCTTCGAGGCCCCGAACTGGAATCGCCTCAACTGGCGTGATTGGAAGAAAAAGAGCGGCGGATATTGAGATCAGGAATCCGCGGCGATCAGGCACCGGCACACTCACCATGCATCCCCCAGGACGACAATTCAGACAGCCATTTCTCAGCCCCCCTCCAGTTGGAAGGAGGCTTCAGCTCAAAGCTATGCCCGACACGAGCTTAGCTACAAGCCATTTCCGTCCGCGCTTTCCGCAGCAAACCCCTACCGGTCTTCCCAGTAACCGCGCCGCAGGGAGGGGGTAGTCAAATCGCTCTGGGGTTCAAGACCTAGACCGCCATCGATCCTCTCTTCGAGCGCTAACGCAGATCCTCGCCCGCGCGCGAAGGCCCCTGCATGGGCCACAGGAGAGCTAAAGCTTCTTTCCGTGTGGAAAGCTAAGTGAGATCCATAAGGGCCTAGACGGGCAATCCTGGGCTCTTTGCGATTGACCTGCCTGCCGTGTGCGAAACGAAGCTGACAACTGGGATGGGGACCATGCTGCGCGCTTTAAACTCATTTGGCGCGCGGGCAGGCCTGCTCCTCGCCCTGTTTATCGGCGGGTCAGCGGATGCGGCGCTGGCCCCGCAGTACTACCTGAGAGCCAGGCAGCTGGCCGCCAATCATCTCCAGATTTCCGTCAGCAACGTCGCCTTAAGGGCTGGTGATTGCATGGTCTCAGGGGCCGTAGCGCGCGTGTTTCGCGGGAACCTACAGCCAGGGGAGCCCGTCACCTTCTTCGTTCGGTGCCACAAACCCGGGTTGCGGGTGTCGCCTGGGGCCGAGCCCTCATTTGACGCCGTCGACCTCAGTGGAGCTCGGGTCATCGAGGGATTCTTCAACGGCGATGGACCTGAAATCAGCGCGGCCCTAGGTCAGCTGTCTCGCGTCGATTCAGTGCGAGATCGGCCATGGTGCTCAACGACGTCGCGGACCTGCGATTTGCAATAGCGCGCCTTTCGACGGCGGACGATGAGGCTTGGGCCCTATGCCACCTCAGCCAGGCGGTCTCCTCGTCGCCTAAATCGGCACGCCAGGAACCCACGATACGGTCCGGCTCCAGAACCCGATCTGGATCAACCAGCCCTCACCGGCAACCGGCACAATCCAGATTGCCCCGCCGTTCCCGGCGTCGAGCACGGGGGTAATCTGCGAGGTCAGATCGGTAACCCGTATCCTGAGGCCTGAGGTGTAGGGATGCCAGATGACGGCGACCGCGCGATCGGCTGGTGCCAGGCCTATCAAGGCTGTTCGACACAGAATGTCCCGCTGATCGAATGAGAGCCATGCATGTGTAGTCGCAGCTGGGATCCCGTCGAAAACGAACTCCTCATCCTTGCCCGGAGTGGACGCGAACGGTTCAAGTAGTCGTTGATTGGCAACAGGCGGAAGCCTCGCGAAGCGAAGATCCTCGGCCCGAAGGCCGGGCGAGACCGCGCGGAACGTCGCGGAGTATTGCTGCCGCTCGTTTCGCTTCTGGGCTAATCGCCGCCGCTCTAAGAGCCGTGCTCTATGTGACTCATCCATGCCTGTGGAGGTTAAGACGGGCTGTGCTCTGTGCAAGAGGATCCCGCCTCAGCAACTTTCGGAGCCGACAAAATGCAGCCTTCCTACAGTGCTATCCCGGCATCATCACCCCCTTAACGCGCCGCCCAATATCCCCGTTATAGAGATAAAGGGTCGGCTAGAGTGCCAAAGATCGATTGACCCATTTCAAGTTTCGCTCCTAGCTTGAGACGTGGCTCGGACCTTAATTAGCTTTGGCCACGCTAGATCTTTGGTTCATTGTTTTTCTGGGGCAACACATGAGTAATAGAACTGCCATAATCCTTGGTGTGCTCGCAGTTGCAGCTGCGACGGCTGCAGTCGCGGGAGAGGCCGTCTACGGTTACGGCGACACCCGCGCCCAGGCCGCATCCAGCGCCAATCAGAACGCCACCGAGCTTGCCTACAAGCGGTTCCCGGGCCGCTCGAACTGCATCACCCCCGTTCGTCCGCAGGATTGCAAACAGGATAGTGGCGGCTGGGTCTGCGTTGCTTACATCGCCAACCACGAGGGAAGTTGTGGTTGATGCGGTTACTGACAATCATTTCGCTCCTGGCCGCGCTCCACTCAACCCCCTCCGCGGCCCAATCGATAATCGGCTGCAGGTGGGACAAGTTCTGGTTCGACGTTGAGCCGACCTACCGTATCACCGGAAACGTCTGGGAGTTATTCAACAAGGACGTGTGGGCCTGGCAGAAGTTGCCTTGCACTGCGTACATGGGGGCGGGCATGCAAGTCACCTGTAGCGCCCAAACGTCGCCGAAACTCTATAAGCACCTGGCGAGTGTCAATCAGCGGGACGAAGATGAATCCGCAAGGATAGATCTTGAGATTTCAATCGACCGAATGTCAGGCGCTGCTTCCTGGACGAGGGAGGGAACCATCACCTATCCACTGAATCCGGATCTCAACCTGAAGCGGGACGAATCCGGTCAGGGACAGTGCGCGCCCACCTCCGATCCCGCTACGAAACCAAAGCCCCAGCCCCGGATATAGGCGATGGCCGCGACTGGCGCTTCAAAAGCAAGGAGAAGTAATGAGAATGTTTGCGAAGGTAGCAGGAGCGACCGCACTTCTGGTGGCCGGGCTAGCGCCTTTGGCCGCCCAGGCCCAGGTCCAGACCTACTACTATTGTTACGCCTACGGCCCCTCGAACCAGCTGTGGGTATCAAACAGCATCAGGTCCGGCACTCAAGACGACTACGCGCCCGCGCTTCAGGGTTTCGTGCAATCCCTGCGGGATCGTGTTCAGCCCTCGCAGCTGTCGGCGAGCGGCTGCCGCCCTGCCTGGGAGAACTCTAACAGCAGCGCCGTCGAAGGCGACCGGCTCGACTTCATCCAGAGAGAGCGCAACTACGGCAAGTCGGTGGAAGTGTGGTCTTGGTAGCGGTCTCGGTTAGAGGAAGTGTTGAGCTGGCACCAAAAGGGGACTGGCGCTCTTTGTCTAGGCTAAATGGCTTAAGCTCTGATCTGAGCCATCTTAGCTGTCCTCCACCAAATCGCACGCCAGCATAGTTGTAGGTAGGTGATTTGATGAAATATCTGATTGTGGCCGGGATGCTCGTCTGTGGCGGCCCTGGCGTCGCGCAAGCTCAGGCGATCCTGGAGTGCAGGAGTGCTGGGACGTCGGAACCCTTTTTTGAAAGGTATGACGCGGCAAGCTCCACCCGGGAATATTTCAGCCGTAAGGAGTGGGCCTGGAAGCCCTATCCCTGTGGGGCGCTACATGATGTCCTCCCGCGATGCACTGTCACGGTTTCGGACAGCGAGTACGGCTGGGAGAACAAAGGCTCCAACAGGTCAGAGTTCGCGGTCATCAGTCAGAACTGGACGGTTAGGATCGATCGCAGCACGGGCACTTACAGGGAAAAGTCGCGGCTGAGCGTAGAGTTCATTGGTGCCGCTCCGAGGCTAGAGGAGCGAGAGTCGACGGCGACCTGTGCCCGCGCAAAGACCGATCCTGCTAGCCTCCCAAGGCCGGCCCCACGCCTTTAGAGATGCGGTCAGGCCACACCAAGCCTGCGAAAATTTTCGTCGAAAGGAATAGTACAGTCATGAAGTCCCAAAATTCATTCGTGGCTTTAGTCGTGGCCCTGATTGCAACCCCGACGATGTTGCGCGCCGAGACTGCAAATGTGCCCCAGTCCTCTATAGTTGAGTGCAAATGGCAGACCGGCCCGACGCCTGCATCGGGATCAACCTACCGTATAGGACCTTCAGAGTGGCAGTGGTGGGATGTTAACGCTTGGAAATGGCATTCATTGGTGAATGTGTTGTCACCGCCTCTCCCCCCAAAGGCACAGTTTTAAGTACGAAGTAACCGATCTGTGCCCGGCAACCATTTCGGCTGACTCAGATCCGGGAGAAACCAAACACAAAGTAGATAGTGACGGAGAAAATGTAGATGTCGAATGGACTATGCAATCCTCTGGCGCTGGGTGCGCCGAGCCTGAAATACCTCTTCTTATCAACAGTCTTGAGCACGGCATTGTGCGTCGCTCCAAGTGTCGCAGTCGCAGAGAGCATTGCGCTTAGCTGTAGCGCCACCGAATTTATGTATCAGGGGACGCGTCGTCCGTCATCAGGCGAGGCAAAAACTTACGTCATTGACACCACAGCGTCGACACTATCTTATCAAGATGGTGTGTTTTCAAATGCCGCGTTGATTACAAATGAAGCAGTGACGAGTGTTGTGTTGCTCGGCGGTGGCCCTGCAATTTACACAATAGATCGATATACACTCAATATGACCTTTAAGATGCCCGGGTGCACGAAAGAAAATTGTGAAGCTTGGAAGAAGATGCCCCAGTCTAACGCCGCTGAAAGGCAGGATTTCGTGCGCGCGGTGATGTACGGGTCCAGC
>CALETE010000083.1 GCA_937920085.1 uncultured Alphaproteobacteria bacterium | reverse complement strand
ATCGTGGGAGATGCTATCTCGGACCCTTCGTTCTAGGTCAGCGCTCAAGCCTGGCGACACAATTCGGGGGCGCTGGGCTTTCCCCTATGATACCCGCTCAATGATGCGGAACGTACATATGTACTTCGTTAAGGCTTTCGGTTGCGTAATTCGTGCAGCCCCGGACAACGATCGCACAAACTTAGAACTATCGGAATTCGCCCAAGCCCTTCAGCACGAGCGGTGCCATCCCCATCTCTATCTCAAATTTGGCAGCCATCTGCCAAATGACCAAATCATGGTTGGGGCGTCAGATCTCAACATCCACACCAATACAGAAACCGGGAAGTGCGATCTCGCAACCTGGTTCTACCAGGTGGATCGATTGGTCATCCTGGTAGCATACGTACCAAATAACAATGCTTTCGTCCGCAAACATGAATTTTGGCACCCTGCAATGGGGACCAATAAGCTAGTATTTGGCCTTGATGTCTAATTGAATGGCCATGTGGGCCTTGTGGGATGGTTCCGGCTCATCGTTAGTAGAAGAGTTCAGACCCCATCACGGACTGAACTCAAATGGCCAAAGCCCCCTTTAATTGTAATTCAGACTCCACGTCCACAGATGCTCGGCCTCTCGGCCGGGGAGCCCAATGGCGCCCAAATCCGATCCCGCCCGACAGTATGACGCCGGCACAGCGGCGTAACGAATTGTGCGCCATTCTGGCTGCAGGGCTGGCACGCCTCCACAGGCGTAATTTCCCCGAACTATATGACGAAAAAGAAGGTTTTCCGCTACACTTCGCCTCGGAACAGAGCGGTAGTGCGGCTCCAACTCACTGGAGAAACGCACAATGAAACACGACCCAGTGCTGGCTCGATTGGCCGCTATCAAGGTGGCCACAATCGGCGAGCTCAAGAAGCAATGGCGAGATCTCTACGCTAGCGAACCGCCGCCATTTAACAGGCGCTATCTGGAAAGCCGACTGACCTATCGCGTCCAAGAGCTCGCTTATGGCGGCCTGAAACCTGAGACGGTGAAACGGCTTCAAGACCTTGGCGAGCAACTGGATGGCGGCAACGTCGCCGTCCGTAGTATTCGAGCTGACCTGAAACCAATCGCAGGCACACGCCTGGTCCGTGAATGGCAGGGCGTCGAGCACACTGTGACGGTCACGCTCAATGGCTTTGAGTGGCAAGGTCGTCCTTACCAGTCACTTTCGGCCATTGCCCGCGCCATAACCGGCTCACGCTGGAACGGCTGGGTTTTCTTCGGTCTCAAGAACAAGCGGAGGGCGGCATGAGCAACGAGATCACCCGCAAGCTTCGCTGCGCGATCTATACGCGCAAATCGTCCGAAGAGGGTCTCGAACAAGAGTTCAACTCGCTCGACGCCCAGCGTGAGGCCTGCGAGGCTTATATTGCCAGCCAGCGATCCGAAGGCTGGGTCCAGGTACGCGATCAGTATGATGATGGCGGCATCTCTGGCGGCACTCTCGACCGCCCAGCGATCCAGCGCCTTCTATCCGACATTGAGGACGGGCTGGTCGACGTGGTCGTGGTCTACAAGATCGACCGCCTGTCTCGATCACTGATGGACTTCGCCAAGCTGGTCGAGGTGTTCGAGCGCAACAACGTGACGTTCGTATCGGTGACCCAGTCGTTCAATACGACGACCAGCATGGGCCGCCTCACGCTGAACATCCTGCTGAGCTTTGCTCAGTTCGAGCGCGAGGTCATCGGCGAGCGCATCCGTGACAAGTTCGCGGCCTCCCGCAAGCGCGGCATGTGGATGGGCGGCTTTGTCCCCATGGGCTACGACGTCAAGGACCGTAAGCTCGTCATCAATGAGCCGGAAGCCGACAAGGTCCGGATGATCTTCGAGCGTTTCCTCTCGCTAGGATCAGCGTCAAAGTTGGCCCGGGCGTTACAGGCCGAAGGCGTCACCAACAAGCGCGGCCGCCGGATCGACAAGGGCTTCATCTACAAAGTCATCAACAACCGTGTCTACATCGGGGAAGCCGTCCATAAAGGCACGGCCTATCCCGGCGAACACACCGCTATCATCAGCAAGGAGCTCTGGGACGGTCTCCATACGATGCTGCAGAGAAGCCCCCGCGAGCGGCGGGCGGAAAATCGCAGCACTTCGGAGGCGTTGCTGAAGGGCCTGATTTTTTCGAACTCGGGCTCAGCGATGACACCGACCTACACCCGGAAGGGTGACCGCCTCTACCATTATTATGTCTCGATGGACGCCATCCAGAACCGGATAACAGCGCCGTGCTCCGGTCCAACCCGCTTGTCCGCTGCAATGGTGGACGGCGTCGTCATTGCCGAAATGCGCCGGATGATCGCCACGCCGGAAGTTGCGGCGCGCGTTGTCCAGACATTCAAAGGGGAGGGGACCTGCATTGACGAGAGGGCCATTGTTGGGGCCCTCACGCGCTTTGATGACCTCTGGGCGTCTCTCTTCCCGGCGGAGCAGGCCCGGATCACCCGCCTGCTTGTCAGCAGGGTGACGGTTGGCTCCGCCGGGATCGCCGTCGATCTGCGTCATCATGGCGTTGGAAGTCTCGTGCGCGACCTGACCGCCACCAAGTCTCAGGAGGCCGCCGCTTGAGCAAGGAAAGCGATACCATCCAAGTCTTCATCCCGATTGCCTTCAAGCGGAAGAACGGTCGGCCGAAAATTCTGGCGCCGGACGTAGATCCTCATTTTCAGGCTCGTGTTCAGTCCCCCCACATCCTGCGCGCGCTCGGGCGGGCCTGGTCGTGGCGGCGAAAGCTGGAGACCGGTGAAGCTGCGACCATCCAAGATA
>CALETE010000082.1 GCA_937920085.1 uncultured Alphaproteobacteria bacterium | reverse complement strand
ACACCTTTGCCCCCGGCGGCATGGCCATCGCCCACCAGCTGATCAAGGCCTGGGCAGAGAGCGCGGACTAGAAGGGCAAGGTGGCTTCAGGTGGAATGTCCGGAACTTCGACCGAAGCAAGACATTGAAAAGTACATACTTTTTGACAACGATGGCGTGCTCGTAGATACCGAGTTCTGGTATTTCAAGGCTGCGGAGCGGGCCCTGGGGGATATCGGCTTCACACTGGACAAGAGCCAATACCTCAGGGACATGAGTCAAGGCGCCGGCTCATGGGCTCAAGCTCGAGCCGCAAATGTCGACGAGGCGAGGATCGGCAGGGCTCGTGAGGCCAGAGATGCGCATTATCAGGAATTTCTGAGGACCCAGCCCATCGAGATTGAAGGCGTTGTCGATACGCTCGCCGCTCTGGCGAAGACCGTCCGCATGGCCATCGTGACGACATCAAAGCGGGCTGACTTCGATCTAATCCATGAAGGTCGTCACATCCGACAATTCATGGACTTCGTATTGGTTCGCGAAGACTATAACCTCGCAAAGCCACACCCTGAACCGTACCTAACCGGGCTGAGGCGCTTTGGGGCCGCCAAGGAAGAAACTCTGGTTGTTGAGGATTCCCACAGAGGGCTCAGTTCCGCAGTCGCGGCCGGTATTGACTGCGCCATCGTCCACAATGAATTCACCGCGTCTCAAGACTTCTCGCACGCAAGTTATCGCATCGAGAAACTGAGTGAGCTTGTAGAGTTAATTGGCCGATCGGCATGAAGATAGACGATCCGCGACAAGGTTGAAGAGACGAGGCGCCCTGCTGACAGACTGCTGTCACCAGGCCCGGCTAGGTTGGCCTCCACACAGGAGACCCAAGCCATGTCGAACGACCTCGTCCTCTACACCAACCCCATGTCCCGGGGCCGCACCATCCGCTGGGTGCTGGAAGAAATCGGCCAGCCCTATCGCACCGAGCTGCTGGACTATGGCTCGACCATCAAGGGCGCCGACTATCTGGCCATCAACCCCATGGGCAAGGTTCCCGCCCTGAAGCATGGCGACACGGTGGTCACCGAGGCCGCCGCCATCCTGACCTATCTGGCCGACGCCTTCCCCCAGGCCGGACTGGCCCCGGCCCACGGCAGCGCTGAACGCGGCGCCTATTATCGCTGGATATTCTTCGCCGCCGGCCCCCTGGAATCGGCCCTGATCGCCAGGTCCTTTGGCTTCGAACCCCAGGGGGAACAACAGCGTACGGCAGGTTGGGGCAGTTATGACCTGGCCCTCAACACGGTGGAGGCCGCCGTCGCAGGACGCCAGTTCATTGCTGGCGACCGGTTCAGCGCCGCCGACATCTACCTCTCCGCCACCCTCGGCTGGGGCCTGCAGACAGGCGGCATCCCCCCACGCGCAGCCTTTACCGACTATGTGGCGATCCACGCCTCAAGACCCGCCGCCCTCCGCGCCCGGGAGATCGACGACGCCCTGCTGGCGGGGTGAGGGTCAGGAAAGTCGGGAGGTCGTTGGAGCCGGAGCTCGTCCGGCTTCACGATATGGGCTTCGGCCACTCGTGCCTTGGCAACAGGTCGCCCAGAGTCATTGAGCTGTCCCTTCCCAGGACCACCTCGATGTCCAAATTACTACTGTCGATGCGGAACATGAACTCCCGGCAGACGCCGCAGGGCGGCAGGACGGTAAGCCTGCCATCCCGCTCGTCGCGCCAGACAGCAACAATCTTTTGAATTCGGTATTCGCCCGCTGTCGCCATTGCCGCTATGGCGCTCCGTTCCGCGCATAGCCCCCAGCTGGCCGTGTCGACACAGACTCCCTTGAAGACTTGTCCCTTACCGCTGACAAGGGCGGCCCCGACATCCCCGAAAAGGCGTTCTCCAGGCCCGCGGTATGGGTTCAGGACGCCTGCTGCAATCTCAATGAGCTCGTCGTTGGTCATGTCCAAACTTTCAACTTCGGTCGTCGCGCGGCAGGAGACCTTCTGTTGTAGCCCCTACGCCCGATCCCGGAACGGATCGGCCGGATAGACTCCCAGGATCTCGAACCGCTCGGAGAAGAACTGCAGTTCCTCGAAGGCCAGGGCCACGCCCCGGTCTTCGGGGCGACCGTCGATCTCGGCGTAGAAGAAGGTCGCCGTGAAGGCGCCGTTCTCCATATAGCTCTCCAGCTTGGTCAAATTGACCCCATTGGTCGCAAAGCCGCCCATGGCCTTGTAGAGGGCCGCCGGCATGTTCCGCACCCGGAAAACGAAGCTGGTCATGCAGGGGCGGGAATGGTCAGGCGCAGGGGGCTGGGCCTCGG
Organism: uncultured Alphaproteobacteria bacterium; assembly: GCA_937920085.1. Taxonomy (GTDB): domain Bacteria; phylum Pseudomonadota; class Alphaproteobacteria; order Caulobacterales; family Caulobacteraceae; genus Phenylobacterium. The sequence goes on along the minus strand of CALETE010000082.1, from coordinate 273 downwards.
CCGTCATGATCAGGAAGCGGGTGGTGTTGTTGTGGGTGTCCTCAATGTCCCGGACCAGAATGTTCAGGCCATAGAGGTCCGCCGCCAGGGCCGGTGAAATGGCCGCCCGGGTCGGGTCGGGATTAAGGGACAACAGCTTGGCCGCCAGGGCCGTATCGCCCACCGGCTCGGTGCGCAGCTTCAGTTCACGCACCACCTTGCGGCATTGGGCGAGGGCGATGGGCATGGAGGCGACGGTGGTAATGTCCTCAAGCTTGACCCCCGGATTGGCCA
>CALETE010000081.1 GCA_937920085.1 uncultured Alphaproteobacteria bacterium | reverse complement strand
GGGGCGCAGCTTGATCTCTTTGATCTCTACGACCTTCTGCCGCTTGCGCGCCTCGTTCTTCTTTTTCTGTTCCTGGAACTTGAACTTTCCATAGTCCAGGATCTTGCAGACCGGCGGATCAGCATTTGGCACGATCTCCACCAGATCCAGGCCAGCCTCAGCGGCGGCCTCGAGGGCTGATGATGTCGGCATGACGCCTTGCTTTTCACCGTGCTGATCGATCAGCAGGACTCGGGGAACGCGAATGTCTTCATTGATGCGCGGACCGTCTTTAACGGGCGGCGCCTGCATGGGGCGGCGAATAGGCTTTTGCTCCGTGAGCTATTGAAACAGGCATGGGTTGGCGAGCGCGTAACGCACGCCATTGCATGGCGTATATGATCCTACCTCGCCATGGGATCAAGTCGCTGCTGCGCCTGCGATCAATGCATTCGCAGCCTGTGCGACTGCGGCCACAGATAAATCCTCCAAGGATGATGATTGGAGGGCGACCACATGGCCTCTCGGCGCAGATAACATGGGGTCCGAAGCTTTTGAGAATAACACAATGGTGGGAGCACCAGCGGCAGCGGCCAAGTGCAGGGGGCCTGTGTCATTTCCAACGATCAGGGCAGCCTTTGCGCCCATCGCGGCTATGCCGGCAAAGTCTGTTCGCCCCGTCAGGTCCCGCGCCTTGATCTCCATGCGCTGGATTTCCCGACCGATGGTACTTTCCTGCGGGCCTCCAATAATGATCACATCATAGCCGCCCGCGTAAAAGGCACGCGCCAGCTCACCAAACTTTGTCACAGGCCAGCGCTTGTCCAGCCGGTGTGCCGATCCGCCGGGAATCAGCATGACATAGGGACGAGGTGCTCCGGTGCCGTCCGGGCCACGCGGTCGTGCGGTCCGTTCAGCAACCCAACTGAGATCTGGGCTTGGTGCTGCCCCTGGCTCTGTGGGCGCGTCGGGCCAGATGCCAGCTTCCTTCAGCTGGTCGGCCTGACGCTCGAGGGTGTGCATGAAATTGCGGCTCTTATTGCGGTGGGGCAGGCTGCACCCAAGGGCAACTCCGGACCATGGGGGCGGAAAGGGCGCAAGGAGGTGGAAAATCCGCGCCGAGGCCGACGAGGTTTGCAGGTCGTAGACCCGGTCATACCGCGCCCGCTTCAGGCGGGACCTCAGATCGACCCAACCGCTAAAGGTCTCGGGTTTTCCATCGGTTTCGACCGCATTGAAATAGGGGCTTAGCTTGGCCAAGGCTTCGAAGGGCGGTGTCGTTAATAGGGTAATGTGGGCCCTACGATGGACCTCCCGAATGCGCTTCATTGCGGCGAGGGCCAGAACAAAGTCACCCAAGGCCGAAAGCTTTATGACCAGCACGCGCCGGACTTCCTTAGGTGGTCTAGGCGACATCATCCTGACTTTCGAGCGACGAGAACACGATCATAGGCTGCGAGTGTTGCGGCGCACATGGCGTCGTTAGAATAAAGTTGTCGAACCCGGGCCGCACTCGCAGCGCCCATCTCATGGAGCGCCTTTGGCCCCATATCGAGGGCCGAGGACAAGGCTTTAGTCCAGGCAGCGGCATCCTCTGGGGGAACCAACCAGCCGGTCTTGCCTTCGAGTACGGTCTCAGTGACGCCGCCATGGGCAGAGGCGATGACGGGTCGGCCCATAGCTTGGGGCTCCACCGCCGCCCGCCCAAAGGACTCCGGAACCGATGTTGGCAATATGGCTAGATCCGCCACCAGGAAGGCAGCTGGCATGTCGGTACAATGCCCCACCAGACGGACTTGGTCTGTCAGGTTGGCCTTGGCGATCGCATCTTCCAATTCCTGGCGATAGCCAGATCGACCCTGATCGTCGCCCGCAAACAGGATGAGGAAATCAGTGCGCCCTGCGGTCATCATACGCGCTGCGGCTTCGATGATGGTCAGGTGCCCCTTGATCCTCGTCAAGCGACCGCCGAGTAGGATCTTGGTTCGGGTGTCTTCTGGAGAAATTCCCCAGTCATCCTGCAGTTTCCGAATCCGATCCGGGGTAACGGCGTCAGGGTGAAAGCGATCAAGGTCCACGCCCCGCGGAATGGTGACCACCTTGTCGGGTGAAATCTGATGCTCGGCGAACAGGTGGTCCCGGGTATAGTCGGAATTGGCGATGACCAGATCCCCGCGGGTCATGACAGCATTGTACCAGCGCTTGAGCGGGTTCTGGGCTTTGTAGACCCCGTGATAGGTTGCCACGAAGGGAATACCCGTCTGCCGCGCGGCCCACAGGGCCGAGAATGCCGGCGCACGAGACCGTGCATGAATCAGATCAACCTCATGCTCCCGGATCAGCGCCGCCAACCGCCTGCTGTTCTGAAAAATTGTGAAAGGGTTTTTACTCTGCACCGGCATTGCGCAAAACTGCGCGCCGTCTACCATTAGTCGTCCGGTCATCCGTCCGCCACGACTGGCGACTAGGGCCTTGCCACCAGCTTCCACAAGGGCGCGTGCGACATCGATGGTCGTCTGCTCGGCGCCACCGGTGTCGAGCTCCGGGACAACTTGCAGAACGGTGAGGTTTTTAAGATTGGCCACGGGGACTGAATAGAGCACCGGGAATTGGGGTAAAGCCCATCTCGACTTTGGGCCGTAAAAGTATTATTTTCGCTCAATGAGAGAGCGCGCTGGATACCTTCATTGCCCGGATGGTTCCCGCCTCGCCTGGCGCAGGGTCGACGGGGCCGGACCAGCCGTCGTCTGGTTGGGCGGGTTTCGATCCGACATGACCGGGACCAAGGCCCAAGCCCTGGCGGACTGGGCCCAACAAACCGACCGCGCCTTTGTTCGATTTGACTATTTCGGTCATGGTGAGTCCAGTGGAGACTTCGTGGACGGAACGATCTCCCGGTGGCGCGAGGATGCCCTGGCCGTCATTGACGAGCTGACGTCTGGTGATCTGATCCTGGTGGGCTCATCTATGGGCGGGTGGCTGTCCTGTCTGGCGACCCTGGTTCGACCTGACCGCGTTAAGGCCCTTTTGCTGATTGCCCCGGCGGCAGACTTCACGAGCAAGCTCATGGTGCCGGAAATGACCCAAGCCGATAAGGCCGAGCTTGAAAGCACAGGTGTCTGGATGCGGCCTTCAGCCTATGGCGAGCCCTATCCTATCACCAGGGCCCTGCTGGATGACGGGGCGAAATGGTCCATACTTCCAGGACCCATTCCCCTGAACAAACCCCTTTGGATCTTGCAAGGCGGCAGGGACCCGGACGTCCCTTGGCGTCACGCCTTGGCCCTATCCGAAGCGGTGACGAGTGAAGATGCTGTCTTAACTCTCATTCGTGATGGTGATCATCGGCTCTCGCGGCCGCAGGACATTGTCCGCATGATCGCGGCCATCGAAGAGCTTTCCTAGCCCCCCGCCTTCAGAATAGCGGTCAGACCCTCCCGATAGGTCGGATAGGCAGGGCGCCAGCCCAATTCGCCCTTTGCGCGGGCGTTGGAGACACGCTTTGACTCGCCATAGAAGCGTCTGGCCTGCGGGGTAAGGGTTTTGAGATCGAGTATTTCCGCTGGGGGCGGCGCGATCCCGAGCAGGCCTGCGGCAAAGGTGACAACGTCGCTGTTGGGCGCTGGCTGATCGTCGCAGAAATTATAAATCCCGCCGGCCCGAGGTCGTCCCAGGGAGGCTGACAGTCCCGAGGCCAGATCATCCACATGGATACGGCTGAAAACCTGACCTGGCGCGATCAGGCGCCGGGCACGGCCGTCCCGCAGCCGATCCAGGGTCGAGCGCCCCTTGCCATAAATCCCAGGCAGGCGATGCACCGTAACCGTCAAACCCAAGTCTCGGCCCACCTCTAGCCATCCCCGCTCGGCGACCACACGGCGGGTGCCTTCTAAGGATTGGCCAGCCAGATAGCTGTCCTCAAATACCCAACCGCCACCGCGATCTCCATAAACCCCGGTGGTTGACAGATAGCCCAGCCAGTCGGGCGTCGCACCGGTTCGCGCCAGGCTCGGCGCAATCTGGAGCAGGGCCGGGCAGCCTTCCGGAGTGGGTGGGGCTGTGACTAAAATCGCTGTCGCCCTGGATAGTGCGGTATCTAAGGCCGCAGCGTCCTCGACCGCCACTGGGGTGACACCGTCGTCCAAGAGCGGTTGCGGGCTGCGCCGATAGGACCCGGCAACCGTCCAACCCTGCGGCTGCAAGAGTCGGGTCAGGGCCTGGGCTGAGAATCCGTAGCCGAAGATGAACAGGCGCCCGGCCACGCCTGAAATCTCTAGAGCAGTTGCGTGATGGCTGCCCGCGCGGCCTCAGCGAGGTCGGGGCGGGCCAGGGCAAAGGCGACATTGGCGCGCAGCAGGCCGATCTTGTCGCCGCAATCATAGGTGACGCCGTCATATTCCAGGGCGTGGAAGGTCTGGGCCTTCATCAGTTCGACCATGGAGTCGGTCAATTGGATTTCGCCGCCAGCACCCTTACCTTGCTGGGCCAGCAGGGCGAAGATTTCTGGCTGCAGGACATACCGACCTGAAATCAGCAGGTTTGAGGGCTCAGTCCCCAAGGGCGGCTTTTCGACCATGCCGGTCATACGGTTCAGGCGCCCCTCGCGACCATCCAAGGCCACAATGCCGTATTTATGGGTCTCGCCTTCTGGCGCTGGCTCTACGGCGATGATGTTTCCGCCAACCTGATCATAGGCCGCCACGACCTGGGCCATGGCGGACGTTTTGGCCATCATCAGCATGTCCGGCAGGATGACGGCAAAGGGCTCGTCGCCAATAATGTCTCGGGCACACCAGACCGCATGGCCCAAGCCCAGGGGGGCCATCTGACGCACAAAGCTCATCTCGCCGGGTTTGGGCAGGTCGCGGGTGACATCGGCCAATATGTCGGCCTTGCCCTTGGCCGCCAGCTGAGCCTCAAGCTCGATATGGTGATCGAAATAGTCCTCGATGGCACCCTTGCCGCGGCCAGTGACGAAAACGAAGTGCTCGATCCCGGCAGCCCGGGCTTCTTCCACCACATAAGACAGTATGGGCCGGTCTACGACGTTGAGCAGTTCCTTGGGCGTTGTCTTGCTACCGGGCAGGACCCGGGTGCCGAGGCCAGCCACGGGCACAACAGCTTTACGGACGCGTTTGGTCATTTCCAGCACTCCAGATGCGCGCCTCCACTAAAGCAGGTTCAGAGGCGTGGAAACTGGTTTTAAGAGACTTTTACTCAACCGTCACGGACTTGGCGAGGTTCCGGGGCTGATCCACATCGGCCCCTTTTTGGACGGCGACGTAATAGGCCAGCAGTTGGATAGGGGCAGAGAAGACCAAGGGGGCGACCAGATCCTCGCTGGTCGGGACAACGATCAGCTTGATGCCAGATGGCGCATGGCGAGCCCCTTTTTCGTCCGTGAACAGGATGATCGGACCGCCCCGGGCCATGACCTCGCTCATGTTCGACATGGTCTTTTCGAACAAGTGATCCGAGGGCGCGATGACAATCACTGGGGTCGCCTCGTCGATCAGGGCGATCGGCCCGTGTTTTAGTTCGCCAGCCGCATATCCTTCGGCATGAATATAGCTGATTTCCTTGAGCTTCAGGGCTCCTTCCAGGGCCAGGGCCGACATGGCCCCGCGACCGAAATAGAGCACATCCCTGGCCTTTGCGAGATCAGGTGCCAGGGCCTTGATCGCGTCCTCCACCTGAATCGACTGAGCGATGAGCCGCGGAGATTCCAGGAGAACCGCGACCAGACGGGCCTCCTCGGTGGCGTCGATATGCCCCCGTGCAGAGGCTGCGGCGACCGCGAGGGCGGAAAGGGCTGCAACCTGGCTGGTGAAGGCCTTGGTGGAGGCAACGCCGATTTCGGGGCCAGCATGGGTGGGGAAGAGGACGTCGGCCTCCCGCGCCATGGTGCTTTCATGGACATTGACAACGGCAGCGGTGGTTAGACCCTGGGCCCTGCACCAGCGAAGGCCAGCCAGGGTATCGGCGGTTTCCCCCGACTGCGAAATGACGATTGCTAGGGTCCCAGGACTGACCGGTGGTTCCCGATAGCGAAACTCTGAGGCCACATCGATGTCCACCGGCAGGCGCGCCAGGGACTCAAACAGGTAGCGGCTGATCAGGCCAGCATAATAGGCCGTACCACAGGCGATGATCTGGATCCGCGTGACCTTGCTGAAGTCAATGCCAGCGGGGGCTGTTGCCTTGCCACTGACCGGGTTGAGATAGGCCGAGAGGGTGTGCTGGCAGGCGTCTGGCTGGTCATGGATCTCTTTCTCCATGAAGTGGCGATAATTGCCCTTTTCCACCAAGGCCGCAGAGGCAGAGACGATTTTCAGCGGCCGCTCGACGGCCTTGCCGTCCTTGTCGAAAATTCTCGCTGAGGTGTGATCGATGGCAACAAAGTCGCCTTCGTCCAGATAGGCGATTTTGTTGGTGAAGGGGCCGACCGCCAGGGCGTCTGAGCCCAGGAACATCTCGCCCTGACCATAGCCAACGACCAGAGGGCTGCCCCGACGGGCACCCAGTATCATGTTGGTCTGTCCCTCGATCAGTACGGCAATGGCAAAGGCACCGGTCAGACGATCCAATGTGGCCTTGAGGGCGGCAAGTGGCTCCAGACCCGCTTTAAGTTCTGCGTCCAGCAGCTGAGCAATGACCTCAGTGTCCGTGTCGCTTTCGAAGACGCGCCCCTCGGACTGCAGGTGGCGCTTCAGCTCTGCGAAGTTTTCGATGATGCCATTGTGAACCAGGGTGACCTGACCGGCGGACTGCGGGTGGGCATTGGCCTCGTTCGGGGCACCATGGGTGGCCCAGCGGGTGTGGCCTATGCCAACGGTTGCTTTCAAGGGATGGTCGGCAAGGACGGCCTGTAAGGCGGCGATCTTACCCTTGGCGCGGCGACGTTGGACCTTGCCGTCCACGACCCCAGCAATACCTGCGGAGTCATAGCCACGATATTCCAGCCGCTTGAGGCTCTCAATCAGGCGATCTTGGACCGGGGACGTTCCGACAATGCCGATAATGCCGCACATATTTCGCAGTCCTTTTGCGCAATCTCTAAGGCAGTCTATGGTTAGACCCTGCGCGGCGTTTAACATTGGCAAACGCTGCGTCGACTAAATCTGCGTTTCGGATCGTTTCGACCCGTGGCGGCAATAAGGCGGAGTGATCTAAAAGTCTCATGAGCAATCGCGCTTATTTCGGTACTGACGGCATTCGCGGCCAGGCCAACACCCATCCCATGACGGCCGAAGTCGCGCTTCGGGTCGGCCTCGCTGCGGGAAAACTGTTCATGTCCCAAGACGATCGCCGACACATGGTGGTGATCGGCAAGGATACGCGGCTGTCAGGCTATATGGTCGAGCCCGCCCTGGTGGCTGGCTTTGCCAGTGTCGGCATGGATGTCCGCCTGCTTGGGCCCATGCCGACCCCAGGGGTGGCCATGATGACTCGATCATTGCGTGCTGACTTGGGCGTGATGATCTCTGCCTCTCACAACGCCTTTACCGACAACGGTATCAAGCTGTTTGGACCTAGCGGCTATAAGCTGTCCGATGAGCGCGAGCTGGAAATCGAGGCCTTGATGGACCAAAGCCTTCATGAGGGCCTCGCCAAGCCAACGGATCTAGGCCGTGTGTCGCGGGTGGATGACAGTCAGGCGCGTTATGTGGAAATCGCCAAGGCGACCTTCCCACGACGTCTGAACCTGTCTGGGCTGCGTGTGGTGATCGATTGTGCCAATGGAGCCGCTTACAAGGTCGCCCCGACCGTTCTTTACGAACTGGGGGCCGAGATCATCCCGGTCGGCATTTCGCCCAATGGCATGAATATCAATGAGGAGTGCGGCTCCACCCATCCAGAAGCCATGATCCGGGCGGTGAAGGAGTATCGCGCCGACATCGGTATCGCCCTGGACGGCGACGCCGACCGGCTGGTGATTTGTGATGAGCGCGGCCAGGTGGTCGACGGGGATCAGATCATGGCCCTGATCGCTGGAAACTGGGCTGCGCGGGACCGGCTGAATGGCGGCGGGATTGTCGCCACGGTCTACTCAAATCTTGGCCTTGAGCGGTTCATGACCGCGCGGGGCCTCACCCTGGAGCGCACGGCCGTTGGTGACCGCTCGGTCATGAAGCGCATGCGCGAAGGCGGCTTTAATGTGGGCGGCGAACAGTCGGGCCACATCATTCTTTCGGACTTCTCCACCACAGGTGACGGCTTGCTGGCCGCCCTGCAGGTGCTGACGGTGCTCAAGGAAGGCGACAAGCCCATGAGTGCCCTGGCCCGTCAGTTTGAGCCGGTGCCTCAGAAGATGGAGAATATTCGCTTCTCGTCCGGCAAGCCGCTGGAAGCAGACAAGGTGAAGGCGACAATTGCTGCGGCCCAGGAAAAGCTTGGTTCTGCAGGTCGCCTTGTGGTTCGCGCCTCAGGCACTGAACCCTTGATCCGGGTCATGGTCGAAGCCGATGACGAAAAGCTTGTCGCCTCGGTCGTCAAAGAGATTTCGAGCGCCGTAAAGAAGGCGGCGGCCTAACCAGCCATGGAGATTGTCGCCTTCGATCATCTCGATAGCGGCCAACTGGCTGGGGCAGCCGATATTTTGCGCTCCGCCCTCGATGGACCGTCATATAAGGGCGAGGGTGAAGCGGAGGCACAGGTTGCAACCTTCCTTCAGCGCAAGGAGCGGTTTGCGCTGGCTGCGCTTGCCGAAGACCGCATACTAGGGTGGGTCGGCGCAGTTCGCGGTTACTCGCACGCTTTAGAGCTTCACCCACTTGTGGTGGATCCGGTCAATCAGAGACAGGGTATTGGCCAGGCATTGGTGAGCGCTCTCGAGAATCACGCCGTCGCAAAAGGGTTTCTGACCCTCTACCTGGGAACGGACGATTGGGTTGGAGGAACTAGCCTGGGTGGCATAACCCTCTTTCCCGGCGTTCTGCAAAAGCTTCAGCAGGTAAAGCCAACGGGCAGGGGGCATGCCTATTTCTTCTATCTCAAGCTAGGTTTCGAGCCAGTCGGGATCATCCCAGACGCCAATGGTCCAGGACTGCCTGACATCTTGATGGCGAAGGCGCTTGCCGGGGGACCCTCCACAAATTCGTGACATACTTACCGCAGGAGATACCTTTCCAAACTGTAATATTCGTGCAAGCTTCTCTAAATCGCCCCGCTCGACCGGGGTGAAATGAAAAGAATTTAGGGAGGTTGGTATGACGCATGAGATGGCGGGTCTGCGGACTCAGCAGCCTAAGAGCGCAAGCTCAATCGCCTGTCTCGCCTTTGTCGCCCTGATGGCGACAGCGTTCTGGGCAGGTGCCCTATGGGTTGGAAATATTCTTCTTCACATATTCGCCGTCGGTTAAGCCCGGCCGATTGAGGCGTATTTGAATCCTCGGCCGCGGACGTCGGCCGGGTTGTAGATGTTACGCAGGTCGACCAAGGTCGGCGCGCGCATGACGCTCTTGACTCGATCCAGGTCCAGAGCGCGGAACTGGTCCCATTCTGTAATGATCACCAGGACATCGGCGCCCTCGGCGGCGGCGTAGGCATCATCCTTGAAGGCAACGGAAGGGAGCATGTGGCTGGCCTCTGTCATGCCTTCCGGGTCATAGGCCTGAACGACCGCGCCGGCCGCTTGCAGGGCTGGGATGATGTCCAGGGCTGGGGCATCGCGCATATCGTCCGTATTGGGTTTGAAAGTCAGACCCAGGACACCAACCACCTTGCCGGTCAGATCGCCGTTCGCCACCGCTGAAACCTTGACTGCCATGGCCTTCTTGCGGGCGTCATTGATCTCCACCGTGGTTTCGATCAGCCGCGCTGGGCTTCCTGCATCGCGGGCGGTGCGAACCAGGGCCAGGGTGTCTTTAGGAAAGCAGGAGCCGCCATAGCCTGGACCGGCATTTAGGAATTTGCCACCGATCCGCTTGTCGAGACCAATGCCCCTCGCCACCTGCTGGACGTCGGCACCGACCGCTTCACAGAGGTCTGCCATCTCATTGATGAAGGTGATTTTCAGGGCCAGGAAGGCGTTTGCCGCATACTTGATCAGTTCCGAGGTACGCCTTGAGGTGAAGAGGATCGGCGTTTCGTTCAAAAACAGCGGACGATAGAGTTCCATCATCGCGGCGCGGGCGCGATCGTCGTCGAGGCCAACCACCACGCGGTCTGGATGCTTAAAGTCCTCAATGGCGGCCCCTTCCCGCAGGAATTCGGGATTTGAGACCACGGCAAACTGAGCGTCAGGGCGCTTGGCCCTGATGATCCTCTCGATTTCATCGCCCGTGCCAACAGGAACGGTGGACTTGGTGACAATCACCGTGAAGCCTTCGAGCAGAGCCGCAACCTCTTCGGCGACGGCATAGACGTAGGACAAGTCGGCATGGCCATCGCCGCGGCGGGAGGGAGTCCCGACTGCAATGAAGACGGCGTCGGCAGTCTTCACTGCCTCAGCACCGTCGGTGGTGAATTGTAGCCGTCCGGCCTTGACGTTCTGGGCCACCAGATTTTCCAGCCCGGGCTCAAAAATCGGAATACCGCCGGACTGCAGGCGCTCGATTTTCGAGGCGTCCTTATCGATGCAGGTCACGGCATGACCGAAGTCTGCAAAGCAGGCTCCGCTCACGAGGCCCACATAGCCCGTGCCTATCATTGCAACTTGCATAGCAATCTCTCAGTTGGCTGCTTTGGCTAGATTTCTTGGTTGTAGGCGCCGACCTGCGGCCGCTTGGCAAGGAGCGGCTTTACTTCCTTGTGGAAGAGGTCGCGCATATCGTCTTCCGACCGGGTGCTCTCGACCACCACGACGATCTCCGGCTTATTTGACGAAGCGCGGACCAGCACCCAGGAGCCGTCTTCCAGGGCGACCCGGACGCCGTTGACCGTGATGACTTCGGAAATTTTACGTCCGAGAATGGTCCCGCCAGCCTTAGCCAGAGCCTCATATTCTTCAACGACACCCTGGACCACACCGTACTTCTGATCGTCGGCGCAATGGGGAGACATGGTCAAGGAGGTGTAGGCCACGGGCAGGGCGGCCTTGAGGTCTGAAAGTGTCTTGCCAGGATTGCGGTCCAGCATGGCCAGAACCGCCGCAGCCGCCGTCAAGCCACAGTCATAGCCACGGCCGAAGGGAGCGTTGAAAAAGAAGTGGCCCGACTTTTCAAATCCGGCCAGGGCCCCGATCTCTGCGGTCTTGCGTTTGATATAGCTATGGCCAGTCTTCCAATAGACCGTCTTGGCACCATTGGCCTTCAGCACAGGGTCGGTGGCGAACAGGCCGGTAGACTTCACATCGACAATGAAGGTGGCGTCCTTGTTCAGGGCCGAGAGGTCGCGGGCCAACATTAGGCCGATCTTGTCAGCGAAGATCTCCTCGCCCGTATTGTCCACCACGCCGCATCGGTCGCCGTCGCCGTCGAAGCCCAGGGCCAGGTCAGCGCCATGCGCCTTCACGGCCTTGGCCATTTCGTGGAGCATTTCGTGGTCTTCTGGATTGGGATTGTAGCGGGGGAAGGTCCAGTCGAGATTGCAATCCATCTCGATGACCTCGGCCACACCCATCCGACGCAAGGCGTCTGGGGCAAAGGCCCCGGCTGTGCCGTTACCGCAGGCGCAGACGACCTTCAGCGGTCGTTTAATCGCAACCCTTGCACCCACGTCGGCGATGTAGCGTTCTGCGACGCCTTCTATGTGGGTCAGGCTGCCGCCAGGGCGCACGGTCCACTTGCCGCCGAGCACGATGTCTTTCAGGCGACCCATTTCGTCTGGGCCAAAGGTCAGGGGCTTTTGCGCGCCCATCTTCACCCCGGTCCACCCGTTTTCGTTGTGGCTGGCAGTGACCATAGCAACACAGGGGGCGTCCAGGTCAAACTGAGCAAAATAGGCAGTTGGCGACAGGGCCAAGCCGATGTCGAGGACTTCGCAGCCAGCCGCAACAAGACCGATGGTTAGGGCCTGCTTGATTGAGAGTGAATAGGATCGGAAGTCATGTCCGACCACGATGCGCTTTTGGCCAAGTTCCTGAATATAGGTTCCCAGGCCAAGGCCCAGGGCCTCAACGCCGAGCAGATTGATTTCTGCCCCAAACAGCCAGCGGGCATCATATTCCCGAAAGCCTGTCGCCTTCACGAGGGGATAGTTCTCAAAGTCCGGCGTCTGCACGGCAAGTTCGGCGCGGGGGGCGGAAAGCATGGTTTCTCCGAGTCAGGCCCGAATCAACTTGGGCGATTGTTCTTTAGGGACGATCCGGTTACAGAAATATGTAAGTTTTACATGATCCCGGCGCGTAGCAGGTCATGAACGTGCAGGATGCCCACAGGTTGCCCATCCTCTATCACAAATAGCATATGTACGCTGGGCGGCGGGTCGGCCATCATGGCCAGAGCCTCGGAGGCCAACTGGCGCGGTGAGACCGTTTTGTTTGGGCCCGGCGTCATGACCTCTCCGGCCGTGCGCAACATCAGACCATCCATATGCCGACGAAGGTCGCCGTCGGTGATCACCCCGATAAGTCGGCCATCCTGACCTTGCACGCCGACAATGCCAAAGCGCCTCTCGGTCATGACCAGCAGGGCCTGGGACATGGGCGCATCGGGGGAAATCAGCGGAAGCTCTGCGGCACCGTGCATTAAATCGCCCACCGTACGCAGCATGGCACCCAGCTTGCCACCGGGGTGGAAGGTCTTGAAATCCTTGGCGGTGAAACCACGCTTTTCCAGGAGGGCGACGGCCAGGGCGTCACCTAAGGCGATCTGAAGTGTCGTGGATGTGGTCGGCGCATTGACGTCGCCGGTGGCTTCCGCAGCCTCGGCCAGCAGAAGCTGAATGTCGGCGGCCCGGCCCAGGGCGCTATCTGCTACGGCGGTTAGGGCGATCACGGGGATCTGAAAACGTTTGGAATAGGCCAGAATATCGGCCAGCTCCCGCACCTCGCCAGACTTTGATAAGGCCAGGACCACGTCGTCTTGTCCGATCATGCCCAAATCGCCATGGCTGGCTTCATTGGCATGGACAAAATGGGCGGGCGCGCCGGTTGATGCAAAGGTGGCGGCGATCTTGCGGGCGACATGGCCAGACTTTCCAACGCCCGTGCAGATGATGCGACCCTTGGCCTTAGCCAGAATGTCCACAGCCTGCACAAAGGCGTCCCCGAGGGACTGCGATTGCAGCTGAAGGGCGTCGGCCTCGGCGGTTAACACCCGGCGGCCCACGGCTATGGCGTCGAAATCACTCATTGGGTTGGAGCCAATCTTTGCGCCTGGAGATCAATCAAGGCCTGCTTCGCCCTTGCCGCCTGTTGATTGGCTTCAAGAGATTCCTTGGTCATAGCCGCCTTCATGGCCGGCGTCTGTTGCAGGGGCGTATGACCAAACAGACCCGGCGATCGGTCCCCAAGGCCTTGAGGCCAAACCATAGCAAGGCTGACCAAGGCTATGGTCAGGGCGATCAGGGCGGGGAGAAAGAGTCGATCCAGCATGTTAGGGCCGATATACTCCTTGCAGGGCCTAAGGACCAGCCGCGCACTCTTGACGGCGCGTGGCTCCAGCCCTAGCCCGGCGCCGACAAAAGGAGTTCAACCCCGTGCCCACCCTGATCCTGCTGCGCCATGGCCAAAGCCGTTGGAACCTGGAAGACAAGTTTACAGGTTGGGTGGATGTCGACCTGACGCCGGAAGGCGAGGCTCAGGCCCGCAAGGGTGGAGAACTGATGGCCGCAGCCGGATTGCAGATTGATCGGGCCTTCACCTCGGTCCTCACCCGGGCCATCCGCACCCTCTGGCTGGCCCTAACCGCAGCGGGCCAAGTCTTTGTCCCAGAGACCAAGGACTGGCGCTTGAACGAGCGTCACTATGGTGGGCTCACCGGCCTGAACAAGACCGAGACTGCGGCGAAACATGGCGTAGACCAGGTCAAAATCTGGCGTCGCTCCTATGACATACCGCCTCCGCCCATGTCGGCGGACAGCGAGTTCGATTTCTCTAAGGACCGGCGCTATGCGGGGGCTGTTCTGCCCCTCACTGAAAGTTTGAAGACCACGCTTGAGCGGGTTGAGCCCTACTGGCAGGCTGAAATTGCACCTAAGCTCGCGGCCGGTGAAACGGTCCTGGTGGCCGCCCATGGCAATTCCTTGCGCGCCATCGTCAAGCTGCTCTACGGCATAGCCGACGACGCGATTGTCGGAGTGGAAATCCCGACGGGTAATCCCCTGGTGATCGATTTGGACGCCAGCCTTAAGCCCGTGGGGGCCCGCTATCTGGATGCTTCCCGCGCCGAATCTCTGCCGCCGATCTAGTCTTCTAAAGCCAGGGCGATCTGAGCCTCTGACCTGCGCAGGAGCATCATCAAGCCGATCGCCAGTAGGCTAGGCAGTAGCGCCCAGACATTGCCAAGGGTGGCAAAGGTCGTTGCCAAGCCGATCAGAGCCGCCACAGAGGCCTCGGCCAAGGTCGCGAACCAGGATGACCCCTTGCGGCGCCTGAAGTCCTTCCGCTTGCTCGGCTTTTGGTACCAGATGTTGATCAGACCACAGGTGATGGCTGAGGCGATGCATCCCCCTAGGGCGAAGCCCCCCACCACTGGCGCGACCCAGACCAGATAGGCCAGTAAGGGCGCCAGAAAGATCACCAGGGGCAAGTAGGCCGCCGCCAGCTTCGCCTGGCGGATTATCCCCTGTCGGGTGGGGGATCCGGCCAGAAGATCGTGAGCTTCTTCTGCAGAAATTGTGATCCAGGCCAGGGTGCCTGCCACCTGCCCAGCCATAAAGGTCAGACCACCAGCGGCGGCGGCAAGGACCAAGCCCGTGTCTCCCCTCGCGCTACGGATCACGAGATAGGCAAGGGGGATCAAATACAGGGTGCGTAGCAGGACATTCGACACCAGTGCCGCATCGCGCCACAGAAGGCGCACCTCCTTGCGGAAAATTGCTCGGAAGGCGCTGGTTTCCCACCGGGCTGCCTGGGCCTTGGTGGGCGCATTGGCAGTGTCGGCGCCGCTGGCCATGGCGGCGTCTGCGGCGAAGCGGTCGCCCAGCCAGGAACTGACTGCGAAGAACAAAATGACAGCGCCCAGAGTGTAGCCAAGCAGGAAAAGGGGCTGCCCGATCATGGCGCGCAAGGGAATGTCTGCCCCGGGCGGCAGCTTGAAGGACTCATCCAGAGCAAGGGCCTTAGCCTGGGCCCATATGCCCTGAGATTGGCTTTTGCCGACAAAGGTATTGACCTGACTGACCAGGAAAAAGCTGGCCCCGATGATTGCGGCTATGACTTGTGCAACCGCCCTTGTGCGACGGGCACCGATCAGTCGGAATAGGAAGGTCGACAGGGCCAGGCCCATCGCGGCAGCACCCAGGGCGGTCGATGCTAGGACCAGATAAAAGGCCAGCCAGGTTGGATGGCTGATAATGGCCACGGGAATCAGCAGCGGCGAGACCATCAAGGCGAAGGTCAAGAAGACCGTCACAGCCAGGGCCATGAACCGGGCGGCGAGGGTCCTGCGCGGCGGGATCGGGGCCGTGAAGAGCAGATCTAGGTCCCCGCGCTGATGGAGGCTCTCGGTGGCCGTAGACAGGGTTTGGGAGACCATTAGGCTTGCTATAGCCAGTAGGCCGAGGTCCGAAAGTATGATGGTCAGCCGCGAGATTGGTAGCTGATAGTGCCTGAGAACATAGCCCAGGGGCACGCCGGCAAACCCCGTAAACGCCAATATGACCGAGCATATAATGACAAGGCCTCGGACGCCGCCGCCGCTTCGCGCCAGGGCGGCACGCCAGGACAGGCGTAATTCATGGAATACCAGGCCCGCCGTCGTACCCCTCAGCATCTGCGCGACGCCGCCGCTGAAGGGTTTCAAGCTCCTGGGGCCCCGTGATCGCCGGTCAGCTCCAGGAAGATGTCCTCCAGGGTGCCGCCCTGACTGACCGTCCTTGTGCGTAGCTCGTCCAAAGTGCCTTCAGCCAGCAGCCTCCCGCCCTGGATGATGCCGATCCGATCGGCCATACGTTCAGCGACCTCAAGAATGTGGGTGGTCAGTATGACTGTGGCGCCGGCCGCGACCCTGGCCTGCAGCAGATCCTTCACCTGACGGGCGACGGCAGCGTCAAGGCCGGTCAAAGGCTCATCGAGAATGAGCAGTTTGGGGTCATGGATGAGGGCTCCTGCCAGGGCAGCCTTTTGCTGCATGCCCCGGGAAAAACCTTCGCAACGTCGATTGCGGTCTTCCCATAGGCCAAGTGTCTGGAGCAGGTCCTCAGCGCGGGCGGCGGCCAAGGCCGGCGGAACATTCCAAAGGCCGGCCACAAATTCTAAATATTCCAGGGGGGTCAGACGGTCATAGAGCATGGGTTCATCCGGTGCCCAGGCGATGACCTTCTTGGCCTCCAGGGGTGACTTCAGGACATCAATGCCAAAGACCGAAATGGACCCAGAATCCGGCGCAAGCAGCCCAGCCACCATGCGCAGGGTTGTTGTCTTACCAGCGCCATTGGGGCCCAGCAGGGCATAGAGCTCACCGGTCCGCACCACGAGGTCCAGACCCTGCACGGCCGGTGTCTTAAAGCTCTTATTCAGGTCGGCAACGACCAGGGCATCCACCATTACTGCCTCTTTTATCGTTTTTCGGGGGCGAACCGGCCGACCCTAGTGACAGTCATAGTGACTAATCCTTGACGCGGGCTTGCCAGCCGGGCCGAGGGAGGGCGAAAAGAGATGATGATTAGCGAACTTCAGGCCATGCGCCGGGCCATCGATCTGGCGCACGCCCATCTGGGACGGACGGCGGAAAATCCGTCGGTTGGATGCGTCCTGGTGAAGGATGGGGTCATTGTCGGCGAAGGTGTTACTGGGCTTGGCGGGCGCCCTCACGCCGAAGAGCTGGCCTTGGATCAGGCAGGTGCGGCGGCTAAGGGCTCTAGCGCCTATGTCACCCTCGAACCCTGCGCCCATCGCACCACTGGCGCTGTTGCCTGCACGGAAAGATTGATTGAATCTGGTGTGGTTAAGGTGGCGATTGCCTGCGCCGACGCCTCTATTCATGCTGCCGGGCAGGGGGCTGCGAAGCTGATAGCCGCCGAAATCCCCATACAATTTGGGCTTTTAGCAGATGAGGCCGCCTTTCTTTATACTGATTACAGGCCAGCCTAAGCCCTCGCGCTATGCGGGATATGAAGGTTATGATTTTTATCAGATTTACCCTGTCTGTAGGGAAAACCGAAACCCTGAGCGGGCATCTTCCAGGACCGCCCCGGCTGCGTCTTTGACGCGATATTTTGCTGGGCAAATTGGTTGCAAGGCTTCCGAATATGCCCATGTCCCAGGCGTCTGCTCGCGCCGTTGAAAAGCTGGATCAGGCTGCCGTAGATGAAATCTGCGCACGGCATGAGCGTATGTGCGCCTCGCGTCCCGGTGGGATCAGAGCCAATTTTGCTTGGAAGGACCTATCGGATATCGACCTTCGTGGCCGGAATCTGACGGACGCCGACATGACCGGCGCGGTGCTCAAGGGATGCCTTCTACAAGGCGCGCGCCTGGAACACGCCATACTCTATGGCTGCGACCTCAATGGTGCCCACTTGAGCGGTGCATTTTTGAAACGCGCCGATCTGCGGTCAGCCAATCTCAGCCTTGCAAACCTCGCAGGGGCGGACCTGTTCGAAGCCGATCTGCGCCCAGGTGTGGTGCTGACGGGGGAGAACGCCAAAAACATGAGGCTTTATGATTCAAAGGCGGAAGGGGCCGGGTCACGGGTCGCTGTTTTTGCGGGCGCTAATCTCCAGGGCAGTCGTCTATCGGGGGCCGTCAGCGTGGCTGCAGATTTCAGCAACGCGCTGATGCGAGAGGCCAAGCTGGTCAAGGCCAACTTCCAGCGCACCTCCATGGTGGGTGCCGACATGACGGGTGCTGACCTATCGAATGTGGATTTTGAGGGGGCTGATCTTAGCCAAGCGGTCCTTTTCGGCGCACAGACCCGGTCTTGGAATATTCGCAACACCAATCTTTTCGGTGCTCTACAAAATAGCCAGCATGTCGATCCTGCTGTCCGGGAGGCCTGGATCTCCAAGATCGTTGCCCATGCGCAATGGTGCGAAACCGGGGGGCGTATTGGTAAGCCCGCAATGCTGAACAATGCCAATTTGAATTGTCTTGGATCGATCTCCGACCAGAATCTCACCGCGATTTCCGCCAAGGGTGCTGTATTTTCGGGCCTCGACATGCAGGGAGCCAAGCTCCAGGGCGCGAATCTGGAAGGTGCTGATCTACGCGGCTGTAATCTACAGAAGGCCGACCTAAGGGGTGCCCGGCTCGCGGGGGCCAAGCTGGCTGGCGCTGATCTGAGGCATGCAGCCCTTGGGCCACTTTACATGTCGGGCGGAAGGGTCATTGCCTGTGACCTCTCAGGTGCCAATCTCCGCCATGCTGACCTGTCTTTCGCCGATCTCCGCCATTCCAAGCTTTTGGGGGCTGAACTCTCCCGCGCCGATTTTACTGGCGCGGACTTGACCAAGGCTGAACTGGCGGGCGCCGTGACCCTGGGTGCCAAAGGGCTGATGGCCTAAGGGCCAAGTATAAAAAGGACCGGCACCCGCGAGCGCCGGTCCTCCTGTAAGGGTTAAGGGACGGACCCTAGGCGGCCTTTTCACCTTCGATGAGCGGAGCTGAAGCCGGACCCACAGCAATTTCAATCCGGCGGGTTTTTAGGGCGTCGGGAAGTTCGCGCTTGAGGTTGATGGACAGCAGGCCGTCAGAAATCTGGGCCTCGGTCACCACCACATAGTCGGCAAGCTGGAAGCGACGCTCAAAGTCGCGCTCGGCCAGACCGCGATGCAGGAAGCGCCTTTGTTCGTCATTGGCCGCCTTGCGCCCTTGGACCGTGAGGAGGTTCTGTTTGACCTCAATGTTCAGTTCTTCGGGCTTGAAACCAGCCACAGCCAGCTCAATCCGATAGGCGTTCTCGTCGGTCCGCTCGATATTGTAGGGCGGATAGCCTGAAGCCGCATCCGCAGTTGCGGTTTCGAGCAACTGGGCCAGTCGGTCAAAACCGACCACGGAGCGATAAAGCGGGGAGAAATCGATCGTACGCATCTTGGTTAGCATCCTTCTTGAAGCAGCAAGGGTGGTTACGAAACGGTCGCGAGCCGAAGCCTCGCAGGGTTTCGGAAGGCCCGGAAGTCCAGCGCCTTCGGATAAGAAATGGGCGAGAATATATGCGTTTCAAGGGCGGCTGGTGCCGCATTTTGACCCGGCGGTAACAACAGGTTAGGCCTGGACCTAGAATGAAGGTCGCCCCACTCCTTTCACGTAGAGCCGCCCTGATTGGGACTCTGGCGCTTGGTGCCTGCCGGTCGGGTGAAGGGCGCGCCCTTCTACCCATGTCGATTGGTCAGGCTGTTGCGGGCAACTGGCGTTCGGCCAGCGATCAGGCCCGGGATTTTTGGCGCCACCCCGTCGCAAGTCTTCAGTTCTGGGGTTTGCGACCCGGGGCGACCGTGGTCGAGTTCTGGCCGGGAGCGGGATGGTATACTGATATTCTGGCCCCCTATCTGGCGTCTAATGGCGGCAAGCTCTATGCGGCCAATTTTCAGACCAATGACCCTAACGATCCCGCCGCTGCGCAGATTGTGAATGCCTATGTCCAGAAGCTGAGGCGCAAGCCAGAGCTCTATGGTGATGTGAAGGTGACGGCCTTTGGGCCGACCAGCGGCCCTGTTGCGCCTCAGGGGTCAGCAGATCTGGCGCTGTTTCTTCGTAACCTTCACAACTGGATGGCAGCCGGTATCGCGGAAAAGGCCTTCCACGACGCCTTTCAAGCCTTGAAGCCCGGTGGTCTTTTAGGGGTTGAAGAACATCGTGCCATCCCAGGCAGCACCCCAGACATATTGGCCTCTGACGGCTATGTCCTTGAGAGTTTGGTGGTTCAGATGGGGCGAGAGGCTGGGTTTCTCTTTGAGGGGGACAGCGAAATCAACGCAAATCCCCTGGACACGAAGGACCATCCCTTTGGTGTCTGGACCCTGCCGCCGGTTCGCAGCTCTTCGCCGAGGGGCCTGCCGCCAGACCCAAACTTTGACCACCACAGATATGACGCCATCGGCGAGAGCGACAGAATGACTCTGCGCTTTCGAAAGCCGCGCTAAGACCCGCGTCAGCAGCGTTTACAAGGATGCGCAGCCGGGCGACAGTGCCGCAAGATGACGCGCGGGGGCCTATGGCGACTCTAGAAGACCTTACCACCAAGATCGCCGAACTTTTTGCAACGGGCTCAGGGTTGGGGACATCGTTTAAGATCGATCTGAAGGGCGAAGGTTTCATCCACATGGATGAGAAAGGAGTCAGCAATGACGACCTTCCTGCTGATCTGACGGTCAAGGTCAGTCGGAAGGATCTGGAGGCCCTGGGCAAGGGCCAGCTAAACCCCATGACGGCCGTGATAACAGGTCGCCTTCAGGTCTCCGATATGTCTCTGGCCATGTCTCTGCAGCCGCAGATGCAGGCCCTCTTCGCTAAGCTGGCATAGGAACTTCAACATGCTTTCCGCTCCCCTGGTTTCCATCCCGCAAGCGCCAATTCCTCCGGGGGGAGCCGCCGAATGGGTGACGGGCGCTGGGGGCGCTCAGTTGAGGGCGGCCCTCTTCACGCCTAAGGGCACGGCGCGGGGCTCTATTGTGCTTTCGACGGGACGCACTGAGGCGATCGAGAAGTACTTCGAAGTGATCCAGGACCTCCTGGACCGGGACTTTGTCGTCCTTTGCCAGGAGTGGCGCGGCCAGGGCTTGTCGCATCGTGATCTGCCAGATCGGCTAAAAGGTCATGCCAAGGGTGTGCAGCCCTATCTTGAGGATTACGCCGCGATCCTGGCTTGCTTTGAGGCGCGACTGCCCAAGCCTTGGCTGGCAATTGGCCACTCTATGGGCGGGTGCTTGACCCTGATGGCCCTGGCCAAGGGACAAGCCTCGAGGTTTGTTGGGGCCGTACTTTGCGCACCCATGCTGGGGGTTCGCGCGCCGCCCATGGCAGGTCTGCTGGTGGCGGTGAATTTGCTGCTGGGCAAGGGTGCAGACTACGCTCGCCCGCCGGCGGGAAATCCCTATGAAGAAGCTTTTGAAGGCAATGTGTTGACCCATGATCCCGTCAGATTTGCGCGGGGACGGGCCCTGATTGCTGCTAATCATGACCTCGCCTTATCAGCGCCCACCTGGGGATGGATGGACTTTGCCCTAAAGGCCACGGGCCACCTTGGGGTCAAAGCCAATCTGCAAGGGGTTAAGATACCCGTGCTGATCGTTTCGGCGGCTGATGACAAGCTCGTGACGGATACAGCACAGCGGCAGGCTGCGGCAGACCTGCCAGATGGCGAATTTATCAGCGTCGTCGGTGCCGAACACGAAATCCTCATGGAAACGGACGACAAACGCGATCAATTCTGGACGGCCTTCGACGCCTTGGCAGATAAGATCGCACCAAAGCCTGCACCCATTGCGGTGCCGCAGGCAGCCGCAAAGCCAGCTGCGAAACCAAGGGCTGTGGCAAAGCCAGCTGTAAAGGCGAAGCCTGCCGCCGCGCCGAAGGCCGTTGCAAAGAAACCTGCAGCTAAGACTTCCCCGAAACCTAAGGCTTAGAGCGCCGCGGGCCCCACCAAGGCCAGGGCTGCGTCGAGGCAGCGACGGTCGCCAGCGATGGCGACCTGTCCGCCGTATTGACCGACGGGAGCACCGCGCCAGTCAGTGACCATCCCACCGGCACCCTCCATTAAGGGGATGGCGCTTTCAATGTCCCAGGATTTCAAGCCAGCCTCGAGGACCAGATCGAGGGTTCCGGCTGCGACCATGGCATAGGCATAGGCGTCACAGCCGAAACGCGCCAGGCGCGCGGCTGCACGAACCTGCTTCCAGACGGCCAGCTCTGGGGGCTTGAAACATCCATCGGCATCGGTGGTGGCAATGACAGCCGACCCAAGACCGTCGCAGGATCTGACCTTTAAGGGACGAACGCCGTCGCGGGAAACGAGCCGAGAGCCGCCGGCATGGCCGATGTAGATTTCACCAATATAGGGTTGGCCAATGGAGCCTAAGACCGGCTTGCCCGCATGCCGTAGGCCGATCAGCGTGGTCCAGACTGGCAGGCCAGCAATAAACGCGCGGGTGCCATCAATGGGGTCTAGTACCCAGACGAACTCTGCATCGGGTCGGTCTTCGCCATATTCTTCACCAATGACGCCGTGGTCAGGAAACCGTTCGGCGACCACCTTGCGTATAGCGGCTTCGGCGTTTTTGTCGGCAAGGGTGACAGGGTCAAACCAGCCTGAATGGCCCTTATCTTCCATGCCGTGATCGGCACGGAACAAGGGCGTAATGACCGCTGCGGAGGCGGCGTTGAGCTCCAGGAGGAAATCATCGAGGGCGGTGAGGTGTTGTGGTGTGAGCATGGCTTGCTCTAACCCGTCGCAGCTCAGATGTGAAACCCCCGCTTATTCGAGGATGCCTTAAGACCTCAAGCGGCCTCGTGATCACCGTTCAGCGACTTGGCCAGATCTAGCAGCCGGCGGCGGGGACGTTCTCCCAACTGATAATAGGCACGGATAAGGTCGAGGGTTTCCTTGCGGGCGAACATTTCGCCATTGCCTTCGGTCTCACCATTGTTCTCGCGGCTAGCAGCCTCTGACAGGCCGTCATAGAAATAGCCGACCGGAACCTCCAGGGCCTCAGACAGCTGCCAGAGCCGGGCCGCGGAAATCCGATTGGCACCGCACTCATATTTCTGAATTTGCTGGAAGCGGACACCACAGGCGCAGGCCAGTTGTTGCTGGGTGAGCCCCAAAAGTCGACGGCGGCGACGCAGGCGTTTGCCCAGGTGGAGATCAATATTGCTGCCGGTGGAGTCCATGACCGCCCCCTCTGGTTTGGTTGCAACGCCTGTCCCAAACTGAGACGGGCTGCCCTAACAATGGCAAGTCGCGCGCCAAGCGAGCCGAGTTCGCGTTGCGCGACAGGGCCTAGGCCGGTTAGGTATGGGCCATGACCCCGGTCAAACCTTCCCTTGCGCAGCATATCCTCTGGCGGATCGAGGCCTTGGCCTATGATGGGGTCACGGGTTTGGCACGCCTGTTTCCCGTCGACGGGGTATCGGACTTTGGAGCGTGGCTTTTCAAAGGCTTAGGCCCGATGACCAGCACCCACCAAGTGGTGTTGACCAATCTGAGGATTGCCTTTCCAGAGGCCTCAGAGGCCGAGATTCAGCATCTTGCTTTAGAGAGTTGGGCCGAAACCGGTCGGGTGGCGCTGGAATTCCCGATCCTCGACAAGATCATTGCTGATTCCAGCCGGGTTGAGGTGGTGAACAGTGCCCGGCTTGCTGAAATCGCCCAAGGCGGCCAAGCGGTCGTGTTCATTTCCGGACACTTTTCCTCCATGGAAATCATGCCTGCGGCCATAGTTCACGCCGGTATCAATTGCCACATCACCTATCGCGCCATGAATAACCCCTATGTGGATGCGAGTTTCCGCCGTAGCCGTTTTCGATATGGCGTCAGACTCTTTGCCCCCAAGGGCGGTGAAAGCGCACGGGAATTGATCCGTGCTCTAGGCCGGGGCGAGTGCGCGGCCCTCATGAATGATCAGAAATTCAATGGCGGGGTCGCCGCCCCCCTATTTGGCATAACCTGCTACACGGCCCCAGGGCCCAGTAGCTTTGCCCTGCGCTATGACATTCCCCTTCAGCCCATGTCGGTCCAAAGAACCCACAAGGCGCGGTTCAAGGTGGTGGTCCATGACCCCATTCATTTGCAAAACACCGGAGATCGCAACGCTGACATCGCCGCGGGTGTTGGCAGAGTGAATGCCTTCATCGAGGACTGTGTGCGGGCAAGGCCAGCCGAATGGTTCTGGGTCCATAAACGCTGGCCAAATGAGATCTATAAAAAGCTGAAGGGTTAGGCAGCCTTTACGCCGACCAACAGCATGGGATCGAGGTTGCGATCTCGCCATTTCATGCGCCAGCAAAGATGCGGCCCTGTGGCGCGCCCCTCCATGCCCACAGCGCCAATAACCTGACCCTGCGCCACAAGCTGGTCCTTTTTGACGAGCACCTTGGACTGATGCAGATAGGCCGTGATCAAGCCCTGGCCGTGATCTAGCAGGGTCAGTCCACCTTCGAAGTGTAGGCCTGTTTCAGCAAAGGCGACCAAGCCCGCTGCTGGCGCTCGGATCAGGGTTCCGATCGGCGCAGCAAGGTCGTCGCCAAAGTGGGGGCGCTTGGGTACGCCGTTCAAAATTCGCTGGCCGCCGAAATGCCCAGATAGCCGAAAGGTCTTAAGGGGCAGGATAAATCCATGGCGAAAATCATCGCGATCGGCGCGGCTGGAGAACCCCTGGGCCTTGCGCTCCACCTCGGCGGCAATCTGCGCCAGCAAGGCCTCGCCCTGGGGATTGACCTGATCTTCAGCGAGGCCATCTATCTTCTGAAGGTCAAATTCGCCTGGCGCAATGTGAGACACATGCTGGGCCTCGCCCTGCTCGGTCACGGCCCGGATCACCGCAATCGGCGGCGCATCTCGATCAAATCCAATGACAAAATAGCCCCTGGCCGAGGCTTGGCCCTGAAAGATTTCGTCGACGAAAATCCGAGCCCTGGGGCGTGTGTGGCCAATCAAGGCACCGCCCTGCTGCGATCGGCCCGTTAAGTCTAATGGAATGGCCGCGCGCGCAGCGCCCGCTAGGCTAAGCGCCCCTAGGCCAAGGAGGGCCTGACGGCGGGTGGCGATCAGGGGTTTTTCTCGCGCCAGCGGGTCAGGGACTCTGCCGGGCCGGCATAGGCTTCCTGCAGGGGCGCGCTCCAGTACCTCAGGGCTTCCAGGGGAATCTTCACCCCTGAGACGGCGCAAATCACATACTTGCCGTTCTTCAAGACAACAAATTCACCGTCGCCATAGTGCAGGCTGGCGATATCGGCCGGGTTCGAGAGATCACGATCAATAGCGTTCATCTGAACATATTATCTCAAGTCTTCAGATCAGAACAGATCACCCTGGTCTGGCGGCCTGTGGCTTGACTTTGAGGTTCGCGCAGCAGGTTTTCCTGCCGGGGCATCCGTGGTTCCATCGATCACGGCCTGTCGGTCTGTGTCAGCAAACACTAGGCGTACAGCTTCCCCCTGAGCCAGACTTGCGCCCTCCCGCACCAATCCGCCGTCCAGGCGATGCACCCGGGCGAAGCCGCGCTTCAGAGGCGCGCTGGGATCAACCGACGCGTAGAGCTTGGAAAGGCTGAGAAGCCTTTCTTGAGCGCGATCAACGGCCCTCGTCATGGCCGGCTGTAGTCGGACGCTCAGACGGATCAGCCTATCTTGATGCACGGTCTGGGGGCGCTGGAGCAGGGCTGGGTTCAACCTTGCTCCCACCCGGACCAAGTTCGTCTTGTGAACCGCAACATTGCGCTCCAGGGCCGCGCCAAGTCGGCTCTTGGCCAGGGTGAACCTTTGTTCGGCCAGTTCCAAAAGGTCGGGCACCCGCGCCAGACTGCGGCTTAGGGTTTCGATGCGGCCGCGGCGATCCTCAACCAGGCGGCCTCCCGCCCTGTGGAGCCGCCCGGTAAGATCTGAAATCCCAGCCCTTAGCTCGGCTAAAACCGGTGTCGCCATTTCTGCCGCAGCCGTAGGGGTTGGGGCCCGCCGATCCGCCACGAAGTCGATCAGGGTGGTGTCGGTCTCGTGTCCCACCGCAGAGATCAGCGGAATGTCTGAGGCCGCGACGCACCTTGCGAGCGCCTCGTCATTGAACGCCCAAAGATCCTCAACCGATCCGCCCCCCCGGGCGACGATCAAGACGTCAGGGCGGGGCACGGGGCCGCCGGGCCTTAGTGCATTGAAGCCCTCTATGGCGGCGCAAACCTGGGCTGCGGCGGCGTCGCCTTGGACCACAACGGGCCAAACAATCACATGACAGGGCCATCGGTCGCGGATGCGATGAAGGATATCGCGGATCACGGCACCTGTGGGGCTCGTAACAACGCCGACCACAGCGGGCATGGCTGGCAAGGCCTGTTTGCGCGCACTGTCAAAAAGGCCCTCGGCCTGCAGTCGACCCTTAAGTCGCTCCAATTGGGCCAGCAGGGCACCGACGCCGGCGGCCTCCATGGTCTCAATGACAATCTGATACCGAGATCCAGCCGGGAAGGTGGTGATCTTGCCGGTGACAATGACTTCCAGGCCCTGCTCGGGCCGGACAGACAGGGCCCGCACGGAGCCCTTCCATACGACGCCATCAATGGAGGCCCGCTCGTCCTTGAGTGTCAGATAGACATGGCCATTGCCATGGAAGGTCACCTTGGACAGCTCGCCGCGTAACCGGACAAAGCCGTAGGACTCTTCAAGCGTCCGCTTCAAAGCAAAGGCGAGTTCCGAGACGGAATAGGCCTTGGCGTTAGAGTCAGACTCACTGGGAAGGTCGGTCATAAGAGAAAGGTAGCGGGCGCTGGGCGAAACCCAAACCCCCGCTACCCCATCCCCAACGGATTTAGATGTAGCGCCTCAGGGATCGGGCCAGTTCATTGGGGCCTGACTTCTTCTTCGACTGAGCCGGCTGATAGGCGACTCGCGCATGCTCAACGCAATAAGGGCCGTCGCTTTGACGGCGACCGCAGAAGGTGAAGCCATCGCTTGACGGATCGCCGATCGGCCACTTGCACATATGGGCCCCCAGGGTCAGCACAGTGGCCGAGCCGGGCGCCTCATCCACATACCGCACTGGCGCGGGCTGAGGCTGCGACAGGGTCATGGCCGCAGGCTCAACGACCCGGCGCGGGGCCACGGGCTGTGCCACGGGGCGCGCTGGCCGAGGGGCTTTGAACACTGGACGGGCGGGCTTGGAGGGCGCAGCACGTCCTGACAGGCCCAGGCGGTGAACCTTACCGATCACGGCATTGCGGGTGACCCCGCCTAGTTGTTTGGCAATCTGACTGGCGGACAAACCGTCCTGCCAGAGCTTCTTCAGCAATTCGACGCGTTCGTCTGTCCAGCCCATGGTTTTCTCCACCGCGTGTTCACGGTCCGAGCGACGCCCCAGCGTGCATCCCGGATCAATATCTGGTGGCCGTTCCCAACTCCGACCCCCGTAACTACTAGATACCGTATACCTTTCGTTAATCACCACAATAGGCGCCTTTCGGTCCATCCACAGAAACTAGATGTTGATTCGTCGCAGGCGGGCCTTGCGCATCGGGCCTTTGGGAGGCAAATCAAGGCTATGACTGACATCACCCCCGCAGCCGCTGTTATTCCGCCGCAACCTCGGGACTATCACGGGGTCAATTGGGCTGGCTTCCGGACGCTTTATCGTCGGGAGATCATGCGCTTTTGGAAGGTGGGTATGCAGACCCTGGCCGCGCCAGTGGTCACCTCCCTCCTCTATATGATGGTCTTTGTGGTCGCGGCCCAGGGCGCAAGACCTCCAGTCCATGGGGTCGCTTTCGGGACCTTTGTCACGCCCGGCCTGATCATGATGTCTATTTTGAACAATGCCTTTGCCAATTCGTCCTCCAGCCTGCTTCAGGCTAAGATGAACGGCCTGATTGGCGACTTCCTGACCCCACCCCTTACCCCTCCCGAGCATGTGGCAGCCTTCGCCCTTGGGGCCGCGACCCGCGGGATTCTGGTGGGTTCTGTGACCTGGCTGGCCGTTGCACCCTTTACCCACCTACCGATCAGCCATCCCTGGGCTGTGCTCTATTTCGGCTTTGGTGCGGCGATTATCCTTGGGGAACTGGGCATTATGGCCGGCCTCTGGAGCGAGAAATTCGACAATATGGCTGTGGTCACCAATTTCATTGTCATGCCCATGACCTTTCTATCTGGAACCTTCTACCTGGTTGAGCGCCTGCCGGAGCCCTTCCGTTCTGCCAGTCACTTCAATCCATTTTTCTATCTGATCGATGGCTTCCGCTATGGGTTCATCGGCCATGCTGAGGGCTCTCTCTGGGTCGGCGCTGCCATGACTGCAGGATTGATTGTTGCCTTTACAAGCATCTGCCTTTGGATGTTCGAGACTGGCTACAAGATAAAGTCTTGATGACAGGCCCTGGTCTGTGTTGACAGCCGGGTTGCTTGAGACGAAAACGCCAAGCCTTCCAGTCCCCGTCGCCCTGCGGCGGGGACGATTGATTTCGGAGGGTTACCCCCGTGACTGAAAAGACCGCTTCGGCGCCCGTTCCCAGCGACCACATTATGGGGGTGTACAGCCGCACCCCGCTGGCGTTCGAACGCGGTGAAGGCGCGCGCCTTTTCACCGTGGATGGCGAAGAATACCTGGACTGCATGGCCGGTATTGCCGTCAACGCCCTGGGTCACGCCAATCCAAAACTGGTGCAAGCGGTCAAGGATCAGGCTGAAAAGCTCTGGCACGTGTCGAATATTTTCACGATCCCCGGCCAGGAAAAACTCGCCAAGGTTCTCACTGACGCGACCTTTGCCGATGTGGTCTTCTTCGGAAATTCTGGGGCCGAGGCCGTTGAGTGCGCCATAAAGACGGCGCGCAAGTATCATTGGTCTAAGGGCCGGCCTGAACGTATCGACATCATCGGCTTTGAGGGGTCCTTCCATGGACGGACCCTGGCTGCGGTCAATGCTTCGGGTAATGAGGCCTATCTTGAGGGCTTTGGCCCTAAAATGGCTGGCTTCATCCAACTGCCCTATGGCGACCATGAGGCGCTGAAGGCCGCGATTGGCCCGACCACCGCGGCAATCATCATTGAACCTGTGCAGGGTGAAGGTGGAGCCCGTGCCCTGCCAGACGTTTGCCTACGTGGCTTGCGTCAGCTGTGCGATGAAACCGGCGTCCTGTTGATCCTCGACGAAATCCAATGCGGCTTGGGCCGGACCGGCAAGCTCTTTGCCTATGAATGGGCTGGCGTTGCGCCAGATATCATGACCGTAGCCAAGGCCCTGGGCGGGGGCTTTCCTGTGGGGGCCTGCCTCGCGACGGCAGAAGCTGCATCTGGTATGGTGGTTGGGTCCCATGGCTCGACCTATGGCGGCAACCCTCTGGCCATGGCGGTGGGGCTGGCGGCCATGGAGCAGCTGAACTCACCTGAACTGCTCGCCCATGTGAACGAGGTTTCTGGGTATTTCCGCCAGCAGTTTGCGGGCCTGCAAGAGCGCTTTCCTGATGTGGTTCAGGATGTCCGTGGTCGCGGCATGCTGATCGGTCTCAAGCTTGGCACGCCTAATCGCGAGTTCATGCAGCATGCCCGCGATCAGCACCTGCTCATTGCCGGTGGCGGTGACAACTGCGTCCGCCTTCTGCCGCCCCTGACCCTGACCCTGGACGAGGCGCGAGACGCCGTGGCCCGGATCGAGCGCGCCTGCGAGGCGGCCCGCGCCGCTGCCAAGGTCGCTTGACCCTCAGCTCAAGTCCCGGCGAAAGCCGGGACGCCCAGGGCCATTGGCCTACATGAACGATCCCGCCTCTATCCGGCATCCCCCCGGCAGGCGGTGAATGGAGGGTTTCAATGACCCAACCTGTGAGACATTTTCTCGATCTTTGGCGGCACGACGGGGCGACCCTGCGCGCCATCTTAGATGATGCCCACGCCCGCAAGGCGGCCCGCAAGGGCTGGACCCAGGGGCGGGTGGACCCCGATGCCCCGGCCAAGGATCGCACCCTGGCCATGATTTTTGAGAAGAACTCCACCCGGACCCGCTTCTCCTTCGATGCTGCCATGCGTCAGCTAGGCGGAGATGTGATCATTTCCACCGCATCTGACATGCAGTTGGGTCGCGGGGAAACGATTGAGGACACGGCTCGGGTGCTCTCGCGCATGGTCGACGCCATCATGCTGCGGGCCAACCATCATGATGATGTGGAACGTCTGGCCCTTGGGTCGACCGTTCCAGTGATCAATGGCCTGTCTGACAAGGGCCACCCCTGTCAGATCATTGCAGACATCATGACCTTTGAGGAACACCGAGGCCCCATCGCTGGCAAGACACTTGCCTGGGTGGGTGATGGCAACAATGTCTGCGCCAGCTTTATCCATGCGGCCCCCAAGCTGGGCTTCCAGTTCAACATCGCCGCACCAGCCCTCTATTTTCCAGATCTGATGGACCTGGCGCGGGCGGCCGGTGAACAGGGGCGTGTCCATACGACCCATGATCCGCGTGAGGCGGTTGAGGGTGCTGATTGCGTCATCGCCGACACCTGGGTCTCCATGGGCGACGTGGACTATGACCAGCGCATGGCGGCCCTTGAGCCCTATCAGGTTAATCGCGAGCTGATGGGCTTGGCCAAGAGCAACGGTGTCTTCCTACACTGTCTGCCGGCGCACCGGGGGGAAGAGGTGACCGACGAGGTCATAGACGGTCCACAATCCCTAATCTGGGACGAGGCGGAGAACCGTATCCACGCCCAGAAGTCCATACTGGCCTGGTGTTTCGGCGCCATTTAGCCGTAAATGCTGCGCAGCATTTTTTGCAGCATAATGCGTAGACGGAACATATACCCTGGTCTTTGGATTGGAGTCGTTTTTTACTTCACTGCCCTTGAACTCCCGATTTTTGTGCCCACCTTTTGAAAGCGGGCCGGGCCCCTCTGGCGTCTTGTCGAACTGGCGAGCGTGATGTCGGACCGCAAGGGACTGTCACGATCCGCCAATTGATATGGTGGATCCGAGCGTCTCTTTCACCGGAGGCGGCTTAGATATCTGGCGGCCTCCATCTGACCTTGAGGAGGACATATGCCCCATCGTAATCGCCGCTATCGCCCGGACTTTCGCAGCCTGTTGAAGGAGGCCTGGACCCCTGGCGACGCCGTTCAGTTCGACGCCATTGTCGGGGCCTGCGCCCTGGTCGCCCATGCAGATGGTTGGGTGACGATTGAGGAACGTCGCAAACTGACCGAGCGGTTCTGCGCCCTTGAGGACTTGGCCATCTTCGGTCCTGAGGAGGCTTTGGAGGCCTTTGATGGCTTGATCGAGTTGTTTGATCGAGATCCCGAAATCGCCCGCAGAGACGCGGAGGGCGCTGTGGCGAAGCTGCGAACCAATCCCCTGGCCGCTCGGCGCCTCGTGGCCACAGCCTGTGGGGTGGCGGCCGCGGACGGCGGCTTTGACGAAGCCGAGCGGGACATTGTCCTGAGGCTTTGCAAAATCCTTAATGTCCCGCCGCTGGAGTTCGAGCTTACAGCAGGCCCAGGATAGGCTCAGCTCAAACCTTCTTTCCCTTTGGTCGAATTGTCCTAGACTCAAGTTCTGGGAAGAACGCACGGGGGAAACAGAGATGGCCACAGGACGGGTAGCGGGCAAGGTCGCCCTAATCAGTGGGGGCGCGTCGGGTCTTGGGGCCGAGTCTGCGCGGCGTCTGGCCAGGGAAGGGGCGTCGGTTGTCCTGACCGATCTTGCACAAGAGGCCGGCATGGCCCTCGCCGACGAAATCCAGGCCGCAGGGGGTAAGGCGCTATTCCTGGCCCATGACGTGACCTCAGAAAGCGACTGGGAACGGGTCGTTGCCAAGGCGCTGGAGACCTTCGGCCGTTTGGATATTCTGGTGAACAATGCCGGGATTGCCCTGACCGGCCTGGACCTGATGACCCACAGCCTGGAGGGCTGGCGCAAGACCCTGTCGGTCAATCTGGATGGGGTCTTCCTGGGTCTGCGCTATTGCGGCCCAGCCATTGCCTCTGGCCAAAGGGGTGGCTCGGTCATCAATATTTCCTCGATCATGGGCAAGGTCGCCAGTCCCGGCGCCGCGGCCTATTGCGCGTCCAAGGGCGGGGTCCTGATGCTGACCAAGGCGGCCGCCCTAGAGTGGGCACCTCTGGGGATTCGCGTGAACTCCATCCATCCGGGATATATCGATACACCCCTGGTCTCTGGCATTCTTCGAAACATCGAGAACGGCAATGAGCGCCGTCAGATGCTGGTCGACCGCCACCCGATCGGCCGTCTCGGCGAGCCCCGGGAAATCGCTGATGCCGTGGTCTTTCTGGCCAGCGATGAGTCCAGCTTTATGACTGGCGGTGAGATGGTGATCGACGGCGGCTATACGGCGCAATAACCGACTAAAATCCCCGCGCTTCCAGCCAAGTGATTACAGCCGTGCAGGCCTTTGGCAGGAGGTCGCGGCGATCCACATAATAGTGGTCAGCCCCCTCTATGTGCACCAGGGTCTTGTCCTGAGATGCAACCGCGTCGAACAGGCGCTGAGCATGGCTCGGCGTGCAGGCCAGGTCGGCGGTATTATTGATCACCAGGACCGGGCAGGACATGTTCGCGGCATTGACCAGACCATTGGCCCGGCTTTCGTCATAGCTCCACTGGGACAGCCAGGACCTCAGGGTCGAGAACCGGCCAAGGCCCACAGGCCCGTCATTGACGATGCGGGGATCGCCCAGATAGCAGGTCCCAGGCTTGCGGTCTGACGGGTCCTGGGCGGGATCCATCCAGCGCACGTCTGACATGGTGCCATAGGTGACGAAGCAGCGCTCGGCGTCGGGATCGGGCCCGGCCTTGATTTGCGCCAACTCGGCCTGCACGCGGGCGGTGATACGGCGGTTGCGATCGATCTGGGCCTGGCGGAAGCGCGCGACGAACTCAGGTGAATAGGGCGGCTGGTTGGGGCAGGCCGGATCGTAGATGTTTAGATCTATGTCCCGCTCAAAGGGCTTGTCCTCGTCGAGAATGGAAGGATCGAGCCACTCTGTCATGGTCACAGACCGACTGATGTGGGCGGCCAACAGCATGACCGCATCGGCGGGGATCAGCGCCGCTGTGGTCAGATCGACCTCGTCTCCAGCCGGGGTTGTCTTCAAGGTCGGGCGCTCGGCCTGGTCTTGATAGAAGAGCGAGAGAGAGCCGCCCCCAGACCAGCCGCCAAGAATGACCGTCTCATAGCCAAATCGAGACTTAAGGTCAGCAATACAGGCCCCCAGATCGAGGACGCACTTCTCCATGATCAGGGCGGTGTCATTCCCCCGATACCGTGGATTGCAGTAGACGATGTGGCGGCCGGCATGAGCCAAGGCGGTGACCAGGGGCAGGAAGGATCCGCCGCCCACGGGGTGGCTGAACAGGATGACGCTTTTGGACTCAACATCATCTGGGCGGATGCGCATGCACTCCACAAAGACCTGGCCAGAGGGGCCGCCATAGACCTCTTTCAGCCGGCTATTGTCGGCATGGACAAAACCATAGGGCTCGCGCACCACGGTCATTTGAAATCCTCCCTTGGACGTCTTTGGCTTGAAGACTTAGGCTTATGTTTGCAACCGTCCAGAGCCTAATGTCCCAGTCGCGGATTTCGGAGGAAACATGAGCCAGCATCCTAGCGGCATTCATCACCTAGCCTTCATGGCAGGCGATATCAAAAAGCACATCGCCTTTTTTTCCGATGTCATGGGCTGTCCCCTGGTGGCCCTGTTCGACATGCACGGGGTTCCGGGTGGATTGCATGCCTTCCTGCGTATGAATGACCATAGCTATTTCTCGATTGTTCAGTTGCCGAAGGTCGATGACATCCCCATCGAAGTGGGGGTGACCCACGCCGGCAATGGTGCTGGCGTCAGTGCACCGGGTACCCTGCAGCATCTGGCCTTCCGGGCAGACACCCATGCCGACCTGATCGCCATGCGCGATCGTATCCGCAGCCATGGGGTCAATGTCATCGGTCCCATCGATCATGGCATGTGCCAGTCGATCTATTTCGCCGGGCCTGATCAAATGACCCTGGAAGTGGCGACCCCTGGCAAGCCCCTAGACCCTAACCATTGGGTAGATCCCGCGGTCCTGGCCAAGGCCGGAATCTCGGATGTGGAAGCCGCACGGTTCAAGGCACCAACAGCCTATGCGGGGCCAAGCCCTGTGCCCCAGCCGCCCTATGATCCGGCTAAACCGCACATGGCCTATCCGCCCAAGGCCTATCAGCAGATGCTGTCGACCCCAGACGAGGTGGTGCTGGCCGCGGGATCCTTCACAGACCCGCCTGTACCTTAAACCCTCGCCTTTAGCCCCTGCTGGTCCAGCCGCCAGCGGAACTGGTCATAGCGGTCTTGGCCGAAGAAGGCTTCGCCATTGAAGGCGATCATTGGCACGCCATAATGACCGGCCTTGCGCTGGTCGATCTGGTTGGCCTCGATGATCTGATGCAGTCGGTCTGCTTCTGAGTCGACGACGGTGGCGATCTCGGCGGGATCCAGGCCTGCCTTGCGAGTGGCTTCGGCAATGTGGTCGCCCTCATGCCAGTTGTCGACGGACCCGCTCCAGATCAGCGCACTGATCGCGTTGAGGAAGGCCAGCCCCTTTCCGCGTTCGGTCGCTGCTACGCCCATGCGGGTCAGGCGGTGAATGTAGGGCTGGTCCTTGGGATAGGTCCGGGTTTCCCGGTCCATATAGACCGGGTCGGGTCGGGGCCAGCGGAAGGGCAGGCCTAAGAACTCCGCCTCCCGGTGGATGTCGGTCTGGAAATAGCTGAACCATAGGGGATCGCGGGTCTCGAAGAATTCCGGCGTCCGCACCGCCAGGGGATAGACCGGCCTGACATTGCAGACCACGTCATGCTCTGCCTCCAGGGCCACCAGCCTTGGCGTAACCATGTAGGAATAGGGCGAGCGGAAGGACCAATAGAGGTCATAGGTCAGGGTCACGATCACGCTCCGGCTTTGGCTGTCTGACGGATTGTGGCATAAGGCGCGTCACAATCAATCAGGAGAGTTGGCTATGGGTCGGACAATCGTTCGCGGTCTGGTGGGTGTTGCAGGTCTGCTGGGCCTACTGGTGGCCGCAAGACTGCTCATGCAGCCCGAAGCCACGGGGCTGAAGCTGGGGCTAACGCCTGTGGGTTCCCTGGGTCTGGCGACCCTGCGCGCTGACGTGGCGGGTTTCTTCGCCGTAACCGGCGGTCTTTCCCTATTCGCGGCGTGGAAGAATGACCGGGCCCTCGTCCTGGCCCCCCTGTTGCTGATCGGCGCAGCTCTTGCGGGGCGCTGTATCACGCTTGTGGCCCAAGGGGTCAGTCCAGAGCTTGTACCCCCAATGGTCATTGAGGCGACCCTGCTGGTCCTGCTGGCATTTGCCCGCAGGACCTTGGGCGTTAGGGGCTAGTCCTGGCCGTACTTGATCTCCGTCGAGCCTACCGGAAGCTCAATGGTCATGCCGTCCTTTGACAGCTTCCAAGCGTCGAAGCCGACGGCGTCCATGCCCTTGGTAAAGCTAGCTTCGGTGAAGAAGGGCAGGCCCGCCTGGGTCAGGTGATAGAGGACCAGGGCCTTGACCCCGGCGGCCTTGGCGAGCTCGGCGGCTTCAACCGGCGTCGTGTGATACGTCAGGGTGTCGTTCATGATCGAGCTCATCCGGCCCTGACCATTTCCGGCAAGGGCGCGGACCACCAGCTTGGTCATGTCGGCGTTCTGGGCTTCGTGGATCAGGACGTCGGCGCCCTTGGCGGCTTCGCCCAGTTGGGGCCATTTCTTGGTATCGCCGCTGATGACCACCGAGCGGCCCTTATAGTCAAAGCGATAGCCAAAGGCCGGCGACACTGGGCTGTGCTCAACGGCAATGGCCGTCACTGTTAGGCCGCCATCGGTCCAGGCGACCTTAGAACGGACCTTGCCGGATGCCTGATCTCCGGAAAGGGTAATGACCTTGGGCACCAGAAGGCCGAGGGCAAGGGGCAGTTTCACGCCGTCATGCTCGTGGTGGGCGATCCGAAAGCCATGATCGCGGGCATAGGCCTGATTGATCCCGGCAGCCAGCTGGTCAACCCCGTCGGGGCCTACCACGGATAGGGCAACAGAGCGTCCGGCCACCCAGCCATTATTGTTGAATTCGCCCAGATCGCCGATGTGATCGGAGTGCAGATGGGTAATAAACACCGCCTTGGAATTTGCCGCCGGCAGCTTGAAGAGGGCGATGTTCTCCGCCGACTCAGGCCCCACATCTACGAGGTATAGGGAGCCGCCGGCCTCGATGGCCACACAGGGCTTGGCGCGATCCTTGACGGGAAGGGGCCCCGAAGTGCCGCAGAAGGTTACCTTCAGGCTGTCGGGCGCTGTCTGGGCGAGGGCAGAGGAGGCAACCCCAAGGGACAGGGCAAGGGTCAGTCCGGCGGCAATGTGGGGCAGGGTCTTCATAATCATCTCCCGTGGGGCCTGAAGTGACCCTTAATCTGGGTGTGAGCGTGAAGTAATGGCACGATCAGTGCAACAATAATTTAGGGCCTGAGGACAACCCGACTGGCAGCCATTAGGCCAGCAATGGGGCTTGTAAGGGGTGCAGGTTTCTCCTGGACCCTGTCTGCGGCACCGGACATGGAGGCCTGGGCAAGGGCGACGGTGGTTGCGCCATCCTTCCGGGCCCGATCCGCCGCGGCGGCAATGGTCGTCTCATAGTGGTCCAGTAGGCCAGCCTTGAACATGTCCCAGGCACCGTCCACCCACCAGAGATCGATCTCGGCGCAGGTTCTGGCGGCGGCGGCCCGGAACAGGTCGCCTGTGGCCTGCAGGGTGGAGGGGGCCGCACAGATCACGACAACCCGTCCGCCATCCTTCACCGACAAGTCCGCAAGGGCGCTGTCCGCCCGAAAGAGGTTTGGCGCGTCGGCGGGGAGGGCCGGGCCAAGGGTGGAGCAGGTCAGCAGAACCGAAGGGGCGGTTTCCCCCAGGTCCCAAAGGGCCCGGCGGGTAAGATCTGCGACCGCTTCGGTCAGGGCCCTGGCGGACTCCGCCTCAGCCAAAAGGTCAGGCCGCACATGGTGGGAAAGGGAGCCTTCCGGCCAGCCCAGCCTTGTCCGCGCCGCCTCGAAGACGGCGACATTGCTTTCGGCGGTGTGAAGGCAGGCAATCTGAGCCATCTGGATAGCTAAGGCTGCGTGTGGGCCAAGGTGCCACGCCCCGCGTTTCTACCCAAGACAGGTTAAACAATGGTCGGTAGAAGTGTCCCGAATTGGCCCTGGCGGCTGAAAATCATTGGGAGAGACTTCATGAGCAACAATTTCGATGGCACGGGCCTGCAACTGCGATCCCTAATCAAGGCCAGTGGCGAGCTGGAATTGTCCCTGCAGCGTGTGCCCGTTGCCGATCCAGGCCCAGATGAGGTCGTGGTGCGGATTGAGGCCTCACCGATCAACCCATCGGACCTCGGCCTGCTGGTTGGTGCCGCTGATATGAGCACGGCCACGTCGTCGGGCTCTGGTGAGTCGACCGTGGTTTCGGCCGCTGTGCCAGCCCCGTTCATGCGGGCCATGGCGGGCCGGGTGGATGAGTCCATGCCTGTGGGCAATGAAGGCGGCGGCGTGGTCATCGCGGCCGGCAGCTCGCCTGCAGCCCAGGCCCTGATGGGTAAAACGGTCGGGGTGCTCGGCGGTGCCATGTATGCTCAGTACCGCACCCTGCGGGCCTCTGACTGCTTGGTCATGCACGAGGGCGTCACGCCGATGGAAGCGGCCTCCTGCTTCGTCAATCCCCTGACCGCGCTGGGCATGGTCGAGACCATGCGCCGGGAGAACCACAAGGCCCTGGTCCACACCGCAGCCGCCTCAAACCTCGGTCAGATGCTCAATAAGATCTGCCTGATGGACGGCGTCGATCTTGTGAACATTGTCCGCAATGACGCCCAGGCCGATATCCTGCGGAAGATCGGTGCCAAGCACATTGTTGATTCCAGCTCGGCGACCTTCATGGAAGACCTGACCAAGGCCCTGGTGGAGACCGGCGCGACCCTGGCCTTCGATGCCATTGGCGGCGGCAAGCTGGCTGGTCAGATCCTGACCTGCATGGAAGCAGCTGCAAACCAGACAGCCACTGTCTATAGCCGCTATGGTTCGAGCACTTACAAGCAAGTCTACATCTATGGTGGCCTCAACACCGGCCCAACGGAACTGAACCGCAGCTTCGGCATGATGTGGGGCCTGGGCGGTTGGCTGCTGACCCCCTTCCTCATGAAGATCGGGGCCGAGGCCGCCGGTGCCCTGCGTGCCCGGGTCGCTGCCGAGATCAAGACGACCTTTGCCAGCCACTATACTCAGGTGGTCTCCCTGGCCGGAGCTTTGGAACTGGACGCGATCGCCGCCTACAACCGCAAGGCCACCGGCGAGAAGTTCCTGATTAATCCCAGCCTCTAAGGGATCATCGAGCCGCGTCCATGAGCGATCAGTTTGACTATATCGTCGTGGGCGCGGGGTCGGCCGGGTGCGTCCTGGCCAACCGGCTGTCGGAAGACCCAAGGAACACGGTCCTGGTGCTGGAAGCCGGGGGCAATGACGACTGGATCTGGTTCCACATTCCCGTGGGCTATCTGTTTTCCATCGGCAATCCCCGGGCAGACTGGATGTTCCAGACTGAGCCGTCCCCGGGCCTGGCCGGCCGCAGCCTGAACTATCCCCGGGGCAAGGTGCTGGGCGGATCCTCGGCCATCAATGCCATGATCTATATGCGTGGCCAGGCGGCCGATTATGAGGGCTGGCGGCAGATGGGACTGGAGGGTTGGGGCTGGGGCGATGTCCTGCCCCTGTTCCTGGCCCAGGAGGATCACGTCTCGCCACCCGACGACCTGCACCGCCAGGGGGGCGAGTGGCGGGTCGATTACCCCCGCATGAAATGGAAGGTGCTAGACGCCTTTGGCGAGGCCGCGGCCATGGCTGGGATTCCTCCGGTGGCTGACTTCAATGGCGGCGACAACTTCGGCTCTGGCTATTTTCAGGTGAACCAAAAGAATGGTCGCCGATGGAGTGCCGCCAGTGCCTTCCTCAAGCCTGTCCTCTACCGTCAGAATCTGCAGGTGGAGACGGGGGTCAAGGTCAGCGAAATCCTCATCGAGAATGGCCGCGCTGTGGGGGTTGCCTGGCTAAAGGATGGCGAGCGTTTCGAGGCCCGCTGTGCCGCCGAGGTGGTGCTGGCTGCCGGGGCCGTGGGCACCCCAAACCTGCTGGAGCTGTCGGGTATAGGCGATGCCAGCCGCCTGACCGACATGGGCCTGATTTCTAAGGTCCACGCGCCTGGAGTCGGCCAAAACCTGCAGGATCACCTGCAGATCCGGCCCTATTATAAGGTCAGCGGCGTGCCGACCATGAACGCCCTCTACGCCTCCTGGTGGCGGCGGCCGCTGATGGCCCTGGAATACGCCGCCCTGCGCCGGGGGCCCATGTCCATGGCACCGTCTCAGTTCGGAGCCTTTGCCTGCTCTTCGTCAGAGTTTGAGACCCCTAACCTGCAGTTCCACGTCCAGCCCCTGTCCCTGGACAAGTTCGGCGACGACCTGCACCCCTTTCCGGCCATCACAGTCAGTGTCTGTAATCTGCGTCCCACAAGTCGCGGGTCGATCCACATTGCCTCAGCCGATCCCTTCGCCGCCCCGCAGATTCAGCCGAATTACCTCTCAACACTCCAGGACGAACAGGTGGCGGTGGACTCCCTGAAACTGGTCCGCCAGATTGTCGCCCAGTCGCCCCTCCAAGCCTTTAACCCCCAGGAACATCGCCCCGGACCGGAGGCACAGTCTGACGCCGACCTGCTGGCGGCGGCCAGGGCGCTAGGCACCACCATCTTCCACCCAGTGGGCACGGCCAGGATGGGCCGGGCCGATGATCCCATGGCGGTGGTCGACGACCAGCTGCGGGTGCGTGGCCTAAAGGGTCTTCGGATTGCTGACGCCTCGGTCATGCCGACCATCACCTCGGGCAATACCAACTCGCCCACCATGATGATCGCTGAAAAAGCCGCACGTATGATGCTGGCGGCGCGCTAGGATTTCTGCGATGAGGGCGATGCTCTGGCTAATGCTCGCCGGGCAAGCCCGCAGGAGAGGCCGATGAAACCGCCGCCCAAGCGCCTGTCCGACCTTAAGGGCGGAAGCCCCCAGGGTTCCAAAACCTTCGCCCCGCCCACCCCCAAGGTCTCCCGCCAGACCAAGGCCAAGGTTCTGACCCCGGCAGAAAAAGCAGCCTTTCTGGTGTCGCGTCCCGATTTGAAGGGGTGAACTCAGCCGCCATTGGCTACACCTGTGTGTATGATTGCACACTGAAATCTTGACATTTACGCCAATCGTGCGCATAAGTGCGCATGTGAACGGCCGGGACATCATCAAGGCGCTGGAGGCGGACGGGTGGTTCCAGGTCGCCCAAAAGGGATCGCATTGTCAGTTCAAGCATCCGATAAGATCAGGCCGCGTGACCGTGCCCCACCCGAAAAAGGACATTCAAACCGGAACCCTGCGGTCCATTGAAAAGCAGTCCGGACTGAAGCTGAGGTAAGACATGACCCACTATATTGCGCTCATCCACAAGGACGTCGACAGCGACTACGGCGTTTCATTTCCGGATTTTCCCGGCTGCATCAGCGCGGGGTCTACCTTGGATGAAGCCCGGGACATGGGCGCCGAGGCCCTGGCCTTTCATATTGAAGGCATGGTGGAGGATGGCCTGACCATTCCCGATCCATCCGACCTCGAAGCGGTGATGAGCGACCCGGACAATCGCGACGGCGTGGCCATTCTGATCAAGGCTGAGGTGAATACCAAAGCCGTCCGGGTGAACATCACCATTCCCCAGGACGCTCTGAACCTTATCGACGCCTATGCCGAGGCGCACGGCTACACGCGGTCGGGCTTTCTGGTGAAGGCGGCGCGGCAGGCTATTGCGGCGTAGGGGGTATGGCCGTGATCGCGGGATGAAATGTTCCCTGCGTTGAAGCCGTAATTCTGAGGAATATTGGACCTGTCACCGGACCTCCTGCAGCCTACTTCCTCGCCTAACTTTGGTTTGGAAAACAGGCGCTTGTCTTCATGACACGGCTTGAAAGCATGGGAAGCAGCGGAACCGGGCTTTCAAATGTGTAATTCAGAGTCACAGAGGAAAATCCCGCAACGCCACCACATGTCGTTGAATTATTGAGCACAATATCGGAATTCTTTAGGGTGACACCCATCTTCTGGGCGTCGCTTTCAATCACGGCCATGGTCATGGATGCATCATAGGCACCAGAGCTCGCGCAGCTGGCTGAGCTAAGCGCCATGCATCGGACGCCAGAAAGTGCGACTTGCTGAAGGACGTTCTGGGTCCAGATGAGTCGGGAGAACTCGATACTGCCCAACAGCAGGAGAAGGAAGGGCAGGGCTACCAGCGAAAATTCCACCGCCGTGGCACCGCCTTGGTCGTTCCGGAGATCCTTGGTTGACCTCCGCCTCACAGGGTTCTCACCAGGGTCGTGCTCTTGATCG
Source organism: uncultured Alphaproteobacteria bacterium (assembly GCA_937920085.1). Taxonomy (GTDB): domain Bacteria; phylum Pseudomonadota; class Alphaproteobacteria; order Caulobacterales; family Caulobacteraceae; genus Phenylobacterium. Next base: position 190,582 of record CALETE010000081.1, on the reverse strand, counting down.
AAGAGCTGCTGGACATACCCGTTATGAGAATGAGGGGAGAATAGGCGGTGGTGATCTTGATTTGGACAAACCGGCCTGCAGTGCTTCCATCTGGGCAAGCGCCGCCGCAGGTTTTTGAAGATCCCCAGGTCAAGCTACCCCCCGACGCCGTCGGACAATAGCAACTGTCAGCAAGGCTGGCCGTACCTGAGGTGCTGACCGTTCCATTCGAATTTTTTGTAGCGGCAGAGCCATTGTTGACCAAGACTTCAGCGGTCACTGAGTTATTGCTCATATTGGCGACAAGGGTTGCCAAATTCAGTGCTAAGTCGTCAGAAGTTGCAGATGCAACCAATCCGGAATTGATCAGCGTGTAGCTTGATGCTGCAGAGAGTGATTTTTCCATGCTGTATTTGGCGTAAAGTACAGAGCCAAAATTGCAGGTGGCTGCAACGATTAGAAATAGAACAGGAACAGTGATGGCAAATTCAAGCGCCGCAATGCCTTGAGTATTATCACGAAATGAATTCAGTCGGATTTTAATGCGCTTCATCACTGAACCAATCTAACTGAAGGTTTCGAATATCCGCCGATTGCACTGCAGTTTGAGGCCGCTGTTGAGCCACCTGCCATACTGATTTCAGAGCCAATGATTTCCAGGCATTGGCCGTTCCCCCCGCCCAGACTGGCGCCGCCAGACAGGCTTATGGGGCCATTAGGAAAATAGAGCGTGCCGGAAAGGGCCGTGTTCTCTGCGCCATCGGTGAAATTCGCACCACGACGGTTTGCCGCAGATTGCGGGCCAATGACCACCAGCCCCCTCGTCGTGCCGGAGGTGGGGGCGGTGATGCTCACATTGCGATAGCCCTGCGCAAGGCAGAAGGCGTTGCCAACACAGCTTCCTGTTGTCGGCGCAGAGGCTCCGCCAACCACCAGCGTAACCTCGACCCCGTAGACCCCGACACTCACGCCATCACAGTTCGCGTCGCCGCCATTGGTCTCCCCAAAGGCGACATAGTCCTTCACCGTATAGGCACCGGCACCCAGTAGGGTTCCCCCCGCGCTGGAAACATAGCCCTTGATATCGTGCTGGGCGGCAGCCCCTAGGATGACGCAACTCCCACCGCCAGATTTGACGTTGAAGTCCCCGGAGAACTGGAAGACGTTGCCATTGCCGGTCGCATCGCCAAATTCCGTGTATGCGCCACCCCCGCCGTAAAGCGCATTGCCATTGCTGTCGGCACCTACCCGGAAGCTGTTGCCAATGCCGCTTCCTAAAACAAGTCTCGATCCACCGCCGTTAAAGATGCCGGATGCAATATTGAACACGCTGGGGCCTGCAAATTCCAAGCGGTATGCATTACAGATGCTGTAGGCGACCCCGCCGCCACAGGTTCCCCTGGATAACTGTCCAGGCCCGATACTGTAATTCCCAGCACCAAAGCTGGTCTGTGCCGATCCGGAATTTACGATGCCCTTCGACATATTATAGTTGCCGGCGGCGAAATTTGCCGTCGCGCTGTTTACGGTAATCGGGCCCTTGAAATTATAGGTCATGGTGGGCGGGGCGGTGGTGTTGAAGTTCAAACGAACGCCACCACCGACGGTCAGGGCACCAAAATTATAGCTGGAGAGACCGCTACAGGTCAGGGTCCAGGTCGTTGTGCCGCCGTCCCATGACGCCACACACCCGTCCGCGGTGGCTTGCGCCATGGTCAGTGAAGGATTCCAGCCGAATTCGATGTCGCTACCCGTGCTGAAACTTGCCGTGCTGGGGGCGGCTAGCAGGTTCACCTGTGTCAGGCGACCTGCCGCGTTGGCAATGGCCGCATCCCCAGAATGCGGATCCTCGGTTTCGACCTTTGCCATTGTGACATCGTCATCGTCCGATGTTTTCAGGTTGTTGCAGGCTTTGGACGGCGGCGTATCTGAATCGTAGTCTAGTTTCTTGGCGACGATGGCGGTGCCGCAGGGCGCATCAATGGCGCCATTCGACGCGACGGTGCAGCCTGGCGCATTCAGCCGCGTGCCACCGCTCAGCTTGATGCCCGCGCCTGCGTGATCCAGGGCCGTGATACAGCCTGATGAACTGGCGATCTCTGCAATGGATGTCGCCGTCACGCTGAGCGATGAGTGGCCAAAAAGGTTCTGGGCCAGGGCAAAGGACTGTCGTCTGGATAGCTTGACAGAGATCGCCGAATTTCCGCTGCCGCTCGGCGATGTTACCAGCGTCGTATTCGCAACGGCATCTGACAGATTATTGAGCGCCACAACCGAGGTGGCGGCTTGGCCAGCCGATGTGATCGACTGGCTGCTGCTGTAATTCAGGGCCGCGGCATAGGCCGCCAGGTCAGCGACCCTCTGGTTTTGGCTTTGAAATAGCTTGGCTTCACTGAATTCGACGGCAAGACCCGCAGCACCGATGATCACGGGCAGGGCAATGGCAAAAATGACGCTGACATTGCCCCGGTTGGAGCCAAGCCAATTTTTAACCCACAACAGCACGGCCGAACCAAGTTTTGATAACTGGCCCTTCGAATAGGATCTCTAAGTTAAAATCCTTATAATCGTGAGTTGTGGTCTAGCCACGAATTGCGGGCAAATTTGCTGCGAAACCATGATTATACGCGGTAGAGGACCAATTAAAGTAGAGTTGGAACTCACCGAATGCGTGGCGAAGAAGGTGACAGACCCAGCATTACCCAACACCTGTTGCGGCTGCCAATGTCTGCACGGCATCTAGGGCACTGACCTCGACTAGTCGCCTGCGCCGCCCAATACCTACCCCGGCTTTCGAGGCCGTCCGCTCTTGGCGGCGTCGGCGCGATCCCCGAACTTCCCCATCATCAGCCCTGGGATGGAGATGTCCACGTCGGCGGCGCCTTTCAGCCCCTGAACCAGCCTGGGCGGAAAGGCGAAGGCGCAGCCATTGGTGAGGTCAACTTCTACACGCCCGGTTTGCGGGTCATAGTGGGCGCAGCTAGCCCTGGGTTCGGTCTTCGCGGCCTTCGGCGGCGCGGAAAATGGAGCTCTGAAGTTCGAGCAGACCTGCGTCACCCATGCAAACGTCTCCCACCGAAAGATCTATCGCCTTGTACCTATGCCTGTTTCACGTGAAACAAAACAAGAACAAAATGCACTGACCCCTAGAGCGAGCCGTCAACCCCCTCAGGTCGACTGCGTCGTGTCCGGCAGGCCCAGGATCCGCTTGGAGATGATGTTGTTCTGGATCTCAGCCGAGCCGCCATAGATGGACATGGCCTTGCCGCTGAGCCAGCCGCGGACGGCTTCGATCTCTTCCTTTTCGAAGGCGTCGCCTTCCCAGCCCAGCCCCTGACCACCCATGATTTCCAGGGTCAGTTCGGCGCGGGTTTGCGAGACGTTTGTGGCGCTGTTCTTGAGGACCGAGGCGGCGTTGCTGGGGCTGGAATTGCCCTTGGCCTCGGCGACCGCGCGGGCCAGGGTCAGGCCGTGGATCTTGGCGTCCATCAGGTGTTGGGTCAGGCGGGTGCGCAGGTCGGCGTCGGCAATGCGGCCGGCCTCATCAACCCCCAGGTACTTGCGGGCAATGTCCTGGAGGGGGGTGGACTTGCCGCCCATGGAGACGCCGGTCTGGCTGGCGCGCTCGTGCTGCAGCAGGCGCTTGCCCACGCTCCAGCCATGGTTCAGCTCGCCCAGCAGGGCGTCCTTGGGGGCGGTGGCCTCGGTGAAGAAGGTTTCGCAGAAGGGCGAGGCACCGGCGATCAGCTCGATCGGCCGGGTTTCGATGGCGTCCTGATGCATGTCGATCAGGATGAAGCTGATGCCCTCATGCTTCTTGGCCGTCGGGTCGGTGCGGACCAGGGCACCGCACCAGTCGGAATACTGGGCGCCGGAGGTCCAGATCTTCTGGCCGTCAATCTGCCAGTGATCCCCATGGTCAACGCAGCGCATTTGCAGAGAGGCAAGGTCAGATCCCGCGCCCGGCTCGGAATAGCCAACGCACCAGCGCACTTCGCCGCGGCAGATGCGCGGGATGTGGGTCTGCTTCTGCTCTTCGGTGCCATAGTCCATGATGGTCGGGCCAATCATGGTGACGCCCATTCCGGCCATCAGCGGGTTGAAGGCGCCGATGGCGGCCATTTCCTGCTGTAGAACCCGGGCCTGGGCCTGGGACAAACCGCCGCCGCCATATTGCGCTGGCCAGGTGGGGGTGCCCCAACCCTTGGCACCCATGGCGGCCTTCCATTGGCCCAGATCGCCGGTGGGGGCGGGGCCGTCCATCATGGCCAGGGCGAGACCCTGCTTACTGCGCAGGGACTGGGGGAAGTTGGCTTCCAGCCAGTCACGGGCTTCCGTGCGGAAGGTTTCCAGGTTCATGTCGCCGCCAAAATCCGCCATGTGGGTCTCTCCGGTGGTCTCGAATGGGTCGTTTGTTGATACAATAAGGCTCGCAGCGCGCGCCACAAGCCCGACGCAAGGTCATGTTCCGATAAGTGGAAACCGGTTATCGGATCGAAACATGACCTAACTTATTAAATTGGAGCCCTTTTTGCCTCATTAGACAAATGTCGAATGAAAAAGGGCTCCGTGTCACTTTAGGCGAGAATTCTCGCCTCCCGACCTCCGCGCACCAGGGTTCCGGGCAGGGCACCGGTGAATTCTCCATCATCGAAGGTTACTTCCCCCGACTTCACCGTATAGCGATAGCCCTCCACCCGCTGGACCAGGCGCTTGCCCCCGGCGGGCAGGTCGTGGACCGCCTCGGGCCGGAAAAGGCGCAGGCGCTCGAAGTCGATGATGTTGATGTCGGCCAGCATGCCGGGCTTCAGCTCGCCCCGGTCGTTGAGGCCATAGGCCCGGGCGGTATCGCTGGTCAGCTTGCGCACCAGGAATTCCAGGGGGAACCGCTCGCCCTTGACCCGGTCCCTGGCCCAATAGGTAAGGATGAAGGTGGGCATGCCCGCATCGGCAATGACCCCGCAGTGGGCACCACCGTCTGACAGGCCAAACAGCACATTGGGATGCTGCATGTTCTTGCGGAAGAAGTCGAAGTTGTAGGTGTTGTAGCCACCCAGGGGTTGGTAAAACAGCTCCTTGCCGTCCTCGCGGATCAGCAGGTCGTACATCATTTCCAGCGGAGTGACCCCGGCGGCGGCCGCCATGCCCGAGACGCTGGCCTCGCGGTCCGGCTCATAGTTTGGGTTGTCGCCCAGGGGGAAGATGCGGAACAGGAACTCCGTCATGTCCGAGCCCATAATGGCTGAACGGATCAGGCTGTCTTCGCCCAGAATAGCGGCGCGAATGTCAGGGCGCTTGAGGGCCGCAACCCGACCTTCGAGATCCAGAGGGGCGACCGCCTTGGCGTAGGTCGGATGGCCCACAAAGACGTGGAAGTTGGACTGCAGGCCGTGCAGGACCCCGGTGGGGCGGCCAGCGATCTGGGGCCGGATGTCCATGCCCTGCTGCCGGGACTCCTCGGCGATGTTGTACATCTTGTTGCCTTCATAGGCGCCGGCAGAGGTGGCCACCAGGGTGACGGGCAGACCAGTCTCCTGGGCAAATGACTTCACCCAGGCCCATTCGTCATCGTCGCCCAGATGGTCAGACACCATCTCGAAGACGCCATGGTTCAGGCCCTTCATGGCCAGGCCCAGGGCCAGCATTTCGTCGGATCCAGCAAAGGTGCCAGGGACGTGGACGCCCTGCTTGTCCTTGTGCAGAAGGGTGCGGGAGGTGGAGAAGCCCAGGGCCCCGGCCATGACGCCCTCGCGGACATGCTCAGCCATTTCGGCGATCTCGTCGGCATTGGGGGCATAGTCGGTGTTGCAGCGGTCGCCGAGGACATAGGCCCGGACCGCGCCATGGGGCACGTGCACGCCGACGTCTATGGCCCGCTTCTTGGATTCCAAGGCATCGAGATATTCGGGGAACCGCTCCCACTGCCAGTCAATGCCTTCGGCCAGGGCGGCGCCGGGAATATCTTCGACGCCCTCCATCAGCTCGATCAGGAAGTTGTGGTCCTGCGGGCGGACGGGGGCAAAGCCGACCCCGCAATTGCCCATGATTGCCGTTGTGACCCCATGCCAGCTGGAGGGGGCCAGCAAGGGATCCCAGGTGGCCTGACCATCATAGTGGGTGTGGATGTCCACCCAGCCGGGGGTGACGACCATGCCCTGGGCGTCGATCTCTTTCCGGGCTGAGCCGGTGACAGTACCGACCTGAACAATGCGATCGCCGTCAATGGCGATGTCGCCGCGCACAGGCGGGGCGCCGGTACCGTCAACGAGGGTTCCGTTGCGAATGATGAGATCGTGCATAGTCGCCTCCCGGGGGCTTTTCTTTGGATGTCATTCTTATGCGCCTCAATCCGGACGCCAAGTGAAATCCTCAGGGCCGCTAGAGCGCCTTGGCGTGACGCCCGCCCTCCGGTGCGAAATAAACATCGAACAGGGCGCAGATTGTCCGCACCACCAGCTTGCCGGTCTCGGTAACGATCACGCGGTCCCCCTCCATCGTCAGCAGGCCGTCGGCCGCCAGGTCCGTGAGGCCAGGGCGGGTATTTTCCAGGTCGGCAAGATCGCGCCCGTGGCGGGTACAGACCTTAGCCAGATCAACCTCGAAATCGCACATCAGCCTCTCGATGATCTCACCCCTGAGCCGGTCGTCGTCAGTTAGGGCGACGCCGCGGGCTATGGGCAGGTCGCCCTTGTCGATGGCCGCCCGCCAGCCCAGCTCCTGGCTAACATTCTGGGTGAAACCCTGGGGCAGATTGCCGATGGCTGAAGCCCCAAGGCCTAGCAGGGTGGTGGCCTCATCAGTAGTATAACCCTGAAAGTTGCGATGCATCCGGCCCTGGGTCATGGCCTGGCAGAGGGAGTCTCCGGGCAGGGCGAAGTGGTCCAGACCAATGCGGACATAGCCCTGAGATACCAGAAGTTCGGCGGCGGCCTCGCTCTGGTCCAGACGCTCTGCGGTGCCCGGCAGGTCTTCGTCCCGGATCAGCTGCTGATGGGATTTCATCCACGGTACATGGGCATAGCCGAACAAAGCCAGGCGCTCGGGTCGGACGGTCAGGATCTCACGGACGGTTTCTAGGGTATTGGCTACCGTCTGTTTTGGCAGGCCATACATCAGGTCCATATTGATCGAGGCGACCCCGAATTCCCGCAGCCAGCCGACGCAAGCCGCAATGTGGCTGAAGTGCTCCACCCGGTTGACGGCGGCCTGGACCTCAGGTGCCAGGTTCTGCACCCCCAGACTGGCGCGATTGAGGCCGTTGGCGGTGGCGGCCTTTACCCAGTCCCGGGTGAGGATTTCCGGGTCCAGCTCGGCGGCGATTTCGGCATCCCGGCTGAGGTCGAAGGTCTGTCTAAGGGTGCTGAAGATCAGGTCCAGTTCGTCGGGGGTCAGCATGTTTGGGGTGCCGCCCCCCAGATGCACCGCATTCACCTTCATTCGACCGGGCAGGGCCGAAGCCAGCAGGGCGGTCTCCCGCAGGAGATAGCTAACATAGTCCCGCACCGGAGCATGGCGGTTCACGGCCCGGGTATTGCAGCCGCAATACCAGCAGAGCCGCGCGCAGAACGGAATGTGCAGATAGAGGGAAACAGGGTCTGATTGAGACAGGCCACCCAGCCATCCCCTATAGTCATGGGCAGTCACCTCCGGGGTGAACTGCACGGCGGTGGGGTAGCTTGTATAGCGTGGCGCGCGACCGTCATACTTGGCGATCAAGGCCGTGCGGGACAGGGTCTGCGACGAAATTTCGGCCAGGGCCGGCATGGGTAAGACCTCCGAGTCTGGAGGTCTCTTCAGGCATGTCGCGCCGCTGGGCGCTGACCTAGATCAAAGGCTTGGCGGCTTTTGCCCGGCGGAAGAAGTAGATCATGGAAAGCGCTGTGAAGACCATGCCGATCAGGCTGACGGCATAGGCGCCGACAGAGAAGGCCTGCAGCCAGTTCAAATCGGGGGCCCCGAAATTGCGCCAGATCAGCAGGGCCACAGACCCGAAATAGCCTGAGGCGTCGGCCACATAAATCAGAAAACCTGCCGTGGCGATCTGCCCGCTATAGGCCACCAGCCTGTCAAACAGCATGGCGTTGAAGGGGGTGTAGCCCATGTAAAGTCCCGCCCCATTGAGGATCATCCAGGTCAGGGGCGAGATCATGTGCGCCTGAAAGGCTAGGGTCGAAACACCGACCAGGGCGCAGCCCGCTATAATCACCCCATGCATGGCCAATAGGGCCTTGAGGTTATCCTTGACGGTCATAAGGGCTGCCAGAACGCCCAGGGCGATCACCGCCACAGGCAATTCGCTGGCGCTAAAAACCGAAGACTCCTTGCCATAGCCCAGGGCCGTCCAGATCTCTGCGGCGAAATTGTCTCGAAAATCCCGGAAGGCGCTGAGCAGCACGTAACCGACCACCAGCAGGAGGATTCCAGGGGCATAGGTGAAGAGAAAGCTCCGGCGCTCGGCGGCCGTCATCGGCGACCTACGCACTCGCTCGGCTTCATCTGCCTCAGAGGGGGGCGGCAATTGCTCAAGGGCCCAGACCGAAATCAGCAGCAGGGGGATGAAAAGGGCACCGGTCACCGCTGGCATCCAGAAGACGCCCACATGTTGGCTCTGCATCAGCCATTTGCCCACCGACTTCACCATGCCTGATGACACAATGAAGCTGGCACAGAGGATGGCGCCAAGGGCCTCAGAGGTGCGACGGCCCTCCATATAGCCAAACACCAGGCCCCAAATCATGCCCAGGGGAAGGCCATTGAAGAACAACGCCGCGACATTCCAAGGGGCTGGGATCAGGGGAAAGACAATCAGGGACAGCCAAGCCATGCCGATCAGGGCGACAATCGCCAAGCCCCGCCGACTGGCGCTGATTTCCGAGACCACCTTGACCCCGATCAGCTTCGACAGGGCGTAGCCAGCAACTTGGGCGATGACCAGGGCGACCTTGTAGTCCAGCAGGAAGGTCCAGCCTGCGACATGGTCGAAGGTCGCCGCCGAAAAAGGCTTGCGAAAGGCGTACATGGAAAAATAGGCGCTGAAGCCCGCAAGCCCTGCAAACAGGGTGAAGACCGCAGGGTGAGCCCTCGAAAGCCAGGCTTTTAGTCCGGTCATGGAATTGTTGCTCACGGCGAATAGGGATTGAGTGATAGCGATCGCATATGTCGTCGCCGTGACGAAGACTTAGGCCACGATCTGCTGGCTCTGCCAATTTGAGAAAGGAACTCGCCCCTTGGGTCAAGGCGCAACGGAACAGTTCGACCTCGCAATTGTCGGGGCAGGGGTCATTGGTCTTGCCTGTGCCAAGGCTGCCGCACGAAGGGGCAAACGCGTGGTGGTGATTGACCGCGACGCTCAGGCAAATGGCGCATCGGTGCGCAATTTTGGCTTTATCACGGTGACCGGTCAGGCGGTTGGCGACATGTGGACCTGGGCCCGGCGCTCGGCAGACCTCTGGGCCGACCTGGCTGAACAGGCGGCGATCCCAATTCTTCACAGGGGCATGGTGATGGCGGCGCGGCGGCCAGAGTCCGTCACCGTCCTCGACGCGTTTCTGAAGACGGACATGGCAGAAGGGTGTCGCTGGCTCGACACAAAAGGTCTTGCAGCCCTGCGACCTGAACTCGCCGCGGGGGTACATCTCGGAGCCCTCTACAGCCCCCACGAACTGCGGGTGGAATCCAGGGAGGCCATACCGCGCTTTGCAGCCTGGCTGGAGCAGTCGCAAGGGGTGACCTTCAAGCGCCAGACCTCTGTGACCGGCGTTGAGACAGGGCGCGTGCATACAACCGACGGCATTATCTGGGCCGATGCCGTGGTGGTTTGCCCAGGGGATGATTTTATCAGCCTGTTTCCTGATCGGCTGGCCGAATTTGGGGTGACCCGGTGCAAGCTCCAAATGCTGCGCTTGGCCAATCCGGGCTTTAGGCTGGACGGTGGGGTCATGAGTGATCTCGGCCTGGTCCGATATTCCGGTTACGCTGACCTGCCGCAAGCTCAAGGGCTGAAGGCCCGCTTGCTCGGTGAGCAAGGCGATCACTTGGCCAATGGCGTCCACCTGATCGTTGTTCAGAGCGCCGATGGCAGCCTCGTGGTTGGTGACAGCCATCATTACGCGCCGACGCCAGACCCTTTCTCTCACCAGACTGTGGACGACCTGATCCTCGAGGAATATGCCGCTGTTTTTGGTGCGCCGGCCCCGGCCGTTCTCGAGCGGTGGGTTGGGACCTATGCCTACGCCGCTGATCGCGATGTGGTGATAGATGAGCCTGCGCCAGGGGTAAGGCTCGTGACGGTGACCACAGGAGCGGGGGCGTCTGTTAGCCTCGCCCTTGGCGAAGACGTCATTTCAGATTTTATCTAGGAGACCAGTCAATGCCCCGTCCGACCCTCAGCGATTTTGATCTGGTCATCTTTGACTGGGCAGGAACCATGGTCGATTTCGGCTGCCGCGCGCCTGTGGCAGCCCTTCTGGAAGCCTTCAAGCTGCAGGGTGTCCAGATTTCAGAGGCGGCCGCGCGGGCAGACATGGGTATGGCCAAGATTGAACATGTCCGCGCCCTTCTGGCGCGACCAGAGGTCGATCAGGCATGGCACGCAGCCCACGGCGCATCGGCGGGAGATGCTGACGTGGCTGCGATCATGAAGGACCTTGAGCCCCTAATGCGCAAGGCGGCAGCAGAGGCATCAGAACTCATCCCTGGTGCCGCTGAGACGGCGCAGGCCCTACGACATGCCGGACTGCGTGTGGCATCTTCGACGGGCTATACCCGCGAGATGATGGAGGCGGTCATTATCGCTGCCGCAGACCAGGGATATGCGCCTGAGCACCTGGTATGTTCAGGCGAAACGCCGAAGGGTCGGCCAACGCCGCTGATGATCTACAAGGCTTGTGCCGAGCTGGGCGTTTGGCCGTTGTCCCGCGTCTTGAAGGTGGACGACGCCGAGGCTGGCGTGGCTGAAGGCCGTGCGGCCGGCTGCTACACCATCGGATTGGCCGCCTCTGGAAATGGTATGGGCATGAGCCGTGAGGATCTGATGGCCTTGCCCCATGACGCGCGTGAGCAGCGTCTGGGCGCGGTGGCTGAGAGCATGCTCATGGCCGGTGCTGACCTGGTCGTAGATTCCATCGCCGACCTGCTTCCCGTTTTGTCGGGGCAGGCCGAGCCCCGCGCCGCTAAGGCTTAAGGGTCAAGGGTGTATCGACGGTTCCGGCATTGATCGTCGTTCGATCCTTGGCGATCACCCTAAGGGTGTAGTGTCCTGGCGGCTGGGCGGTGAAATGCCCGAAAAATTGGCTGGTCCTGCCTGCATAGGCCAGGGGTGTCGTGGCCAAGATTTTGCTGCCTTGGACAAGGGATGCCTCCACCGCATAATTGGCGGCGTCCCAGATGCCGCCGGGCTCAATGGGGCAGCCGCACATCAGGGTCACATTAGCTGACACTTCCACAGTTCCGTCGGTGCCCTGCGCCGCCTTTGGTTCGACCACAAGACCTGGGAAGGTCAGAATCCATCCATCCCCGGCAATATCCTGTCCGGGATAGACCCAGGCCGTCGAGGTTACATGAATCACTGAACCGGGCCGACCTAGGGGACCAATGCCCTCTGCGCGCACCAGGGTTGGGCCTTTGATATCGATAACAGCGTCAAATCCAGCGGTTTGGGCGTCAGACAAGCCCCCACTGCGGCTATGGGGTGCTTTCATGATCCGACCTGTATCCCCGGTCCCACCCGCGGTTCGCCCCTTGGCAAGGATACGGCCTGTGCGGGTGTCGGTCAGGGTGATGTCGGCCCCGCCGGTATGGTCGCCGATGAACTTGGCATCCAGGGCTTGAGCCCGCACCATGACATGGGTGGGCTGGGCCAGGGAGGGTACCCAAGCCAAGGAAAGGGTCAGGGCAAGGATTGCGATTTTCATGGGCACATCTCGATCTGGGGAAGGGGGACCCTCGCCTAGACGGATAGTCCTGTCCATAGGCGCGGCAGATCGCGCCTCTGACTACAAAATTGCAAAACTTTATCGCGAGTACCGTTTACGACTGCGACAAAACAGCGCACCTTAATTTCAATCTGAGATCGGCATGAATCGACCCCGGGTATCCATAAGCGAGCGCGAACAAGATGGCTGTCTCTCAACCTGACGTAACCTTATGTCCGATTGCCATTGTGCAGCACCTTCTCGGGGAAAGGTGGACGCTGCAGATCCTGAACGAGATTTTCATCGCCCGCGGACGGTTCGATGAGATTGAGGCGCAGTTGGGGATTACCTCGATCATGTTGAACGCGCGCCTCCGCAAGCTCGAAGCGGAGGGCGTTATTTTGCGCCAACTCTATAATCCGAGCTACGGGCGATTTGAGTTCATCCTGACGGAGAAGGGGCGGGCCCTGGTCGCCGTGATGGGTGCCATACGTGCCTATGGTGAAACCTGGTGCAAATCGGCCGATCTGGAAGAAGCCGTTCACTTTCATCACATCGGCTGTGGCGGCCCCGCTGGACTGGGCTCGACCTGCCTCACCTGCAGCGAGCCCGTCGACTATAGCGACCTGACCGTGGAGATTTTGCCAGCCTATGCAGCCGAAAGGGCGCGGCGACAGGAAGATTTCCGTCAAAAACGCTATGCAAAACACCCCTTGAAGCGCCGGCCTAAAACCTAGGTTTTTGCAAGGGAGCCTGCCACTTAATGGCGCAATGGGCTGGGATCGCCAAACGCTGGGACGTAGGCGGTTTCGGGTGAAGGAATGTCGAGCTCCCATCGTTATCTGCACCTTGGGGCTTTTTCATGCCTCTCAGTTCCTCCATTCTTAAGGGTGCGATCTCCGTACTTTGGGTGCGTGAGCAAGTAGGCGATTGTGACCTCGGCCATGACGAATGCGACACTGCGATACGCCCATTTGAAGAGCCGCCACTGCTCTGCGGTTCTGGAGATTTCTGATCATGAAGCGCCCCTGTGGCGCTATTGGGGGCCCCGTCTTCCAGAGGGGGCCTTGCCAGATTTTAGCCTGCGCGCAGCCCGGGCCACGCCGACCTTTTCCTTGGAGGAAGACGTCCCCCTCAGCCTGTTTCCGACCTTTGGGGTGGGTTGGTTTGGATCAAGCGCCCTCTTGGCCCATCGCCAGGGGCAAGACTTCGCCCAGGCCATGACCGGTTGCGAAGTCATTTGGCAAAAGCAAGATCACGCACTTCGGGTTCGTATGGCCGACTCTGTGGCCAGCCTGGAGGTGGAGATTGATCTTGGCTTAGACCCTGAGACCGACACCCTGACGGTCTCCACCAAGCTGACCAATACCGGGTCAGGGATATTGGACGTCCAATGGCTGGCCGCCGCGGTTCTACCCCTGCCTAGCCAAGCAAGGCAGGTGAGATCCTATACAGGTCGGCACAACTCGGAATTTGTCATGCAGGAGACTGCCTTGGGGCAGGGGATTTGGCGACGTGAGAACCGCCGGGGCCTGACCTCCCATGACGCCTTTCCGGGGGCTGTGACCTCAGCCCCTGCAGCCGATGCGCATTCGGGCCTATCCTATGGCGCTCAGCTCGCTTGGTCTGGCAATCATGCACAGCTTATCGAATGGCTGGAGGATGGCCGTTACCAGTGGCAGCTGGGTGAATGGCTGGCACCCGGCGAGGTGCGGCTGGGCCCGGGTGAAAGTCTGCAAACTCCAGAAGTCCTGGCGACCTGCTCCTTGGCTGGCCTCAATGGCGTTGCCGCGGGCTTCCATAAGGCCATTCGGTCGCGGCTAAACTGGCCTGGTGCAGAGATGAGCCCCCGGCCCGTCGGACTAAATACCTGGGAGGGTGTCTATTTCGATCTCAAGCCTACCGCGCTCTTCGAAATGGCCACCGCCGCCGCTGATGCGGGTATCGAAAGGTTCGTTCTGGATGATGGATGGTTTCAAGGCCGCCGAAGCGATCGGGCGGGCCTTGGCGACTGGTGGACTGATCTTTCGGTGTTCCCGGAGGGCTTGGGACCCCTCGCCAAACACGTCAACGACCTGGGTATGGACTTCGGCCTCTGGGTCGAGCCTGAAATGATCAATCCTGACAGCGAGCTGTTTCGCGCCCATCCAGATTGGGCCCTTCAGATTGCCGACCGTCCCTTGCTGACCGCCCGCAATCAGCTGGTGCTGGACCTGACCCGGCCTGAGGTCAGCGCCTACCTGTTAGATAAGATCGGTGCTCTTCTGGATGCCCTGCCGATCGCCTATCTGAAATGGGACCATAACCGCGATTTGACTACGGCAGGATCCCTTGGTCGGCCAGCCTATCGCCGACAAACTCAGGCGGCCTATGCCCTCATGGACCAGATCCGGCAAGGCTGGCCGAAGGTCGATATCGAAGCCTGCGCCGGGGGTGGCGGACGGATTGATGCAGGGGTCCTGCAGCATACCCACAGGGTTTGGACCAGCGACTGTATCGACGCCATCTCCAGGGTGGCGATTCAGCGGGGCTTTCTGCAGTTCTTCCCCCCCGAAGTGATGGGCGCGCATGTCGGGGCGTCGCCGGCCCACTCCACAGGCCGCAGCCAGTCCATGAACTTTCGCGCCGCCGTCGCCCTGCCCGGCCACTTCGGCGTTGAGCTTGACCTGCGCCAGTTAAGCTTCGCGGAGTCGGAAACGCTCAAGGGATGGATTACCCTTTATAAGGCGCTCCGCGATCAGCTGCACCACGGTCAGGTTTGGCTGGGGGAGGGAGATGACTCGCTCCTTTGGCAGGCCCATGGGCAGGCGGAAGACCTGCTGATTTTTGTCTATCGCCTTGGGCCCATGACCCAGAAGTGGCCCTCAAACTTGCGCCTGCCCATGGTCGATGAGGACAAGGTTTATCGGGTTGAGGAGGTCCGTGCCCGTCCGAGCCTCAATGCTGCGGCTGCTCAAGTCTTTGACGACTATCGCTCGGAGGGGGTTGTCCTGCATGGTGCCTGGCTTGCGCACCAAGGCCTGCCCCTCCCGTCAAGAAAGGCAGAAACCTGTCAGATCTATCGGGTCAGAACCCTGGACCGCCTCAGCTAGGGGCGAATGCCTCTGGCTCCGAGTTTGAAAGTCTTTCAGACCGATGAGGGCTCTCCAAAAGCATCCATGGCCAGGGCGAGGCCGGCGAGGAGACCAATTTGATCCCCCAGTTCGGGGGCGACGATGATCTCGTCTGGCTTGCCCCTGAAATATCCGCTGCCGAGCAGGGTTGCTGCCTTTTGAACCCTGCTCAAGAGGCCCGGGGTCTCCATGACGCCGCCGCCCATAATGATCCGACCCGGCTCCAAAATGCCCTGCAGGGCGATGGTCAGATGGCCTAGATACCAGGCGACAATCTCATGCGCCGGATGGTCAGAGGGCAGTTGGGATAGGGAGACACCCCACCGCGCCTCAATGGCGGGGCCGCTGATCAAACCCTCATAGCAGTCCCGGTGAAAGGGACAGCTACCGGGAAAGTCTTGGTCATGGACATGTCTTGGGGGGCGCAAATGCCCCATTTCGGGATGGCTAAGGCCATGATGAGGGGTGCCACCCAAAATGACTCCACCACCAATTCCAGTCCCGACCGTGATGTAAGCACTCACGGCCTGGGCCCGACCCGCGCCCCAGCGGGCCTCAGCCAAGGCTGCGCCATTCACATCGGTATCAAACCCAACGGGTAGGCCAAATTTCGTCTGGAACCTCTGGCCAAAATTCGTTCCGCGCCAACCAGGCTTGGGCGTCTCGGTGATGTAGCCCCAGGTTTCTGAACCTCGATTGAGCTCGATGGGCCCGAAACTGGCTATGCCAAGGGCGCTCAGGGCGCCGAATTTCTGCTGAGCTTGGACCAGCCACCGCTCTACAGCCCCCAGGGTTTCTTCGGGGGTGGTTGTGGCAAATCTTGCGCGATCTAAAACGACCCGGTCGCGATCGACAATGCCGACCACAAACTTGGTCCCACCTGCCTCAATGCACCCATAAAGGCCGGATCCGCCGGTCACGATTTGTCCTCTATAATCCGGCTATTTGACCCGGCGGGCACGGATCGCCCTTTGGCCGTCCAGGTTAATGAAATAGCTGCCCATGGAGGCCTTACGCACATCAGCCTTGGAACCCTTTGTTGGGCCTTTCCAAACTCGCTCGTCATCGGTCTGCTCCCAGGTGGAGCCGTTATCCAGGTCGATAATCCAGCGCCCGGTTCCCGACTGATAGGCCCGAACAACGGTCACTGAGATTTTATCGATGACTTCAGGCTTCTCGTCGTGATCAAAAATCGACAGGGCAGATAGGTCAAATCCGAAGGCCTGACGGCGGGCCGAGCGAGCCTGTTCTTTCGAAATTACAATCACATCGTCAGGGGCAGATGCGGCGTTTGAACCCGCCGGGGTGCCGGACATCAGTTCTGATACGGCGCTATCATAACAGGCGAGCCGTTGTTGATCGTTCGACTGGCTATGGCAGGCAATAACTTTTTGAAGGGCTGTGGTGACGGAGGTCGCCGCAGGGCTCGAGGCGATCGCGCCAAAGGCGAAGACTGAAACGACCCCAAGGGTCAGGGCGATATTTCGCTGTTTCGACATGGGCCTCTCCTAGAGCGTGCGCGGGCAACCCAGGTTTAGCACCCCGGCATTGGCCTCGCCAGGAGGTCTCGGCATGTGACTAAAATGAGACAATAAGGCGCCAACCGGTTCATAATTCAGTAATGTTAGTTGTCGGGCTGAGGTCCCTTGCCTAGAAACCGGCCATCCATGTCGTGATGCGGCAGGTGACTCACATTGTTTGCAGGGCGTGCTCTTTTGGGGGGCTTCGCATGCTGGAGGATAAAATCTTGAACATGAATACGACGCGTGAACGCCTTTTGGCGACGTCCGTTCTGACCGGTCTGGTGATGTTCGCCGCCGTTCCGAGCACCGCCTTCGCCGCCGACAAGGGCGTGAAGGAAGTCGATGAAGTCATCGTCACCGGCTCGCGCATTGCGCGCCAGGATTACAAGTCGAACACGCCGATCGTGACCGTGGGCGCTGAAGCCCTGAAGAATTCCGGTGTGGTCACCGTTGAAACCCTTCTGAACGAACTGCCCCAGTTCGTGCCGTCGGTGACGTCTACGTCGAACAACCCCGGTGGTTCTGGTCAGGCCAACGTCGAACTGCGCGGCCTCGGCACCAACCGCACACTCGTCCTGATGGACGGCCGTCGCATTCCGCCGTCCAACTCTGACGGCACGGTCGACCTGAACACCATTCCTCCGGGCCTGGTTGAAAGCGTCGAAGTCGTGACCGGTGGTGAATCCTCCACCTACGGTTCGGACGCCATCGCCGGCGTCGTCAACTTCCGCCTGAAGAAGCACTTCAATGGCATTGAAGTCGACACCCAGTACGGCATCACCAACAAGCACGACGGTGAAACCGAAAACGTTTCCGTCCTTATGGGCGGCGACTTCGACGGCGGTGCCGGCAATGCCGTCATGTCGTTGGGCTTCTCTAATCGCGGCAACATCCTGAACGGTTCCCGTGACTTCGCCGCCGTGTCTGGCGCATCTTCGACGACGCCGATGGGCGCGTACGACACCATCGCCACCAACGCGCCGACCCAGGCAGCGATGGATGCGGTTTTCGCCAAGTACGGCAAGCCAGCTGGCACCGTCAGCCGCACGACGACCCGTCTGGGCTTCAACAATGATGGCACCCTGTTCCAGAATGCGAACAACTATAAGGGCCCGACCACCATTGACTACAAGACCATCCCAACCTTGGGGACCTACAATACCGGCGCTCTGAACAACATGGTTGTGCCGCTTGAGCGCTATAACGCCTTCGCCCGGGTTGAGCATGACCTGCTCGATACTGCGAAGGCCTATGCTCAGTTCAACTATGTGAGCTATCAGTCTGGCGCGCTTCTGGCTCCGTCGCCTGCGGCGTCGAACCCGGCCACCGGCAATACGGGCTTCCTGGTTCCCTACAACAACCCCTTTGTTCCGGGTGACCTGCAGACCCTGCTGGCTTCCCGCCCGAACCCGACCGCACCCTTCCTGTTCCGGAAGCGCTTCTCGGAAGTCGGCGGCCGCCGTTCGCTCAGCGACTACACCGTCACTCAGATGCTGGCCGGCGTGAAGGGCAAGATTGCCGGCGACTGGACCTTTGATGCCTTCATCGCTGATGGCCGTGAGAAGCGTCTTGAAACCCAGTTCGGGAATATCTCGCACGCCGCGGTTCGCACCCTGCTGGAAGCCGCCGACGGCGGTAAGTCCATCTGCTCGGGCGGCTACAACCCCTTCGGCACCAATCCGATTTCAGCGGCTTGCGCGGCTTACATCAGCCGCGTGACCAAGAACTCGACCACCTTCGATCAGCGTCTGGCTGAAATCAGCGCGGTCGGTACGGCTTTCCAGCTCCCAGCTGGTGCTCTGAAGACCGCCGTTGGTGCTGACTACATCCGGAACGCCTACAACTTCATTCCGGACTCTGTGTTGTCCACCCGTGACACCTCGACCTCTCCGATCGCCCAGGATGCTCCTGGCGTGGTTGGCTTCAACGCCCAGAACCCGCTCCGCGGTTCCACGGACGTTTATGAAGTGTTCGCCGAGGCAGAAATCCCGGTCCTGAAGGATCTGCCCCTGATCCAATTGGCTAGCCTGAACCTGAAGTACCGCTATTCGGACTACAACACGATCGGCGGCGTTTCGACCTACAGTGCCAATGGCACCTGGCAGATCATTGACGCTGTGTCGGTTCGCGGTGGTTACTCCAAGGCGATCCGCGCTCCGAGCGTTGGCGAACTCTACGCCCCACAGGGCCAGAGCTTCCCGACCATTGGTCCGGCAGGCGGCGTTGGTTCTGGGGATCCCTGCGACGTTCGTGGGGCCTATCGTAAGGGCGCGAATGCCGCGGCCGTCCGTGCCTTGTGCCTGGCGCAAGGCGTGCCTTCGGTGACCATCGACTCCTTCACCTATGCAAACAGCCAAGTGCAGTCGACCACCGGCGGCAACCCAGACCTGATGCAAGAATCGGCTACCAGCGTGACCGCCGGTCTCGTCTTCCAGCCGCACTTCGAAGCGCCAATTCTGGAGCGTCTGTCGGCCTCGGTTGACTACTACCACATCAAGATCGAAGACGCGGTCGGCACGATCAACGCCGCAACCTCCTTGGCCTACTGCTTCAACAACCCGCAGGGCGCACCCTCGAACCCGACCTTCTCGGCTTCGAACCTGTTCTGCCAGTTGCTCCGTCGTGACCCGGCCACGGGTGAAGTCGTTGACGCAAAGTCGACCAATGCCAACCTCGGTTCAATTGACACCGACGGCATCGACTTCCAGATCGACTGGGGCTTTGGCCTTGGCGCGATCGGCCTGAACGATGATTGGGGCCGGATCTCGACCAACGTGTCGGGGACCTACCTCTTGAAGATGGATGTTCAAAACATCCCAGGCGGCAATATCGACCACCGCGCTGGTACCATCGGCAACAGCCTTGGCTCCAACTACAGCCACTGGAAGACGATGACCAACGTCCGTTGGGCTGTGAAGGACTTCGACTTTGGTGCGCGCTGGAGGCTCATCAGCAAGGTCGACGACTTCTATGCAAGCGGCCAAGCAGCTCCGAACTACAGCTACTATGACATCGATGGCAGCTGGAAGATCAACGACATGTTCGAAGTCCGTGCAGGCGTGAACAATGTCGCCGACAAGCAGCCGCCGCTCTACGCATCGCAGATCGAAGCTAACACCGATCCGTCGACCTACGACGTTCTCGGTCGCCGTTACTTCGTCGGCCTTCGCGCGCGCTTCTAAGACTTAGGCGCTGACAAAATTGGCCGCGGGCTGCTGGAGCATTCCAGTGGTTCCGCGGCCTTTTTGATTCCGGTGCAGCGTCAGCTTGGGACGACGTCAAAGGCCATGGTCAGGCGACGGTCGTCGGTTTCGAAGGGGATGACCCCATGCCAAGCATAGGACGGGAACAGCACCAATCGTCCTGGCCTTGGCTCCACATGCAAAATGGCGGGGCAGGGCGGATTCAGGGACAAGGGCGGCTCGCCAATCGCCAGCCAGCCTTGCCGGTCTGGGGCACCGGCTGAGATTGCGGGTGTGGCCACATAGAAGACCGAGGATATCCAGCCTTGCATATGCATATGCGGCGCATGCGATCCGCCTTGGCGCAGTAGAACAGACCAGGCCCCCTGGTATCGCCAGTCCTTGGTCTTCCTTGATCTCAGCGGATCGGTCCCTGGTTGAAGGTCTGCCAGATAGCTATTGATCGCTGTCGTGAAGAGCCCAAAGGCCGCCTTTATGGCAGGATCGTCCGACCCCTTCAGAAAGTGCGAGAGCTGGCTTCCACCCCGGACGGATTGATTGGCTGGCTCGCGTTCATAGACATGCTGGACCGACAGGGCCGCATCAAGATCGCTCAGAAAGGCCCCCATATCAGGCCAGCCTGCTGGCGATGCGAGATCGAATACCCGAACAAGGGTGTCATAGTCGCAGATCTCTTCGTAAAGGGGATCGCCAAGCTGCCGCGCGGCTACGGATCCCCAGGCCCACAGGGATTGATTGTTCGGATCGCGCTCAAGGCCCAAACGTGCCTTGGCCAGGGCTTGGAGCGGACGCCCTAAGGCGAGATCAACAATGGCCGCCTGATTGAGGACTGCCGGCGATGTGGGTGCCTGACCCAAGGCCTGTCCGATCAGGATTTCAGCATCACCCAAGCGTTGGTTTTCTACTGCGGCCTGGGTTGTTGCCAATAGGGCCTGGACGTCATGTGGCGCCATGCGCAGGGCATTGAGCATCAGATCCCAGGCAAGGTCTGCCCGCCCCGCGGTACGCGCCAGGTCCGCCCGTGACAGCAGGACTGGAACTGGTGCTGCGCCCGCTCGCGACATCTCCAGGAGGACAGCATCGCTGGCCCCAAGGTCTCCAGTGCGCATCCACACGAGGTTCGCAAGCTCAAGGCCCCAGGCCGTCTCCCCGGGGCGGCGCTTGATGAGGCGTCGATAGGCCTGCTCTCCTTCGTCCAGACGGCTTGCCGCCACGAGGGCGCGGGCATAGACCAGCCAGGTTTCTGGGGCATCCAAGCCCAGTTGAAAGGCTGTTTCAGCAGCCTTTACCGCGTCATGGGCCTTACCAAGGTCGCCAAGGGTTGCTGCAAGATTATGCCAGCCAATGCGTCCGTTGGGGAACCGCCGAACGGCCTCTCGGTCAATCGGCAGGGCATCTTCCCGTCGTCCCAAGGCCTTTAGGGCCGAGGCATGGAGGGCAAAGGTGCGCGGGTCGGCATCTGCCCGTCGAAGCAGGGGCTTGGTTATTGCCAGGGCGGCCTGATACCGCTTTGAAGCGATCAGGTTCGCTGCGCGATCGAGGTCCGCCTTGCTCATGGCCGGGTTTTAGAGACAATGGTCATGACCGTTTTGTCGCGCCATTCCGCTTCGTAGGCAATGCGAGGCTTGCCAAAGATCAGAGACTGTATGACTGAGCCCCTGCCGTTTTGGAGGCCTCTGGATGAAGAGGCCCTGGCCCGAGACTTTGCGAAATCAGGCAGACTTCATATCCCGGACTTTTTGAAACCCGAGCATGCTCAAGCGCTTCATGCCGCCCTGTCGGGGCAGATGAGCTGGTTCAGAACCTTTACGGTCAATGGCAAGAGTTATGATGTTGACCTCACGGCGCAAGCCCAGACCCCTGACCATGTCCTCGCAAAGATCGCAGATGCCATTGCAGAGGGGGGGCGCAGCGGATTTCAGTATGACTTTGAGCTCTGGCGGATCAGCGATGAGATTGAGGCAGGACGCCGCCCTACGGATAACAGACAGGTCCTCGCTGAGATCTATGACGGGCTCAATACTGCCCCTTTTCTCGCCCTTATCCACCGTCTGACCAATATGGAAGGTGCGGTCTATTGCGACGCCCAAGCCACCCGATATCGGGCCGGTCACTTCCTGACCCGTCATGATGATGATGTGGCTGGAAAGAACCGGTTGTGCGCCATGGTCCTTAGCTTGACCCAGGACTGGCACCCAGATTGGGGTGGTCTTCTCCTCTTCCATGACCCTGAGGGACACATCTGCGAGGGCTATACGCCGAAGTTTAATTCCCTGAATTTGTTCAGAGTTCCGCAGTCCCATAGCGTTAGTCAGGTCGCTGATTTCGTCACGGCTGACCGGTTGTCGATCACCGGCTGGATCCGTTCCCAGCGCCCCTGATCTAGGGGCCTCTAAGCGGAAATATTGACGAAGGTCCCAAGGCTTTGTGGCACAGGGCGGGGATCGGACAGGTTAGACTCTGTCAGGGTTCCACCGAATTTAAGAGCCGGACCATGATGAGTCCTTGCCTTGGCATTGATCCCAAAGGGGCCATCCTGCGGATGGGCTGGGTCCACGTTCTTTTTCGCCAGGTCCACCTCAGTACAGTTTTTGCAGGCAAAGCCGTTGACGGTAACAGGGTTTGCATAGTCGCCGCTGATCGCCATTCTGAGGTCCTCTTGAGGGTTCGCTCAGGACTACGTGTCCACCAAGCAATTGGTTACAGGGCACCGCTCAGATTTTCAGTATTTTCATATTCCCTACCCGGCCACCCTTGCCGCTAACCAAACCATGGGCCAAGGTCTACTTACGCGATTGCTCTTGGGGGAGATGATCCGGCAGATGGTTTCACGCGGTGGCCGATTGCATTTGTGGCCTCGCTGAGGCCTCGGTGACTATATTTTTTATTGTGTAATTCGTGCGCTGTTGGGCGGGGTTTATTGGGCATGTCGGAGTTTGGAGCCAAGTATCGGCTCAACCTACTTGGGAGCTTCGGCCTTTACGACCCTCAGGGCGTCAGGGTGGAGATCCCAAGCAGAAAGTCTGTGGCCCTCTTGGGGCTGCTCGCCACCAGCCGGGATGGCGCTCGGTCGCGGACGTTTCTGCAAGACATGCTTTGGGGGTCTCGGAGCCCAGCGCAGGCTCAGGCAAGCTTGCGTCGCGAACTGTCCAATCTAAGACACTGTGTCAATGGGGGCAGTCAGGAGCTGATCGTCACGCAGCACAGTCGCGTTAGCCTTAGGCTTGATGCTTTGGATATCGATATTCTAAGTCTCAGTAAGCTTGCCGCAGGTCTGCCCAAGGATGCGGTTTTTCTCGAAGGCGTTGACCTGCAAGCTGAGGATGGATTCGAGGATTGGCTAAGAGAGCAGCGGGCGCAGTTTCGTGAAGCTCTGGCCGCCGCCAAGGCTTCCCTGCAAAACCCGTCGGCAGAAACCGTTTCGTCAGATGATGGTTTTTTCGGTCGTCCCTTTCTCGCGGTCCTGCCCTTTGCCAACCTGACGGAAAACCCCGCCAACGCCTATCTCGCCGAAGGGTTAGCCGAGGAACTGATTGAGCATTTGTCGCGTCTGCGCTGGTTGCCGATCATTTCCAGGGCTGCAAGCTTCGCGTATTCCACCACCACCACCTCCCTTGCCGAAATCGGTGAAATTCTGGGGGCCCGCTATTTGGTCGAAGGCCGATTGAGGGCACAAGCTGAAGGGCTGAGCCTCACCACAAGCATTTCGGAATCCTTCACCGGTCAGGCGATCTGGACGTGGCGAACAGACCTGCCCCCAGAGTTGGAGTCCAGCGACCTGGAGCGTGTGCTCACAGCGATCGTCGGTGCCCTGGCCAGCTCTGTGGACGACGCAGAAATGACGCGGGCGGTAGCGCGCCCTGAAAGCAGTCCCCGCGTCACCAACCTGATCTGGCGCGCACGCTGGCATCACAATCGATACACGATTGAAGACAGTTTGGTGGCAGAACAGCTGCTCAGTCAGGCTCTCGCCTTGGCACCGAATTCTCCTGAAGCCATCCTGCAGCTCGCTTATTTTCGGCAAAGGCAGCTTTGGCTGACGCGCGCTGACCGCGCTGAAGTGATCGAACTTCGACGGCTCGCCCAAAGGGCCATTTCAGCCGACTATCTTGATGGTCGCGGCTATATGATCGCCGGTATTGCCGAATTGTGGCTGAAGCACACCTCGACGGCGATCGGCCTTCTGAAGCAGGCAATATCGCTCAATCCAAGCCTCGCCTACGCCTATTCGCAACTGGGCGCGGCCTACTATCTGAGCGGAGATCCCGAACAGGCGACGGGTATGTTGTTAGAGGCCATGCGGCTGAATATGGGCGAGGAATACGCCTATTATCTGCTCGGTGAATTGGCCATGTGCCACGCCATGCTTGGGCGCTGGGATGATGCAATCAGTTTCGCAGAAAAGTCACTTCTACGGCGTCCGGGATACTGGTACGCTCACATCTCAAGAGTGTGGTCTTTAATGCAGCGCGGTCAGCGGGAGGCCGCATTGGGCGCTTTGGCGGCTTTGAGAGAGTCAAATCCGGGCTTCAAACTCAGGCATCTCGATTGGGTGCCGTTTGTTGACCAGACTTGGCCAGATCAATTGAAAAAGACCTTGAGTGAGCTGGATGAAACTTTGGTAGCTCCTCCTTCAGGCCATGATGATCTGAGCTTAGTTCAGACGCCGGGGGAGAAGCCTTGAAATAGGTGGGAAGACTTTGGGCGCGAAATATTATGACGGCATCACGTCCGCACAAGCTCAAGATCACTACCTGCCTGATGAGGCATTTCCGGAATTTGATTTTGAACGGCTGGCACCTAAGGGGGCCATCGCCCAACTTAGCTCTGATCTTGTCCGCAAGAGCCTGCCTCTACTCCTAGCCTTTGGTCGGCGATTTTGGCCGGTCATGCAACTGGGTGGAATGTACTGGATCACCCGCAAGGACGATGTCCGAATTGCCCTGGACCATCCCGATTTCCTAGAAGTTCCCTATGGCCCTGAAATGGCCGAGCTGTCCCATAGCGCCGACGGCAAGTCCGCGACATTTGTTCTGGGACTGGAAGGCCCCGACCAGGCGCGTCAGAACGCCATCATCCGAAGGATCGTGCTGCGGGATGATTTGGACCTGGCCAAGCGGCAGAGCCGCGCCTTTTCAAATGCCTTGCTGGACGGTGCGGCCGGGCGGATCGATGTCATAACCGACTTCATCTTTCGGGTGCCAACCGAGATTTGCCGCCGATATTTTGGTTTAGAGTTTCCAAATCCGAACCGGTTTGCGGAATGGTCTGTGGCTGTGTCCGCCCAGCTCTTCGCTGACCCCACAGGTGACCCGATTAAGCGCCAGCTTGCGCGGTCGGGAGCGCTGAGGCTCTCGCGGATCATCGATGTCGCTATCGATAAGGCCATGACGGAAATTTCCGAGAGTGCCGCGGGAGAAGACAGGGTTTTCAGCGCCCTAACCCTTGTGGAGCGCTTGGTGTGGCTGAAGACGCGGGAGCCAGACCTTGGCCTCACCCGCGAAGAGATCCGCGCCATCATATTGGGGCTGGTTGTGGGGTTTGTCCCAACCAACGGTCTGGGATCAGCCAATATGCTCGAAGAGGTCCTCAGCCGGTCATCGACCACTGAGGCGGCGAGGAAGGCAGCCCGGGCCGAAGATGATGGCGCGCGCATGCAGGCCCTGCTGTGGGAAGCTGGACGTCGCAATCCCGCCCTGGCACCTGGACAATGGCGATATGCCCGTCAGGCGACGGTCGTGGGCCAAGGCAAGTGGTACAAGACGACCATTCCGCAGGGCGCGACGGTGATGGTTTCGACCATGTCGGCCCTTGCAGACCGGCCCTCCAATCCCCGTAAGCCAGAAGACTTCGAACTGATCTTTGGTCATGGGGTCCACAAGTGCCTTGGTCAGCATTTGGCCATGACCATCATCACTGAAATGTTCGTGGCTCTCTTTGCCCGGGACAAGCTGGCGCCCGCCTCCGATGGGACCGGGGCTCTAAGGCGTGTGGGGTATTTCCCGCGCCAAATGGACATGGTCTTCGCTTCGCCACGCAGCACCCAGGACATGATCCAAATCTGCATTCCAGTGACCGCAGATTTGGCCCGCTCAGCCATCGAAAAGGATCTTCACGCCCTGGGCAACCCCGCCACTGAAGAGGTGGCAGACTCCTTGGCATCTACAGGCATTGTGCACTTTGCTTCAGCCTCGGTGTGGGGCGAAGGCGGGGCACCGCCTTTGAATTTGCTTTTGGAATTCAATGTTGATGGCAATCGGGAGTTCGCGCTTCCGATCATCGCCGATCATGCGGGCGGCTGGCTGCGGGATGTGCTGAAGCTGGTTCGGCCAGGGGATGATCGCCCAATTGCCGATATCCTTCGGGCCTACGCCCTGCGCTTGCACTACGGTCCTTGGGGTTCCACCGGGCTCAACTTCATGGGATCGCAGGAACGCAGTGTGGCGGGTACGGCGGAGCAGCAGCGGCTCAGGTCCGCCGTCCAGGCTGTGCTCGAAAACCTTGGCGACAGGTTTGGCACCAAGGCGATGGATGTCCTGGCCGCCGTGCGCGCAGAGTTGCGTCGTAATCCGGCGAACCTGGGTCTCGATGCCCTGACCGTCCTACCCAGTCGAGGGGATCCGGCAATTTCAACCTGGCGTCAGCCTAAAAAGTTCTGGGATCCCTTGCCCAAGGTGTTGGAGGGCGGTTTGGGTCTCCAGCTGACCTTGGCCTTCCTGGTGAGCTTTCTCGTCGTCGCGACGGGGCTTCACAGTGTTCTGGCCTTGGAAACTGGGCTTGGGCCCCTCTTCCATTGGTCGGCGGTTGTCGTTTTAGGCTTGGTTTCGACCAGCGTGCTTTGGGCTTTGGCGGCCTTTTGCGCCTATCGCATTTTTCTGGCGGAAGAAGCGAAGGAGGTGCCTGACGACCAAGCCCCAGATCCGGAGCTGGTCAGGACGATTATCGAGCGGGAAAACGCCCCTGGCTATCAACAGAACCACATTATCGCCGTCACGCCGTTAAAGCCTGGCCTGGTCCGACGCTTTGCTTTTGCCTTTGCCATGTGGGGCATAGCCCAGAGCCTGCTCTGGTTCCGTCCCGGGTTTGTTCTGACTATGGGCACCATTCACTTCGCAAAATGGTTCCGCATGCCCGGCAGCCAGACCATGGTCTTTCAGTCGAATTATGACGGCAGTTGGGAGAGCTATCTCGAGGACTTCATCACCCGTGCCCATGCGGGGCAAACCGCAGCCTGGAGCAATGGCGTCGGCTTTCCTAAATCCGAAGGCCTGATCGGAAACGGTGCCGCCGACGGCGACCGCTTTAAGCGCTGGGTTCGCCGGCAGCAAATTCCAACCGACTTCTGGTACAGCCGGTTTCCCGACCTGACCGGCGATGTCATGCGGGCAAATGTGTTGATCCAACGGGGTTTGGCCTTCGCCTATGACGATAGCGCTGCGAAATCCTGGCTCGATCTCTTTGGGTCGGGGCAGTCACAGACCAGCGAGATAGACGCACCGGAGGTGCAGTCGCTACTGTTCCGCGGCATGCGGCGGGCCATCTTCAGCGCCTGTATTCCCTTCGCCCTTCCAGGGGATGCGAAATCGCGCGGGGCCTGGCTGCAGGCCATTCAGCCCCAAATTTCCTACGGAAAATTTCCTGATAAAAATACGGCCCTATTCATGGCGCTGTCGGCGACTGGCTTACGCAAGTTCGATACAGCCTTTGGGCCGGCTATCCACCTCTTGAAAGAGTTCTCCACCGCCTTCCAGAACGGCATGGTCAGTCGGGGTCCAATCCTTGGGGATGCACCGCCTGCTGACCCCTCCGAACCTTGGCAATGGACGGACGGGGCGGCCAGTGGCCTTCAGCCCGATCTGGTCAGCGACGGCGTACTCATGACCTACGCGGCGACTGCAAAAGACCTGGACGCGCAGATCGCCGCCCTGACCAATGATCTTGTCACGGCGGGGGGGCGTGTTGTCCATGCGGTGATCAAGACCGTCACCCTAGACAAAGACCTAAACGTGGTCGCTTTGACCTCACCCAAGGAAGATGGCCCCAGCACAAGCTACGAGCACTTTGGCTTTCGAGACGGGATTTCGGGACCCACTCTGAAAGGCGTTGATCCCTCCGCCCCGGCGGCCGACGACCTCGGTGTCGTCGAGCCGGGTGAATTCATCTTCGGCTATCCAAACAACCAAGGCTTTATCGCCCCCTGTTTGAAGACTGCCGCCGAGAGTGATCTGGGCGGGAACCTGCCAGTCCTGAGCGACACCCGCACCTTTGGCTATCCGGACATAAATCTCCCCAGCCTACAAAAAGAGTACCGAGACTTTGGTCGCAATGGGTCCTTTCTGGTGATCCGCCAGCTAGAGCAGGATGCAGAAGGTTTTGCTGCCATGACGGCGGAAAAGGCCAGGGCCCTCAATGACCAGATCGGTGCCGAAAAGCTCGCAGGGATCGTCGGCGATCACGTGACGGACGATTGGGTGGCTGCCAAGCTGATGGGCCGCTGGCGGGATGGGCGGCCCCTGATTGGTAACCCGACCTATGCCGCGACCAGGACCTCAGATGTCGTGGCTAATGACTTCCTCTATGGGCGAGATGACCCCCAGGGACAGGCCTGTCCCATGGGGGCCCATATCCGCCGGGCCAATCCGCGGGACAGTCTGACCCCGAACGATCCGATGGAGCAGATCATAACCCGCCGCCACGCGCTAATGCGTCGGGGAAGACCTTATTTCTATGACCCCGCCGCCCAGGACTATCCGACGGTCAAGCCAGATGCGAAGGCGAAGACCGGGCTCTTATTTGTCGCCCTGTGCGCCGATCTAGAGCGACAGTTCGAGATGGTGCAGCAGACCTGGCTGGGCTTCCCGTCCTTCCACAGCCTGGTGAATGAGGTGGACCCGATCGCTACCCGTTCAGGTCGGGATCTGGCGGAACGCAACTTCACCATTCCAACGGCCGCAGGACCTCTGACGCTTCGCAATATGCAAAGCTTCATCACCATGAAGGGCGGCGGATATTTCTTCCTGCCCAGTCGTTCAGCCGTGGCTTATCTGCGGGACCTTTGTCGGATCAACTAGACGTCAGACGTCGAGGTCTACTTGATATCCAGGCCTTCGAAGGTGCCGGAATTCCGCCAGTCTTCGATATAGCGGAAATAGGCTGAGGCCCCAGCAGGATAGCCCACGGCATATTTGGCGGCGGGGCCAGGATCCTGGCCCTCGTTGTTATAATATCCAGGCGTGCAGTCTGGGGCACCCAGCATGCGTCCCGGTCCGCTGACCAGGAGCTCCACCCAGGCGTCCTGGGCTTCCTGTGTGACTTCGACCGTCTTGGCCCCGATCGCCTCTGCGTGCTTGACGATGGTGGCGATGGTCAGGCCCGAGTCGGTCAGATTATGTGGCACGTTCGAAATCAGGTTCGCGCCCTGGGTTGGCTGCACCATGAAGGCGTTGGGAAAGCCGTGAATGTGAAGGCCGTGCTTGGTCCGCATGCCTTGCGCCCAAGCCTCTGACAGCTTCAAGCCACCTCGGCCCGTGAGGTCAAAACCTGCGCGACGCTTCAGTTCCGTCCCGACCTCAAAGCCGGACGCATAGATGATGCAGTCGACCTCATATTCCTTGCCATCGACGACAAAGCCCCTCTCCGTAATCCGCTCGACCCCCTTGCCGTCAGTGTGGATCAGGTGTGCCGTTGGGGTGTTGAAGGCCTGTAGGTAGGTGTCGTGGAAGCAGGGCCGCTTGCAGAGCTGACGATACCAAGCCTTGAGGTTCTGAGCGGTCTCGGTGTCGCTGACGATCTGGTCGACCCGAGCCCGGATCTCTTCCATTTTTTCGAAGTCGGAGTCTTCGTAGGCGGCCAGCATTTTCAAGGGGGTCATGTCCTGCGGCGGCAGTTGCATGATCTTGCTGCGGATGCGGCGGGATAGGTCGGTCCAGCCGTCCTGGACCAAGTCTTCCTCGGCCATGCTGCCACCGGCCTGGTTGGCGGTGAAGTTTTCCAGCCAGCGCTTTTGCCAGCCCGGCGTGGCGATGGTGGAGAACCATTCTGGATCGATGGGCACATTGGCCCGCACATCAATGGAAGATGGAGTCCGCTGCACCACGTAAAGGGTCCCACAGGCCTTGGCCAGGTGCGGAACGGCCTGCACTGACGTCGCGCCGGTGCCGATGATCGCCACCCGCTTGTCGGCAAGCTTGGTCATCAGCCCGCCCTTGGGATCGCCGCCCGTATAGTCGTAGTCCCACCGGCTTGTGTGGAAGGAATGGCCCTTGAAGCTCTCAATGCCGGGGATGCCCGGAAGCTTCGGAACATGTAGGGGGCCCGTGCCCATGCCCAGATAGTCGGCCGTAAACCTGTCGCCCCGGTCGGTCTCGATCACCCAGCAGGTCTTGGCGTCGTCCCAGGTCAGGTCCTTCACCTGGGTGTGGAAGAGGGCCTTGTCGTAGAGGTCATATTGCTTGCCGATCCTCTGGCACTGCTCGAGGATTTCGGGGGCATGGGCGTATTTCTCGGTCGGCATGTGCCCGGTCTCTTCCAAGAGGGGCATGTAGATCATGGAGGCGGTGTCGCACTGGGCGCCCGGATAGCGGTTCCAGTACCAGGTGCCGCCAAAGTCGCCGCCCTTCTCGACAATACGAACATCGGTGATACCGGCTTCCTTCAGCCGCGCGCCTGTCACCAGACCTGCAAAGCCACCACCAATAAAGGCGAACTTCACATGGTCGGTCTTGGGCTCTCGCTCGACCCGCGGGGTGTAGGGATCCTCAAGATAGTGGGAGAGGCGTCCCTTAATCTCCAGATACTGACTGTTCCCATCGGCCCGAAGGCGCTTGTCGCGCTCGGCAATATACTTGGCCAGAAGGGCCTTTTTATCGATGGCGGGCTTGGGTTCAGCTGTGACGTCAGTCATTTTGGTCGGCCTTGAGAATGTCGTCGTTCAAATATCCCAAACCTTATGGGAAGCTTTGACGATGCGCCACAGGCGCGTCGTTGGAATGCGCATATGAAAACGCCCGACCTTTCAGCCGGGCGCTTGCGCTCTACAAAGGCCGGTCGCTTTAGGCGGCGACCGCCTTAATCAGGCTCTTGTTCAGGATGACGATGGCGGCATCGCGGTCGATCCGCTCGATGGCGGCGACCTCACGGGCCATACGATCCAGGGCCGACTCATAAAGCTGACGTTCCGAATAAGACTGTTCCGGCTGGTTTTCGGCGCGATGCAGATCGCGGACAACTTCGGCGATGGAGATCAGGTCACCGGAATTGATCTTGGCTTCATACTCCTGGGCCCGGCGCGACCACATGGTGCGCTTCACGCGGGCGCGGCCCTTCAGGGTCGTCAAGGCTTGCGATACCACATTGCCTTCAGCCAAGGAGCGCAGGCCAGACACCCGCGCCTTGGCCGTGGGAACGCGGAGCGTCATTTTTTCATGGTCAAAGGTGATGATATAAACTTCGAGCTCATAGCCGGCGACGACTTGTGTTTCGACGCCTTGCACGCGACCGACGCCATGGGCCGGATAAACCACGTGATCGCCAACCGAGAATTCCAGACCGCTCTTGCTCATCAGTTTCAGTCCTTTCGACCTTGCCCGAACCGACGGCGACTTGAAGAAGACTTTCCAGGCTCCAAAGACGAATCACTCCATCCGCGTAACGGGCGGTGGTGAGCGATTCTGGAAGCTGGCTAAACCTTCGAAGACACCCTTCGCCTTTATGAGGCGTTCATCGGCCGAATACGGCACTTTTTCACAAACGACTCCGACTGCATTATGGCTGTCGGCCAGTCACGGGTGAGGTAGCATAAAATTCAGCGGAAAGAAAGGCTTGCCCCTGTAGGTTGCGCGCTCCGGGCTTACGATCCCGTACCGGGCTTTTCGCTGAAGTACTTCTCGAACTTGCCGGTTTCGCGTTCGAAGTCGGTTCGGTCTTCTGGAGGCTCACCCTTGACGGTGATGTTGGGCCAGACCTTGGCATAGTCGGAATTGATCCGTAGCCACTTGCCGTCGGCCTCATCTTCGGTGTCAGGCTTAATGGCATCCACCGGGCATTCGGGCTCGCAGACCCCGCAATCGATGCACTCATCGGGATTGATGACCAGGAAGTTTTCGCCTTCATAGAAGCAGTCCACGGGACACACTTCCACGCAGTCCATGAACTTACATTTGATGCAGGCGTCCATGACGATGTAGGTCATCGCGACGATCAGGCTCCTTGGCCACTTCCCATCCGGGCGCGGGTTTTCGGGGCCTAGCCTCCGGTTGTCAATGCCGCGGTGCAAGGTTTGCCCTCAAGTATTCTATTAGACCTGATAGGTCCGCCATGAATTACGCCATTCTCCGACGTCCAAGCGCGCACATGGAAGGCGGCGAGCGCACCCATTTGGACCGCGCTGCCATTGATCCCGCCCTGGCCCTGGGCCAGCACCAAGCCTATGCCGAGGCCCTCAAGGCCGCTGGTTTTGAATTGGCGGTCCTCGACGCCGATGAGGGCCTGCCTGACTGCGCCTTTGTCGAAGACATGGCCCTCATCCTCTCAGAGGCCTCGATCCTTCTGCGGCCTGGCGCGGCATCAAGATGGGCGGAACGGGAGGCGGTGGCGGCGGCTCTGCCGAAGGATCGTCCGGTCCTGACCCTGGACTCTGGCCGCATGGATGGCGGCGATATTCTGGTCATCGGCAAGACAATCTATGCTGGCCAATCCACCCGGACAGACCTTGAGGGTCACACCGCCCTGGCTGGGCTTGCGGAACCCTCCGGATACAGGGTGGTGGCTGTCGCTGTTCCGGGCGCTCTGCATCTGAAAACCGCTGTAACGGCCCTGGACCTGTCAACGGTTCTACTAAACCCAGATTGGATCGCTGAGGCTCCGTTCGTCGATCTGCGACGGCTCTATGTCGACCCGACGGAGCCCTTTGGTGCCAACACCTTGACCCTTGGGTCACAGACCCTGGTTCAGGCCTCAACCCCCAAAACGGCTGCGCGGATCGAGGCGGCGGGCTTTAAGACCCACCCCCTCGACATCAGCGAGTTCGCCAAGGCAGAGGCGGGGCTGACCTGTCTCTCCCTTATCGTCCCGGCGAGAGCTTGATCACGCGCTCCGTGACGGCTTCCACGGCCTTGCGGGAATAGGACAGGGGTACGTACTGACCGGTCACCCACAGGGGGAAAAGATCCTTGAAGTGGGGGCTGTCCGGATTTCCCGATTGCCCGGGCGTATTGATTGTCCGGCTGGCGTCCCAGTCTCCCACATCCAGCACCATGCGGAACGAGGCTCCGGCGGTGACGCGGAAATCGGCGGCCCGCCAGGTCGCGGCCATGGGCGACAGGCTGGTTCCGCCCATGGGCGAGGGCCCAGCCTTCATGGCCGCCCTCTGCTCTGGCGAGGCTAAGGGTGACAGGGCGTGGGCGAATTCCGCCTGATGCAGGCGGCCCCAGGCCCAGGTCTTGGCATCAGGGCCCAGCCTTTGCTGAACCTCGTCCACAGCGGCGGCCAAACTGGTCAGCAGGACCTGATCTCGCCCTTGGGGGGTCAGGGTGGTGCCAGGGGCTTCCAGATCATCCATCACGGCTGCCAGATCGGCGCCGCCCAGCAGGGGTTGGGCGGCCTCAGGCGCCGCGGCCTTCACCATGGCCTTGATCAGGTGCTTCCCGGTCCAGGTCTCGAAAACGGCAGCTGCGGCGCTGTCGGTGGTGGTGGCACCCTTCCAGTCCTTCAGCAGGGAAAGACCCAGCGCGGCCTTAGGGTCATCACTCTTCAGGGGTGCCAGCAATGCGATCAGGCGACGGGAGGTCACATCCACCGGATCGGTTTGCAGGGCCATGGCGTCTGCGAGGCTGATCTTGGGTTTGCCCCCGAGGATTTCAGATATCCGGGTGATGCGGGCGTTGTTCGACCATTCAAACCCGACCTTGCGCTCCGCGAAGGGATAGCCCTCTGGCAGATTCAGGGCGTTGGCGCTGGCGATCCAACCCGCCTTTGGGTCAGCATCGCTGGGCAGTTCATCGAGGCTGAGGGCACCTTGCCACTCATAACGGCCATCCCCCGGGACCGGGAGGAGGCCGTCCCAGTTGGGACGCTTGGGAACCCGGCCCGCCGCCACCCAGCCAATGTGGCCCGAGGTATCGGCATACATCTGATTTTCTGACGGCGCCCCCCACTTGGCTAAGGCCTGTTTGAAGTCAGGCCAGGTCTTGGCGGTCATGTATCCCGTTGACCCGAAATAGGCACTGGTCCCTGGCTGGGACCAGACCGTGCGCACCGCAAAGGCCCTGTGCTTGGCGGCATCTGAGAAGACCACAGGGCCATGACGGGTAAATTTCAGGGTGACTTGCCGGTCGGCTTGTCCCTTCACCGCCACCGTCTCGGTCATGGTGGTCATCTTTTCCCAACCCTGGCCATAGCGATAGAGATCGGGGTCCTTGGGGTCAGTCTCATAGACGTAGAGGTCTTCCTGGTCGGCCGGGAAGATGGTGAGACCGAAGGCCGCCGTGTCATTATGACCGATGGACACGCCGGGCAGGGCTGGTTCGCCCGCGCCGATCACCGAGAAGCCTGGGGCTTCCATGTGGACGATGTAACGCAGGGATGGCGCGCCATGCTCCCGATGCGGGTCATTGGCCAGGATGGGCCGTCCTGTGGTGGTGTGGCTGGGCGCTATGGTCCAGTTGTTAGAGCCGACGGCGTCGGGGGGCACGTCCAGGGCCGCGAGACCTGCCGTCTTGGGCGAAAAGCGTACGCCACTGGTCGCCAGATCATAGTCCGCCAGGACACCAGCAGGGATGTCGCAGGGGTCCAAACCTTCTGGGATCTTGGTGGTCCAGGCGGGTTCAAGCAGTTTCAACAGGCGGGTGGCGGGCAGGCCAGCCACGCACGCGATCTGGGCGCGGGAGACTTCCAGCCCGACATTGCGGGTCAGGCCATGGCTGCGTATGCGCACCACGTCATCTGCGGACCAGGTTCCAGGCTGACTGCCCGCCAGCTTGAATTCCTGCGGCAGGTCACGCTTTCCAGCGGCAATCTCTGCCACATAGGCATTGACCCCAGCGACCCAGGCCTCGGAATTGGCCTTGGCACCGGGTCCGTAGGCAGCCCACTCAGCATCCATATCTCCGCGATAGAGAAAGAGCCGCGCCGCCCGATCCTGCGCCGCATAGGCCGGTCCAAAGTCTTGCGCCAGACGCCCCAGGCCGCGCTTGCGCCACAGGTCGATCTGCCAGAGCCGGTCGCGGGCGGCATTATAGCCCTGCAGGAAAAAGGCGTCGCGGACGCTGGCGGCGTAAATGTGGGGAATACCCCATGTGTCAATGCGGATTTCAGCCGGGGCCTGGAGGCCGCTGACCGTCTGAGCGGTCGTTGTCGGCGCCGCCTGGGCGCTGGTCGCCATGAGCAGGGCGAGAAGGATGAGTTTGCGGCGCATGGGACCCTCGAGCTTGGAAGCTTCAAGCTAGGCCGGGTTCTGCGCGGCGACAACGCAGAACAACCCCCTGACCCATCTGGCCAGGGGGCAGATATGCAGATTTAGCGCGGCGTCGCGCCCGCCAGGAAGTCCATCTTGCCCAGCGGCGCACCCTTGGCGCGCATCAGGGCATAGGCGGTGACCACGTGGAACATGAAGTTCGGCATGGCAAATTGCAGCAGGAAGGTCTGGCCGGTGAAGGTCAGGGTCTGGCCTGGGAACTTCATCTCGATGACGGCATCTTCCTTGCCGTTCACCTGTTCTGGCGTGATGGTTTCCAGGAAGGCGATGGTCTTGGCTAGGCGTTCCTTCAGCTCCGGGAAGGTGGTTTCCACATCGGGGAAGCTGGGGGCGTCCACACCGGCCAGACGGGCCGCGCCGCCCTTGGCACCATCGCTGGCGATCTGAATCTGCCGCGTCAGGGGGTGCATGTCCTCAACCAGCCGGGCCTCGGTAAAGGTCGAAAGCTCCAGGCCATTGGCGGCCGCATGGGCCTCGGACTTCTCAAGGAAGGTGGTCAGGTTGCGCAGGAAATGCAGGAAGACGGGAATGGAAGCGTCATAAAGGGACAGGGACACGGAAGACTCCTTTGAATGGTGGGCCCGAGATAGGCGCGTCTGGGCGCCGACGCCATGGGGGCGGTGAGGATTTCTGCGCGGGTCCCGCGTGGGGGAGGTTTCAAAATTAAGTGGGGTGTCACTGTAATTCATAGCCTACACCCTGATCGAGACCGCAAAGCTGAACAAGGTCGACCCCCCAAGGCTGTTTCACCCATGTCCTGGCCACAATCGCCGATCACAAGATCATCCGGCTCGGTGAGCTCATGCCCTGGCGTTTCGCTAAGCTAGGCTGAGCGTAACAAAGGCACGGTCGACAGTTCAAGAGGGGGTGTGGCCGGACGGTCACAGCACAAGATGCTGCCGACGCACTTCAGAATGCCGACAGCAAATTGCAGCTATTCGAGTTTCTACGGAGCTGTAGGAACAGGGTATCGAATGGTGGTCGATGGGAAACCGCGCTGAACAGGCGCTGAGATTCCCTGCATGGTGTAGTAGGCCCAGCCCTCAAGGGTACAGGTGGCATAAGACACGCCGGTCAGATTCGCGGGTAGAACGCCTGGATACTTCACCGTGGCTATGACATTCATTACCTTTGAGTTCATGGTGTTTCCAGGCGGAATAGATGCTACCAATTGCGGATAGGCGGGGAGCGCATATGGTTCCGACCCCAGTGTGCACTTGATCGGCTTCACATCTCCAAGATCGATGTCATCCGAGTTCCTGACCTTCCTATTGTCCTTCAAATTATAAGTAAATGTCCACTGTAGCGAGGTCTCGGTCGGGGTCGCCGAAATTATCTTGGGCTCTGGTGTCGAGGAAAGGCCAACAACCTCAGGTATTTTCTGAACGTCCATCGGAACGGTTGATGCGGGGATAATGATCTGCTCGCTGGTCAACGCAGAGCTACTTACAAAATTGAATGCCACGTTCAATGCACCGGGCGCGGCCGAAACCGTGCCACTTGGTTTGTATTCCATCTTGAACGTGCAGTAGGGCAACTTTGTAACGGGATCACGAGCAGGGGTCGGAGCCCCAATGATCGTCACACTGCTGTCGTTAGTCTTCCAGTATGCTGACGCGCAATACTGGTTGGGCAGATACCTAATTTGTTCGAAGAAATACTTCGACGTCTGATCTACAATGGTCAGATCGCTGGTGGGATCAGCTTGCCAGGTAACATGCGCAGACCGCGCTGCGACGACTGCTATTTCCTTCGGGAGCGGAATGCTGAACGAGGTGCGCAAGGCCTTTTGTGTTGCTGGATCCACATAGGCGGCACTTGCAAATCCTTGCAAGGACAGGTCGGTGGTCCTTTGGAATTTCACAGCCGTCGAGCTGGCAAGCGAGGTGCCGGGCACCTGGAATGAGCCACCCAACGACACGTTGAACTTGGTCTCTTGGGTGTATCCAGCCCGCTTATAGACTGTCAGACCGGAAAACTTATCTAGTATTAGGTTTGTACTGTTTAGGCGGTTAGAGTCGGCCGCATACCAATCCCAGAAGACTAGCGCAGCGTAGAGCTGGCCAGCATCCTGCAGCTCTGGGTTTGCGCTCTGTCGGCGATACATAGCCACGATGGGTGACTCGAAGATCCCGTCGACCAGATTCAGCGCATACGCATTTGAGCCATCGTAGCCAGAACTGATACTGGCCTGCACACGGGCGACGGGAATAGTATAGTCCCCCTGCGCGCTAAGGGCGGCGTTCATGCCAAGTGAGCAGGTCGTCAAATAGCTGACAGTGGAAAATCCTGGTGCAGCAGCGATGTCTTCGACAACGCTATAGTCCTTCGCCAGATAGCTTTCACCTGTCCGGTCGTCAGCGTCGAACTTCGCGGGACTGGTGAAGACAATTCCAAAGAGCCGAGCTAGGTCGCCATCTGACTGAGGAATAATCCAAGGGTCGGGAAGACCAGATCGACGAAGCTTGAGTGCTGTGGCCACGAGGTTCGGGATCGCAGTCACGTCTCTTGACTCTGTCCCGGACCCGAATGGCTTCTTGAGCTCTGCTTGGAGTTTTGTTCCTAAGCAGGCTGTCATCATGTCCTGAAGGTCGCGTTCTACCCACCAACCTAAGCCAACCTTGTTGCCGTCGGTGGTGGATGCAATCGGAGGGGTGGGCTTCTTTTCGGCGGCAGCAACTGGCGCTGAGATCACGCACGCTATTGCCGATATCAACGCGAAAACGCTTTTCGAAGCAAATGTCATGATTGTCCTCCAGCGAAAAATTTGCGTGACAAGGGTCTGTCGACGGCGCAACCCTGTCAAGCTATACATCCAATCAAACGTAAGGGTAGTGAGGGCTGGCGGCGTAGCCGCTAATCTGTGCGTCAGCGACCCTTCCTAGAATTACAGTGACACCCCACTTAAACTCTCCATGATCCCCGCCCTCGGCCCCCGCTTTCCCGCTGCCAGCACGCGCCCGCTCTCCGCCTCCAACCGCGCCAGGAAGTCCGCAGCCCCCAGCGCCCGTCCGTTGCCACTTTGGGTGACGTGGTGAGGGATGCCAGGAAACACTGCGCGGGCCATGCGTGCCATGGAGGCGGAAGTTAGGGCGTGGGGAAGCGGGAGCCAATTAAGTGGGGTGTCACCGTAATTCACCGTAATTCGGCGCTACTCACGGGAGTACGTTCGCGCCGAGGATCAGGCACGGGCGGCCCGCCGTGGGGTCTGGTCAGGACAGCGGGACATGCCGTGGGAGTTGCGGTATGGGCGTCGGTAAACTACGAATTCGAGCCGAGATAATAGGAGCGATTAAGAATGGCTAGGGCACTCGACAGGTTTCTTAGGCGCTACACTAGCCTTTCGAGTGTACTGAATACTTTGGCTAACCGCAAAATCGTCCTTCTCAGCCCATCAGAATGGGATGATACGAACGATGTCCATTTTATGGAGTTATACCGTTCCAGCGTAGCTGCTGCGTCAGTGCAAGCAATCTGTTGTACGATGTCGACCGAGACTTACCATCACTGGAAAGTATTCACGCAGGGCAAGGACGGTGTGTGTATTGAGTTCGAGCGCGAGCCATTGCAAACGGCCGTAAGAAATTTGCCAGATATCATCGCGCAACCTGTCGAGTACCTCAATGTGACGGACCTAGAAAATTTAGGTCCAGGCGACATAGAAAGACTCCCGTTTATCAAGCGCGAAGGCTTTAGCGACGAGAGGGAGTGGCGCATTGTTTCAAAATCTCAATCTGAGATTCGGCAAACACTCGAAATTTCTGTTGAGTTGGGATGGATCACGCGCCTGGTTCTAAATCCTTGGATGCCGCCTTCGCTCGCTAAAAATCTGAGGTCGATTATTCACAGAATGCCTGAATGCGGCAGTATGAAGATCGAGGCGTCAGCGCTCACCAACAGCAAGCGCTGGAAGGCCGCAGGGGATGCGCTGGCCTTCCCGCAACAGCCTAACTGACAGGCCTCGCCACAAGTTGGTTCTGGGTTTGTCTCTGGTGGCGTAGCCTTCGCAAACTTTATGCAGTGACGACTGCCCTCATAAAGATTCAATTACGGTGACACCCCACTTAACTCTCCACGACCCCCGCCCTCGGTCCCCGCTTTCCCGCAGCCAGCACGCGCCCGCTCTCCGTCTCCAACCGCGCCAGGACGTCCGCAGCCCCCAGCGCCCGTCCGTTGCCACGTTGGGTGACGTGGTGAGGGATGCCAGGAAACACTGCGTGGGCCATGCGTGCCATGGGGGCGGAGGTCAGGGCGTGGGGACGCGGGAGCCAATTAAGTGGGGTGTCACCGTAATTCTAATTCCGTAATTCAAATTAGGCCGGATCGGACTGGGGAAGGACGATCCTTGCGCGAAACCATGCCGCAAGCTCGGCTTCGGTTACAGCTCCGGCGGCGAGGGTTTCCATGATGTGTACCGCCGCCGCTCTTTCGAAATTCAACCTGATGCTATTGTCGGCAAGGAAGACCCGGGCGACGACCCAGGCTGTGCGTTTGTTGCCATCAGCAAAGGCGTGATTGCGGGCCAGCCCATAGGCGTATGCAGCGGCCAGGTCGGCAGCGTCAGGCGTTTCATAGGCGACGAGATTGCGCGGTCGCGTCAAGGCTGACTCGACCGCAGCTAGGTCTCGCACACCATCAAGGCCGCCATGTTCAGATATCTGCCGGTCGTGAATAGCCAAGACTAGGTTTAGGCCAACCCATCGCCACTCGGTCACTTCGCAAGGGCCCGAAGTATGTCCTTGTCTTGGTGCATGATGTCCTCAGCTAAGGACATCTGGCGGTCGAACTCGGGATCATAGGAGGTCAGTCTGTAGCCACCATCTGGCGCCTCGGTCAGGAAGAGCGTGTCACCCTTTTGGACCTTCAACCGGGCCATAGCCTCTTTGGGCAGAATAAAGCCGGCAGAGGCTCCGACGGTTGTGACTTTGAAAGTGAGCATTGCAAGCCTCCTATATAATGATCATTATATATTCGGGCGTAACGGAATTAAACCCCGCCGCGAAATTACGGTGACACCGTGATGGGCAAGCTGGGCTGCTCAAAGGGTATGGGCCTGTGCGTGCCTGGCGACGGAGGGCTTCAGTCCTCCGCCCGGGGCAGGGGGTGCTCCGTTGTTCCCAGGGCATCGGCTAGGCGCATCTTGGCCGAGCCGGGCCTCAAGGGCTTTTGCTGGCTCTCGTCGGGGGTCCAGCCGGTGAGGGTCAGGATTTCAAAGGTGGCGGGAATTCGGCCGTCGGGCTCAGCGAAATTCTGCACATAGAGCTCAAAGGCCCGCCCCAGGACCTGGCGAGTCAGTCGCTTCGGGTGGCGCTCAGCCAGGACACTGGTCTCGCCCATGGCGCGCAGGTCGGCCAGCAGCTTGAGGGGATGGGCATAACGCACGGTTACGCGATCCACATCGGCGACGGGCAGGGCGAACCCGGCGCGCTGCAAGAGGCTCGCGGCGTCTGAGGCGTCGGCGAAGGGTGAAATCCGAGGTCCAGCCCCGCCCGTGATCTCCAGCTCGGCCTCGAACAGGCACTGGCGCAATTCGTTCAGGGTGGCACCGCCAAACAGGGAGCCTAGGAACAGGCCGTCCGGCTTCAGGGCCCGCCTGATCTGGATCAGGGCCCCGATCACGTCATTGGTCCAGTGGAGGGCCAGGGTCGAGACCACCAGGTCCAGCTTGCCAAACCCGAAGGGCAGCTGTTCCTCATCGGCGACAAGTCTTGGCCCCGTGCGGCCCGACAGCATGGCCCCCGACAGGTCAGTCTCAATCAGCAGACCGACCCGGGCGGCGGCATCGCTCAACTTAAGCGCAGCGGCGAAGGCGCCATTTTTCGCGCCTAGGTCGACGGCGATTGGAAACGCGCGCAGTATGGCTTCCAAGCGGACCACGGCGTCTTCCGCCGCCCTGGCTTTGAGAAAGTCTGCCCCGGCATAGGTCGGGGCGGCGCGATCCAGGCGGGCGCGGAGCAGCTTGCGGTCAAAGATCAGGGGCGGGGCGGACATGGCTCAGCAGAATGACGTGTTCCGGGGCGACTGGGAACTGGCTATGGCCTTAAAGGCTGCCGGACGGCGAGCTTTAGATCTGGTGTTTCCGCCTCAGACCCTGGATGGCGGACTTGGCGTTCTGACCGCCGGACTGTCCTCTGATGTCTGGAGCCGGATCGTCTTCCTCGATGACCCCGTCTGCGATGGATGCGGAACCCCATTCGAGTATGAGCTGGGCGCAGGGGCTCGCTGTCCCGCCTGTGAGGCCAAGCCTCGAGCCTTTGCCAGGGCTCGGGCCGCCTGCCTCTATGACGAAAATTCCAGGGGGCCGATCCTGCAGTTCAAGCATGCTGACCGGACCGATCTGGGGCCGCTGTTTGCAAGGTGGCTGGCGAGGTCGGCGCGGGACCTGCTGGCACAGGCCGACGCTGTGGCGCCCGTGCCCTTGCATCCCACCCGGCTGTTTCGTCGACGCTATAATCAGGCCGCAGAAATTGCCCGCCCCTTGGCCAAGATGTCGGGGCTGACCTATCTGCCCGATGCCCTGATCCGCCGCCGGGCCACAGAAACCCAAGGGGGCAAGTCCGGTTCTGGGCGGCGGCGCAATGTGGCAGCGGCCTTTGCGGTCCCGCCCCGCAAGGCCCCTTTGGTGGCGGGAAAGACAATTGTGCTGATTGACGATGTCATGACCACGGGTGCCACTTTGGAGGGATGCGCCAGGGCCTTACTCAAGGCGGGGGCGGCCGAAGTGACTGTTGCTGTCGTTTCCAGGGTGAAAGACGCCGCATTAGGGCCCATATAGGATGGGTTAACCCGCTTCAGAGTCTAATTGAGCCATGGCCCAAGTCACCATCTATACCAAACCCTTCTGTCCCTTCTGTGTTCGCGCGGTTTCGCTGCTGGAGAAAAAGGGCGTCGCCTTCGATGAGATTTCGGCGGCCTTCGACGCCGACAAGAAGGCGGAAATGATGGAGAAATCTGGCGGTCGCGCCACCTTCCCGCAGATCTTCATCGGCGACACCCATGTGGGCGGCTGTGACGACATGATGGCCCTGGAACAGGCCGGGAAGCTCGATCCCCTGCTCGCCGCCTAATGACCATCCTCCGCTTTGGCCTCATCCAGACCCGCACACCCGCGACGGCGGCAGCGGGCCTTGCGCATGTGGAGCCCCTGATCCGCGATGCTGCGGCTCAAGGCGCGACCTTCATTGTGACGCCGGAGGGCTCAAACCTTCTCGAAAAGAACCGCGAAAAGCTGCTGCCGCAATTGACCTTGCCTGAGCAGGACCCTGTGGTCC
Source organism: uncultured Alphaproteobacteria bacterium (assembly GCA_937920085.1). Lineage (GTDB taxonomy): Bacteria > Pseudomonadota > Alphaproteobacteria > Caulobacterales > Caulobacteraceae > Phenylobacterium. The sequence continues at coordinate 148,109 of CALETE010000081.1, read as the reverse complement.
AAGGCGGGCGGGCCCTGGCCAAGGAACTTGGGATCACCCTCTTGATCGGGTCGGCCCTGGTTCTGCGGGAGGATGGCAAGGCGGCCAATCGGTCCTTCTTGATCTCTCCTGACGGCGAGATCACCGCCACCTATGACAAGCTGCACATGTTCGATGTGGACCTGCCTACCGGCGAGACCGCCCGGGAGAGCGAGGCCTATGAGCCCGGCGATCGCGCCGTGACGGCGACGGCTGGAGACGCCAGGCTTGGCCTGACCATCTGCTATGACATGCGCTTTCCGGCGGTCTATCGCGCCCTGGCCGTGGCCGGCGCTGAGATCATCACAGTACCCGCCGCCTTCACCCGGCCGACGGGTCAGGCCCACTGGGAGATCCTCCTGCGCGCCCGGGCCATTGAGACCGGCAGTTTCGTGCTCGCTGCGGCCCAGGGCGGCTTCCATGAGGATGGCCGCGGCACCTATGGCCATACCCTCGCCGTCGGGCCCTGGGGCGAGATCCTGGGGCAGCTCGACCATGATGAGCCCGGCGTCCTGGTGGTCGACCTTGATCTGGCCGCCGTGGCCAAGTCCCGCGCCGCCATTCCCGCCCTGGCCAATGCTAGAGCCTTCGCACCGCCGCAGGTTCTGTCATGATCCGCTATGCCCTGGCCTGTGAGGCAGGCCATGAGTTTGAAGGCTGGTTCGGCGCCTCGGCGGACTATGACGACCAGCAGGCCAAGGGTCTGGTGGAATGCCCGGTCTGCGCGTCTAAGTCTGTGCGCAAACAGATCATGGCGCCAGCCGTGGCAGGCACCAAGAACCGCAGCCTGGAAGGCTCGCCAGAAACCCGCGCCATGCTTGCCGAGGCCATGACCCAGGTCCGCAAGCACGTGGAAGACAATTTCGACTATGTGGGCGACTCCTTCGCCAAGGAGGCCCGCGCTATTCACGAGGGCAAGTCCGAAGAACGCGGCATCTATGGCGAGGCGACTCCGGCTGAGGTGAAGAAGCTGGCGGAGGACGGCGTTCCTGTGGCGCCCCTGCCCGGCGAGCCGGTTAAACCCGATAAGCTCAACTAGCTCGGCTACCGCCCCGTAAACACCGGCTCACGCTTTTCCAGGAAGCTGCGCACGCCTTCCCGGTGATCTTCCGTAGCGAAGAGTTTGTAGATCACCTCAATGGCCCAGCCGCCCACCTCGCGGGGGTCGCCATAGGCGGTCTTGCGCAGGCCTTCCTTCATGTAGCGCAAGGCCAGAGGGGAGTTGACGGCGATGCGGCGGGCCATGGCCATGGCTGTGGGCATGAGGTCTTCATGGGCGGTCACCTGGGTGACGAGGCCGATCCTTAGGGCTTCGGCGGCGTCGATGGCATCGCCGGTGAAGAGCAGTTCCGCCGCCTTGGCAGGGCCGACAATGGCCGGGAGCCGCAGCAGGCCGCCCACATCGCAGATCAGGGCGCGCTTGATGAAGAGCTCGGCGAACCGCGCGCGCTCCGAGGCGATGCGAATGTCGGCGTAGAGGGCCAGCTCCATGCCCCAGCCCACAGCCGCGCCATTGACCGCGGCGATCACTGGCTTTTCGCACTCTAGGGCGGCCATGGCGGCGGGGGTCGGCGGCTGACGCACAGCGGGAGGCCGCGGCTTGGCGGGCTCGCCGGTCATCATCTCCTTGACGTCCTCCCCTGAACAGAAGGCCGGGTCGGCACCGGTGACCACACAGCAGCGGACCTCAGGATCGCGACTCGCCTCACGGAAGGCGGCTTCGATTTCGGCATAGGCGGTGGGGTTGAGGGCGTTGCGGCGGTCGGGGCGGTTGAGGGTGATGACGGCGATATGGTCCGCCACCTCATAAAGCAGGGTGGAAAAGTCAGCGTCCTTGGTCATGTCTCGCTCCCCTTTTGCGGCATGTTGAGTGAAGAAATGGGCCGGGGGCAATCAACTTGTTTGCCAGGGTCTAGGGGCGGGGCTATCGAAGCGGATCACATTCCCTACCGATCAGGACATTTATTTGATCATGCGCCCGCAACTGCTCGCCTCTGCCTCCGCCCTCGCAGCCCTGACCCTGGCCAGCGGCGCCCTGGCCGATCCGCGCCCCGATCAGGTGGCCTTCCGCGGCCTCTACAAGGAGCTGGTAGAGACCAACACCACCCTGTCGGTGGGCAGCTGCACCCTCGCCGCTGAGAAGATGGCCGCGCGATTGAAGGCCGCTGGTTACGCCGACAGCGACATGGAACTGATTGTTCCGCCCGAACACCCCAAGTGGGGCGCCCTGATCGCTAATTTGAAGGGCTCCGACGCCAAGCTGAAGCCCATCATGCTGCTGGCTCATATCGACGTGGTCGAGGCCAATCGCGCCGACTGGGTCCGCGATCCCTTCACCCTCATCGAAGAGGGCGGCTATTTCTACGCCCGGGGTGCCAGCGACGATAAGGCCATGGCCTCGATCTTCACCGACGCCATGGTCCGCTACAAGGCCGAGGGCTTTAAGCCCCGCCGTGGGCTTAAGCTCGCCCTGACCTGCGGCGAGGAAACCTCCGATACCTTTGACGGCGTCGACTGGCTGATCAAGAACCGCCCTGAAACCATGAGCGCAGAGTTCGCCCTCAATGAAGGTGCCGGTGGCCGGCTGAACGAAAAGGGCGAGCGCCAGTTCCTCGGCATTCAGGCTGGTGAAAAGGTCTATCAGGACTTCACCCTGGTCACGACCAATCCGGGCGGCCACTCCTCGCGGCCCAGCAAAGACAATGCGATCTATCACCTGTCGGGGGCCCTCAGCCGCCTGGGCGCCTATGACTTCCCCATCGCCATCAATGAGGCGACCCGCAATCACTTCGCCAAGATGGGCCCCATTGAAGGCGGCGAAAGCGGCGCGGCCATGAGCGCTGTGGCCAAGGATCCCACCGACACCGCCGCCATTGCGACCGTGGCGAAGGACGCCAGCCGCAACTCCATGATGCGCACCACCTGCGTCGCCACCATGGTCACCGCCGGCCATGCGCCAAACGCCTTGCCGCAGAAGGCTCAGGCCAATGTGAACTGCCGGATCCTGCCCGGCGAATCCATCGAGTCGGTACGTGGGCAACTGATCAAGGTCTTCGCCGACGACAAGATCAGCGTCACCCCAGTGGGCGTGCCCAGCCCGGTCTCACCGCCGCCGCCCCTGACCAAGACCATCGTCGCCCCCATCGAGAAAGTGTCGGCTAAGATGTGGCCTGGGCTTCCCCTGGTGCCCGCCATGTCCACCGGCGCCACGGACGGCCGCTTCACCAATGCCGCTGGAACCCCGACCTATGGGCTGTCTGGTATTTTTGGTGACCCAGACGGCGGCGGCGTGCATGGCCTCAACGAGCGGGTGCGCGTGGTCTCCCTCTATGAGGGCCGCGATTTCCTCTACGAGGTGGTCAAGATCTACGCGACGCAGAAGTAGGGGTTGGGGGGCAATATCCCCCACCTTTGCGGCCCTCTGAAAAACTGGCATTCATCTTGCCACTTGAATCAGGCGGGACGAACCATGACCAACGGCGCGGCGAAGATCGGCAAGACCCTGGCGGACTCGACCCCCTATTGGCCGGAGCCGCCCAAGGCGCCTAAGGGCGCGCCGAATATCCTGGTCATCCTGTTCGATGATGTCGGGTTCTCAGATTTTGGCTGCTATGGCTCGCCGATCAGGACCCCGGCGATCGACGCCCTGGCGGCTGACGGCCTGCGCTATACGGGCTTCCACACCACTGCCATGTGCTCCACCACCCGTGCGGCCCTGCTGACGGGGCGCAACCACCATTCGGTGGGCATGGGGTGTCTGGCCAATTTCGATAGCGGCTTCCCAGGCTATCGGGGCAAGCTGGCCAAGGAGGGGGGCACCCTTCCGGAAATGCTCAAGCCCCATGGCTATCGCAGCTATATGGTCGGCAAATGGCATGCCACCTCGCTGACAGAATCTGGACCTACAGGTCCCTTCGACGGCTGGCCCTTGGGCCGAGGATTTGACCGGTTCTATGGTTTTATGGACGCCGAGACCGACCAGTACGCGCCGGAACTGGTGCGGGACAATACGCCCATTGATCCTCCAGCCAGCTATGCCGACGGCTATCATCTGACCGCCGACCTGGTGGATCAGTCGATCCGCTTCATCGCTGACCATACGGCGGACGCGCCGCAAACCCCCTGGCTGCTGTGGATGGCCCTTGGCGCCTGTCACGCGCCCCATCAGGCCCCCAAGGATATTATTCATAGTTATGACCCGGTCTTCGAAAAGGGCTGGGATGTTGAGCGTGAAGCCCGGTTTGCCCGCCAGAAGACCATGGGTATTGTCCCGCCTGATACGGTTCTGCCGCCCCGCAATGACGGAGTCCGCGCCTGGGATGAGTATTCCCCTGACGAGCAAAGGCTCTTCACCCGGCTACAGAGCGCCTATGCCGGCATGCTCGACCATGCCGACCAGCACATTGCCCGCCTGATCGATTTCCTCGACACAGCAGGGGTTCGCGACGACACCTTGATCCTGGTCTTGTCCGACAACGGCGCCAGCCAGGAGGGCGGCCCCTTGGGCATGGTCAACGCCATGGGGCCTTACAATATGAAGGCCGAGCCCATGGCAGAAAAGCTGGCCCGGATCGATGATATCGGCGGGCCAGACACCCACTCGAATTTTCCGCAGGGTTGGGCCATGGCCTCCAACACCCCCCTGCGGCGCTATAAGCAGAACACCCATGGAGGCGGGATCCGCGACCCCCTGGTGATCTCCTGGCGCAATGGAATTTCAGCCCGAGGCGAGTTGCGCCACGCCTTCGCCCACGCCACCGACTTTACCCCGACCATTCTTGACATACTGGGTCTAGAGATCCCTGAGACCATTGCCGGGGTCCCGCAAATGCCCCTGGAGGGCCAGAGCTTTGCGGCGTCCTTCAAGGACCCTGATGCCAAGCACCGGACCCGTCCGCAGTATTTTGAAATGTTCGGCCACCGCGGCCTCTGGAAGGAGGGCTGGAAGGCCGTCGCCTTCCATCCGCCGGGCTCGCCCTTCGATAAGGATATCTGGGAGCTCTATCACCTCGACGCCGATTTTTCTGAGACCCAAGATTTGGCAGAGGCCCGAAAGGACAAGCTGGACGAGTTGGTGGCGGCTTGGTGGTCAGAGGCTGAGCGCTGCAAGGTTCTGCCGCTGGACGACCGTTTCGGGCCGCGGTTCGCCGAGAACGCCTTGCGCTATCATGGCGACCGTAAGCGCTTTGTATTTCACAATGGCATGGGCCATTTGCCCACCGACGTGGCACCCGATGTCCGCAGCCGCTCCTACCGCATTGAGGCCGAAGCCCTTGTGCCCCCAGAGGGCGCGGAGGGGGTCTTGCTCTCCCATGGGGACGCCACCTGTGGCTACAGCTTCTACCTCCAGGGCGGACGGCTGAACTACACGATCAATGTCGGCGGCGCTTTGGTGACCGTCACGTCTGAGGCTCCTGTTCCGGCGGGCCATCACCGGCTGTCCGTCGGCGTGCATCAGGACCGTGATGGCCGCCGCTTTGTCTTGGCGGTGGATGGGAAGAAGGCTGGAGAGGTTCATACCCATTTGGGCTTTGCCAACTTCATCTCCTGGTCTGGTCTCGACATTGGTTTAGATCGCGGCAGCCCGGTCGCTGGCTATGAGGCACCCTTCTGCTTCACGGGAAAACTGTCGCGGGTGGTGGTCACCATGGATGATGATCAGGTGCTGGATGGCGATGGCATCGGTGAGGCCGAAATGGCCCGCCAATAGGCCTCGGGACAAATTCAGGAACAGGTTCTGCTCTGTGAGGCTTGTGTGGCGAAAACGCCACACTACATCGGGGTGACGTGGATTGCGCTTTATCAAGGCAGTCTTTGTATTTCCGCCTTACGAGGGGACTCATGAATATTGATCTCTATTCCGACCGCGCCAAACAAGCGGTCCAATCGGCCCAGAGCCTTGCCCTGGCCCGTCGCCACCAACAGCTGGCCCCTGAACACCTGCTGAAGGTTTTGCTTGAGGAAAAGGACGGCCTGAGCCGCGCCCTCATCAAGACGGCTGGCGGTCGCCCCGCCGAAGCCGACGCGGCAGTTGATGCCCTTTTGGGCAAGCGCCCCAAGGTCGAAGGTGGCTCTGGCCAGCTCTATATGTCCGGTGAAGTGGCGCGAATTTTTGCAGAGGCCGAGAGCGGGGCAAAGGCTGCTGGCGATGCCTTTGTGACCACTGAGCGCCTACTCATCGCCACAGCTAAGGAGGGCGGCGATGTGGCCAAGCTCCTAAAGGACGCCGGTGCGACAGCTGAGGGCCTCGAAGCCGCCGCCAATGCTGTGCGCAAGGGCAAGACCGCAGACTCCGCTAACGCCGAAGAAGGCTATGACGCCCTTAAACGCTATGCCCGCGATCTGACCCAGGCGGCCCGCGACGGCAAGCTCGATCCGGTCATTGGCCGAGATGAAGAAATTCGCCGGACCATTCAGGTCTTAAGCCGCCGCACTAAAAACAATCCTGTGCTGATCGGTGAACCTGGCGTTGGCAAGACCGCGATCGTCGAGGGCCTGGCCCTGCGCATCGTCAACGGCGATGTACCAGAAAGCCTCAAGGACAAGCAGCTTCAGGCCCTGGACATGGGCTCCCTGATTGCTGGGGCGAAATATCGCGGGGAGTTCGAAGAGCGCCTTAAGGCCGTTCTGAACGAGGTGACCCAGGCCGAGGGTTCAATCATCCTGTTCATCGACGAAATGCACACCCTGGTGGGTGCGGGCAAGACCGAGGGGGCGATGGATGCCTCTAACCTCTTAAAACCCGCCCTGGCCCGTGGGGAGCTACACTGCGTCGGTGCCACAACTCTGGAGGAATACCGCAAGCACGTGGAGAAGGACGCCGCCCTGGCCCGTCGATTCCAACCGGTGTTTGTCAGTGAACCCACTGTCGAGGACACGGTCTCAATCCTGCGCGGGCTGAAAGAGAAATATGAGGTCCACCACGGGGTCCGCATTCTCGACAGCGCTATTGTCGCCGCCGCCACCCTGTCCAACCGTTACATCGCTGACCGCTTCCTGCCTGACAAGGCCATCGACCTGATCGACGAAGCGGGCAGTCGGGTGCGTATGGCCGTGGACTCCAAGCCCGAGGAACTGGACGAAATTGATCGGCGGGTGGTCCAGCTGAAGATTGAGCGCGAAGCCCTGACCCGGGAGAGCGACGCTGCCTCAAAGCAGCGCCTGGAAAAGCTTGAGGACGAGCTTGCCGACCTGGAAGCCCAGTCCGAGGACATGACCGCCCGCTGGAAGTCGGAAAAGGACAAGGTCTCGTCTGCTGCTCAGGTGCGCGAAGCCATTGATCGCCTGCGGGCTGAACTGGTTGCGGCCCAGCGGCGAGGCGACCTGCAGAGGGCCTCTGAGATCGCCTATGGCGAAATCCCGCCCCTGGAGCGCCAGCTGGCGGACGCAGAGGCCAAGGCCGCGGAAGATCAGGTCAGCCCCGAGGTCGTGGATGCCGAGCAGATCGCTGCCGTCGTGTCGCGTTGGACGGGGATTCCCGTGGACAAAATGCTCGAGGGCGAGCGGGAAAAACTGCTGGCTATGGAAGACGCCCTGCGCGGTCGGGTGGTCGGCCAAGAGGAAGCTCTGGTCGCCGTCTCCGATGCCGTGCGTCGTGCCAGGGCTGGCTTGCAGGACCCCAACCGCCCCATTGGCTCCTTCCTGTTCCTCGGCCCCACCGGTGTCGGCAAGACCGAGCTGACCAAGGCCTTGGCGGGCTTCATGTTCGATGATGAGTCTGCCATCACCCGGCTGGACATGAGCGAATACATGGAAAAGCACTCGGTCAGTCGCATGATCGGCGCACCTCCCGGCTATGTTGGCTATGACGAAGGCGGTGCCCTTACCGAAGCCGTTCGGCGCAGGCCCTATCAGGTGGTGCTGTTCGACGAGGTGGAAAAGGCCCACCCCGATGTGTTCAATGTCCTGCTCCAGGTCCTGGACGATGGTCGTCTGACGGATGGCCAAGGCCGTACAGTGGACTTCCGCAACACCCTGCTCATCATGACCTCGAACCTGGGGTCAGAATTCCTGGCGGCTCAGGCCGATGGGGATGACGTGGAGGACGTCCGCGGCGAGGTCATGGATGTTGTGCGTCGTCACTTCCGCCCCGAGTTCCTGAATCGGGTGGATGAGATCATCCTTTTCAAGCGCTTGGGCCGGGCCGAAATGGACAATATCGTCGGCATCCAACTGCAGCGGGTGGAGAAGATGCTGGCGGATCGGCGGATGTCCATCAGCCTGGACCCGGCTGCCCGCCACTGGCTGGCGGAGCGTGGCTATGACCCGGTCTATGGTGCCCGGCCGCTCAAGCGGGTGATTCAAAAGGACCTGGTCGATCCCATTGCCAGAAAGCTTCTGGCCGGTGACTTGATGGACGGCTCGGTGATTGAGGTCACGGCGGGCTCTGGAGGCCTGGAAATCGGCAAGGCCCTGGTCCACTAGACCCTGCGGGAGAGGGGCTTCAAATGGAGCCCCTCATCGCGCTTGTCTGTGAAAAAGCCGTGGGCCCTAGCGACTAGGGTTCGGTCCGCCGGCCATGGGCGGGGTTGAGCCCTAAAGCTCGATAAGAGCGATCCGACCGCCGCGCACTTCGACCCGCTTCATGATTGCCATGTCGGGGCCTTTGCCGCCAATCGGCTTGGCCACCAGTATGGCGAACCAAGCGCCATTGGGCAGGGTTGAAAAGGTGAACCGGTCTGCGCTGTCACAGGTGGAGCGGCGGATGAAGGCAGAATAATCGCCACTCGGCGCGTTTGGCGTACGGGCGCGAACCTCATCAACCGGCAGGGCTGAGGCAATCGGCGAATTGTAAAGGATCGAGATCCGCTTGCGAGACCAGAGTGTCTCTGGGGTTAAAATCACGCCTGCACCCTTGCAGGTGTATCGGACGCCGTCGAAGGAGAAGCCAACATGGCCTTCAATGCCGCCCTTTCCAATCGCAGTTGACCAGGCAAAATCCTGCGCCCGAAACACCTCAGCCGAGGGCGGTCCGTCGGCCAAATTCACGTTCACAGGTTGTGGACCCAGACTGGGACCCCCGGCGCAGGCGGAGAGTGCCAAGAGGGCAGCGACGGTCAAGAGACGGGCAAAGCTATTCATGAGGATAGAATAGGCGCCGACCGCCCCATCCGCCAAGTCCCCGTGACGCCTAATCCTCATTCCGGACCTTGCTTCGGAGGGCCTTCACACCGCCCCGCTTGACCTTGCCTTCCAGTCTGCGGGTCTTCGAGGCTAGGGTTGGGCGGGTCCGCTTGCGTGGCGGTGGCGGTGGTTCGGCCGCCTTACGGATCAGAGTGAGCAGGCGATCTAGGGCGTCGGCGCGATTCCGTTCTTGGGTCCGATGTGTCATCGCCACAAGCACAAGGACGCCATCAAGGGTCAAGCGGCGGCCCGCGAGCTTCATCAAGCGCACGGCGACGTCATTTGGCAGGGATGGAGAGCGTCGGACATCGAATCTAAGTTCAACGGCCGTCGAGACCTTATTGACGTTTTGGCCGCCCGGCCCTGCGGCACGGATAAACCGCTCGCTGACTTCATCGTCGGCCAGGGCGATATCAGCGGTGACCTCGATCATGGGGCGATATTTCGGACCTTAACTGAGAAAGCCTCGGCAGTGCCAAGCTGCAGGAGTCTCTGCCAATTTGTGATCAGTGTCGAGGTTAGCAAGGCAGATGTCGAGCACCCGTCCCCTGGACAACAGGCCTTCTGAGCTCGGCCCTAACTCGCCACAGTCTGACCCTGGCATGTGGGACATAGGCCATGTGCCTCGAGGGTGACGGAGCGCAAGGCATATCCAGCTATGTCGGTCGGTGTGAGCCGATTGAGGAGATCAGGATCGAATTCCCGGGCTGCCCCACAGCAATCGCAGATCAAGAACGCCGCCTTATGACTTTCAGTGTCACGGTGACAGGGGACATAGGCGTTCAAGCTCTCAATACGATGCACAAAGCCCATACGCTCAAGGAACTCGAGGGCGCGATAGACCGTTGGCGGCTTGGCAGGTTCACCGCGCAGCCCAAATGCGGCGATCAAATCATAGGCCTTCAGCGGGCCTTCTGCTTGAAGCAGGAGTTCAAGCACTCGCCGTCGGGGCGGGGTGAGTCGCTCCCGCGTTGCCTGGCAACGTGTCTCGGCCAGACCTAGGGCCAGCTCCAATGGCGCACCGACCAACCCGCTTTGGGCCACATCGTGATGATGGCAATCTGCTCCCATCCCTAAGGGCTAGCCTTCCTTTGCATCCACCGCAACGCTGTTTGGTAAACTGGCCTTGACCAATCGTTATGTTATCTCATAACACTTTTTGGCTGTTCTTGGAATGACCTTCCGAACACGTCGAATAATGCCAATAGGAATGATCATGCAGCGCTCTGCTTCACGACTAGCGATTGCCCTTATTGCGACGGGGATCAGCGTGACCAGTCAAGCCAGTGCTGCGCCGGCGAAACCGACGGCGGCTGACTTCGCAACCTTGCAGCAACAGATCAACGCTCTACGCGGAGATTACGAAACCAAGATTTCAGAGCTCGAGACGCGCCTTAAGGCTGCTGAAGCTGAAGTGGCTGCAGCCCACGCAGCGGCAACCCCCGCCTCGCCACCAGCCCCGGAGGCTAGCAGTGAAGTGGTGATCGCAGACTCTGAGACAGAGCCGTCGCCTGCTGCAGTGACGCCGTCTCCGAATGCGATGAACCCCGGCGTTTCTGTTGTCCTCAATGGCAATTATGTCAGTCGCTCCCAAGATCCTGCATGGGCGCGTATTCCGGGCTTCCCCTTGAGCGACAATGCCGGCCCGGAGCGTCGCGGACTTTCTCTAGGTGAGTCTGAAGTCACCTTCGGAGCCAATGTTGATCCCTATCTAAGTGCCGCCCTGACGGTCAGCTTTGATGGGGGTGGCTCAGCCTCGGTCGAAGAGGGTTTTATTCAAACGACCGCCTTGCCGGCGGGCTTAACCCTAAAGGCCGGGCGGTTTTATTCAGCGATTGGCTATCTCAACGAGCGGCATGGGCATAACTGGTCCTTTATTGATATGCCCTTGCCCTATCGTGCCTTGCTGGGGTCTCAATATGGCGACGACGGTGTCCAGGTCCGCTGGCTCGCGCCGACACCCTTCTTTCTTGAGGCAGGTGCCGAAATCTTCCGCGGGGATCGATTCCCAGGTGGTGGTTCTGACAAAAATCGGGCCCAGGCCCAATCTCTCTTCCTCCACACCGGCTCAGATATCAATGATGACTCTAGCTGGCTGGGGGCCGTCTCCTATCTCCACACTGCCGCACGTGATCGCCTAACGGCGGGTGATGATTTCAGTGGCGAGAACGGCGTTGGGATCGCATCCCTGGTCTACAAGTGGGCACCGGGCGGCAATCCCGCCCAGCGCAACCTGACCCTCAGCGGCGAGTATTTTTATGACCGTCAGACTGGGGATTTCAACGCCCTGCCGGCGAAGCTAAATCGCTCCGGGTGGTATGCCCAGGGTGTCTACCAATTCACCAATCGCTGGAGCCTTGGACTGCGCTATGGGTCCTTGAACGGTGATCGCCCAGCCAAGGTGCTGTTGAAGTCAGCACTGGATGATCTTGGCCGAAATCCCAAAGCGATCACCGGCCTGCTGGAATACGATACGAGCGAGTTTGCCCGCCTCCGCATGCAGTTCACCCACGATGAAACCGATTTGAAGGCCAATGACGAATTGCGCTTCCAATATACCGTCGTCTATGGCCCCCACGGGGCGCACAGGTACTAAGGACATGAAGATGATCAAGCCCATGCTCAGCGCCGTGATCGCGGCGTTGACGGTCGGACTGGCCGGACCCGCCGCCGCCTTACAGGTCTTTGCCTGCGAGCCGGAGTGGGGTGCCCTGGCCCACGAAATCGGCGGCGATAAGGTCAGTGTCTACGTTGCCACCACTGGGGTTCAGGACCCACACCTGATCCAAGCACGACCTAGCCTGATCTCAAAGGCGCGGACCGCCGATGTGACGGTCTGCACCGGTGCCGAGCTGGAAATTGGTTGGCTGCCGATGATTGTCAGTCAGTCCGCCAACAAGAAGATCATGCCAGGCGCTCGTGGGGTGTTCCAACCCACCGACTATGTTCACCTGCTTGAGACTCCGGCGTCTTTGGATCGCTCGCAGGGCGACATTCATGCGGGGGGTAACCCCCATATTCAGTCTGATCCCCGCAACATGATCCCGGTGGGCAAGGCCATGGCTGACCGCTTTGCAGAGCTCGATCCCGCCAATGCCGGACTCTATCATGGGCGGTATCAGACCTTCCTCGGCAATTGGCAGGGGGCGCTGAAGCGCTGGCAAGCTGAGGCCGCGCCGCTGCGCGGGGTTCCTATCGCCGTTCAACATCGCAGCTGGATCTATCTTGAAACCTGGCTGGGTCTTCGCCGGGTCATTGCCCTGGAGCCAAAGCCCGGGGTGCCCGCATCTAGCGGCTATCTGGCCCAGGTGCTTGAGGTTCTGAAGAAGACCCCCGTGAAGATGATCATTCGCGCCGCCTATGAAGATGATCGCCCCTCGACCTTTATCGGCGGACGCGCTAGCGTTCCTGCCGTCATGCTGCCCTACACCATTGGCGGCACTGACCAGGCCAAGGACCTCTATTCCCTCTATGACGACACCCTGTCTCGCATGCTGAAGGCGCTGAAGTAATGTCTATGGGCACCCTTGAACTGAGCGTCCTCTTCCCGGCCTTCCTGGCGGGTCTATTGGTCCTTTCGACCCATGTCCCTATGGGACAACAGGTCCTTGGACGTGGGATTGTCTTCATCGACCTCGCCATAGCCCAGGTGGCGGGCTTGGGGGTCACGGTCGCCGGGGCGCTGGGCACGGACCCCCAAGGATGGGTCGTGCAGGTGGCTGCCTGTAGCGCCGCTCTGATCGGGGCGCTTTTACTGACCTGGACGGAAAAGAAATGGCCGGAAGTCCAGGAGGCGCTGATTGGCGTTCTGTTTGTCGCCGCCGCCTCGGTGGAACTGCTCCTGCTCGCCAACAACCCCCATGGCGGGGAACATCTGAAAGACCTGCTGGTTGGGCAAATTCTCTGGGTGACGGCGGCGAGCCTTTGGCCCATCGCCCTGTTCTATGCGGTCGCTCTGCTGATCTGGTTCCGGTTCAGGGCGCGCATGGGCCAGGTCGGCTTCTATGTGCTGTTTGCGCTGGTGGTAACCCAATCCGTGCAGCTGGTTGGAGTCTATCTGGTCTTCGCCAGCCTGATTATCCCCGCCCTCGCGGCCCGCCGATTTACCCCAAGGCTGCGGCTCTTGGTGGGCTATAGCGTTGGTCTCGCAGGCTACACGCTGGGCCTAATCCTGTCGTCGATCCTGGATCTGCCCACGGGTGCTGCAATCGTTGTCACCCTGATCGCAGCCTTTGCTGTGTCCGTGGTGATTTCGACCCTGGTTCCGGGCGGTCTGAAGGCGGAACCCTCGACCGCGCCGACCCACTAGGGCAAAAAGAGGGGAGAGGGTTTTAGCCCTCGTCCCCGCCTTCAAAGCTGCGCGGCGCACGGCGACGACGGGCGGGCTTTGCGGCCTCTTCGCCGGTGTCTGGAGCCGCTACAGGTGCAGGCTCTGCCTTGGGAGCGCGCGTGCGCGGCGCTTTCAGGAAGGCCGGCGCGTGGCTCTCGCCGCCGTCGTCATCCCGCAGGACCGGTGAGCTCTTGTCCTCAGCCACCACCATGGGCGCAGCCTTGGGTTCGATCACAGCCAAGGGATCGCGTTCGGTGCGGTCCTCACGGGGTTCGCGTTCCCGCCAGCGATCCCGGCGACCGCCTTCAGGGCGATCACCCCGCGGCCGGTCTTCCCGGGGCGGGCGGTCCTCGCGAGGGCGATCATCCCGGGGTCGTTCTTCCCTGGGGCGTTCGTCTCTCGGCCGATCATCTCTTGGACGGTCATCCCTGGGCCGCTCATCCCTGGGCCTGTCATCCCTAGGGCGGTCGCCGCGATCTTCGCGGGGCGGACGATCTTCCCGGGGGCGATCATCACGCCAGCGGTCATCGCGGTCGCGAAAGCGCGGACGGTCGCCGCGATCTTCCCTTGGACGGTCATCTCTGGGACGGTCGTCCCTCGGACGCTCTTCCCTGGGCCGATCATCACGCCAGGAACGTTCACGGGGTTCAGCCTCACCCTCGGATGGTTCAGCGGCATCGCCATTGGCGGCAGCCTCGGCGTCTGCCAGGGCAGCGGCCTGGGCACCGCTTTCATCTTCAAAATCGATATCGAAGCCGGAGACGAACTGGTCTCGGCCTAGGATTTCACTGGCCGGGCGGGTGGGCTGCATGGCCCGGACCACACGGAAATAATGTTCGGCATGCTGGAGATAGTTCTCCGCCAGAACCCGGTCCCCCGCCGTCGTCGCATCCCTGGCCAGCTGCTGGTATTTCTCAAATACATGCTGAGCATTCCCGCGGACCTTGATGTTCTCAGGTCCGTTGGACTCAAACGCGCGGTTGGCGTTTTGCTGCTGAGGCTTGCCGCCATTGTTCGGACCGCCGTTACGATTGCGGCCACGTTGGCGCTTCATACCTTTGAAGTCTCTCATTCGTCCTCGCGCCGACCGCCTTGACCCTTAGAGCCTTGTTGCGGACGGTGTATCCTTTCGCCTTGGTTCTGGGCCGTGGCCCGGAAAACTCAGTTGATGCTTAGGTGTTCCTCGTCGACCACCCCGACTTGGGGCTCGCGCCACACGGCGCGCCTGTCGGAGCGGTCTAGGCTTTCCAATCGGAAGGCCGAACCTGAAGCACCGACGTAAGAGGTGGAGACAGGAACCTCGTCTAACGATTCACTGTGAAGTTTCCAAGGCCTTTTTCATTCCGACCACAACACGATCGTGCATGGCGAGGTCTGGAATGGTCCAGACGTCCTCTGCACCGGCGGCATTGAACAGCGCTTCGACCGCGATTTTCTGATCATAGCCGATCTCTACGGCAAACAGACCGCCGGGTTTCAGCACCCTTAAAATCTCTGGTGCCAGGACCCGATAATGGTCCAGACCATCGGGGCCGCCGTCGAGGGCAAGGCGAGGTTCGTGGTCCTTGACCTCAGGCTCCAGGGTTTCAATCACATGGCTGGCGATATAGGGCGGATTAGACACCACCACATCATAGTTGGCGTCGCCCAGGCCGCTGGTCCAATCGCTACGCAGAAGGGCAACCTTACCGGCCAAGCCCAGGTGGGCAGCATTATCCCGGGCGACGGCCAAGGCTTCTTCGGAGACATCGACGCCCAGTCCCTTGGCTGCCGGCCGCTCCGCCAGAATAGACAACAGGATAGCACCTGATCCGACCCCAAGATCTAGGATCGAGAAGGGTGTCTGCTCCGGCATCTTTTTCAGGACATAGTCGACAATTACCTCGGTATCGGGCCGCGGGGTCAGGACATTGGCGTTCACGGAGAGCATGATCTTCCAGAAGCCCTTGCGGCCAAGGATATGGCTGACCGGCTCTCTATGCTCCCGACGGCTTAGATAGTCCTCAAGGGTCGATTCCTGCTCAGGCGTCAGGGCGCGATAGGGATCACCGACGATATCGGCGCGGGTCGCATCAGCGGCCGCTTCAACGAGCAGGCGGGAATCAATGACCGGGCTACTCAGGCCCGCGGTGTGAAGGCGCGTCTTAGCAGACTGCCAGGCGCTCAACAGGGTATGGGTCACTTCGGCTCCTGCGGCGAAGTGCAGGCATCGCCCAGGCAGACCCGCCCGCCATGGGTCACATGGACATAAATGCCGCAGTTCATATGGCCGTAATTGTCGAACAAGGCCTTCACCAGATCCATATCTCTTTCCCCCGTCGCAGGGTCCACATGGGTGGCGATGCATCTCTGTATGGGCTTATAGACCTTGGCCCGCGCAAAGCCGACCATCAGGTCGCGACCCTCCCAAGCGTTCTCCACCCAGGCCGGCCAGCCTTCGACGTAGATGTTGGCGCGAAAGCGCAGCGGATCGATCTCGCGGCCCAGCTTGGCTTCCAGATCGCGCAAGCTGGCGAGGTTGAGAATGGAGACATGGCCCAGGGGATGATCCATGAACCTATGGCCCGGTGCCTGCACGACCTTGAGATCGGGATGGGCATCTTGGCCAAGGAGGTCTTTGAGCCATTGGGCAAAGGCCACTTTCCCTGCCGTAGCGGTCAAGTCGCCAGCAAAATCGGGTTTGCCCGCCGCCCTCGCTGAGAGGGTTCCGGTGGTCTCATCATAGGCTGTGGCAGCCAGGGCGACCTGGGGCTGGGTCGCCAGAACCGTAAACTTCATCTTTGTGACCCAGGCTGGTTCCGCCGGATCAAAGCCAGATGGACCGTTCTCCACCGCAAACAAACGGTCGCAGGGAAAGGTCTGGCCCTCTTGCAGATCAGCGTGGGTCAGCCGCTCTGGCGTGAAGCCTTTGACGGGATGGCGGTAGAGGGCAGCGACGTGAGGATCCATCAGGTCTGGTTGCCGCAATTGGGTTCGTCTTGCAAGGAAGGGGTCGTATTAACGGCACCGTCACCTCCGCCTTTTACCCTTTGGAGATGGCCCCTTCGCCCTATGTCTTTTACGATGAGCGCCGCTATCTGAAGGGCCTGGACGGTCTGCGCGCCGTTTCCGTTTTGCTGGTCATTGTCGGACACTTCGGATTCGACAGGATGG
Organism: uncultured Alphaproteobacteria bacterium; assembly: GCA_937920085.1. Classification (GTDB taxonomy): domain Bacteria; phylum Pseudomonadota; class Alphaproteobacteria; order Caulobacterales; family Caulobacteraceae; genus Phenylobacterium. The sequence continues at coordinate 131,485 of CALETE010000081.1, read as the reverse complement.
TGCCAGGCGGGCTGGGGGTTACCATCTTCTTCTTCCTCAGCGGGTTTTTGATCACCACGCTTTTGCGCAGCGAGCAGGCCTCGGTTGGCCAGGTCCAGCTCGGTAACTTCTACGTGCGCCGTTTTTTGAGGCTAGCACCCGAGCTATACGCCTTCCTGCTGATCACCATGATCGCCGGGCGCAGCTTTGGGGTTGAGTCCCCTTTGTCGCAGGTCGCAGCGGGCTTTGCCTTCTTCACCAATTATCTCAACATTGCCGATGCACCTCTGAAGATCGCACCCCATTGGCCTCAGCTTTGGTCTCTGGCGGTGGAGGAGCACTTCTACCTGACCTTCCCGCTGCTTTTGGCCCTATGCCGTAAGCATCCGAACCGGTTGATGATCTTGCTGGGGCTGGTTTGTCTCTTGGGACCTTGCTGGCGCTTTTTGGCGCATTCTGGCGGTGCCTCTGACCTCTATACCGACCAAGCCTCAGAGTGCCGGATGGATTCTATGGCTTGGGGATGCCTGACCTCACTGGCTTTTGAGAGGTTTGGTCACGGGCTCAAGCGCGTCCCAGGACTTGCCATAGTCAGTCTTTGCCTCGGCGGGATCCTCTTGCTGAGCTCACTTGTCTATCGCGATCCAAGCTTTCGCGAGACGGTCCGTTTCTCCGTACAAGGGCTTAGCTTGGCCCTTAGCTTCTGGGGCCTCTTCTTCTGTCCTTTTGGACAAATCCTGCGAGGCTTGTTGGAGTTTGCCCCGCTCAGGTGGATGGGGCAGCGCTCCTATGCCGCCTATCTCTGGAATACTGAGCTTCACCACATCTTCGCGCACATCAACTATGGCCCGGCATCCGACCTTCCCATGCCTCAACGCCTTGTGGTCGCAAGTCTTGCTATACCTGCAGCCTTCGCCGTTGCCGAGGCCTCCTACCGTATCATCCTCAATCCCTTGGGTGGTCTGAGGCGGCGGTTCGAACTCAAGGCTTAGCGGGACGGACGGGGCGAAGCCTGATACAAACCTCCATCGTCCCTCGGGCGTCAAAGGGCTGGGCCTGACCCAGAGCCATAAGGCGCACCAGGAGACCGGCATGGCCAAGGGTCAAAAGAAGTCCAACAAGGAAGTCCGTAAGCCGAAGACGGCCAAGGGCAAGCCCGTGGCTGAGACCAAATCTTTCCTGTCGCCCATCACTAAGAAATAGCTAGCCAGGGCGGGTGCCTGTTGCCCCAGGAATAGGGTTCCACCCGCGCTGATCCACAGATAGGAAAAACCTGGCGGGACAGTTGCAATGGGGCGCTGGCTGTCATGGCGCATGGATGCGCTGTCTAATCCGGGGGTCCAACATGGCTTGGTCTGCGACAGCACCGCTCTTGCTTGTTTCTGTGGCCATATTTGTCATCCTGCTTGCAGGACTTGAGCTGGGCTATCGCATCCCGTTGTCAAAGACGTCTCGGGAATCTGGCGGCTTAAATAGCCCAGACTATCTGCTATCAGCGGTCCTTGGCCTTCTGGCGCTTCTGCTCGGGTTTACCTTCTCCTTGGCCCTAGAGCGATATGAGGGTCGGCGCGACCTTGTGATGGGCGAGGCCAATGCCATCGGCACCAGCCTTCTCCGTGCCGATCTCCTACAGGAACCCATAAGGTCCAGCCTTGTTGATGCCCTGGGGGCCTATGTCGAAGCCCGGATTGCCTGGTCGCAGCTGGAGACGGCGAACGATTCCTACGAAGCGACAGCGTCCTTGCAGTCGCGGATCTGGGGACTGACCCGACAGGCCCTGCGCTCTGATCCTGAACCCCAGATCACCCGCGGTTTGATGGATTCCTTGAATGAGAGCTTCGATCTTGCAGCATCGCGGGCAGAAGCCAGGCACACCCATCTACCGCAGCGTATGCTGGGAATGCTTTTGCTCTATGTGGCTCTGTCAGCCGTCATGCTTGGCTATGTGCTGAGGACAGGGGGCCAGCGTCATCGTGGGCCCGCGACGGTCCTGCTTGTCCTGCTGACCATTGCCATGACCTTAATTCTCGATATCGATCGGCCGCTCAGCGGCGGAATAACGGTGTCCCAGCAGCCCATGTTGGACCTACGTCACAACATCCCTGCCATTGTTAAAGCGCCGGCAGACCCGGGGCGATGAGCCGACCTCTGGCCCTACCCGAACTCGTCCTCGAGGGCCGATAGCCGTGCCGCCTGATCCTCAGCAATCAGGGGATTGATCACGTCATCCAGAGATTCGCCCTCCATCACCTTGGCCAGGTTGTAGAGGGTCAGGTTGATACGGTGGTCGGTGACGCGCCCTTGGGGGAAGTTATAGGTGCGGATGCGCTCAGAGCGATCTCCAGATCCCACCTGGCTCTTCCGGGCGTCGGCACGGGCGTTGTCGAGGGCCTCGCGCTTCTGGTCATAGAGTCTGGCCTGTAGGACCTTCATGGCCCTGGCCCGGTTCTGGTGCTGGGACTTTTCGGAACTGGTCACGACAATGCCCGTGGGCAAGTGGGTGATACGCACGGCCGAGTCGGTCTTGTTCACGTGCTGGCCACCAGCGCCGGATGAGCGGTAGGTGTCGATGCGCAGGTCGGAGTCATTGATGACGATATCAACGTCCTCAACCTCTGGCAGGACCGCCACCGTGGCTGCCGAAGTATGGATGCGCCCGCCGGCTTCGGTCTCGGGTACCCGCTGGACGCGGTGAACTCCGCTTTCGAATTTCAGCCGGCCGAACACGCCGTCGCCGGTAATGGCGGCGATGATTTCCTTATAGCCGCCCATTTCTCCTTCGGAGACCGAGTCGATTTCCACTCGCCAGCCCCGAGTCGAGGCGTAGCGCTGGTACATGCGAAACAGGTCGCCTGCGAAGAGGGCTGCCTCATCGCCACCAGTGCCGGCCCGAACTTCCAGAATGGCCGAGGCGTTTTCGTCTTTATCCTTGGGGGCCAGTAGCAGGGCGACCTCTCGCTCAAGCTCTGGTAGCCGTTGGTTTAGGGCGTCGAGCTCTTCCCGCGCAAGACCCGCCATATCCGGATCCCCTGAGGCCGCCATCTCTTCCAATTCCGGTGCTTCGTCCCGGGCACGGGCCAGGGTCAGGACAGCATCAGCAACGGGTTTGAGTTCGGCGTGTTCCTTGGATAGGCGCACAATCTCTGCACCATCCTTTGCTGCACCCATACGGGCTTCGATCTCGCGAAAGCGGTCGAGAACCTGATCGAGACGGGCTTGGGGCAGACGCACGGCGGGAATACTCGTTTAGACGGGAGGGCAGCTTCTACTCTGCCCCGTGCGCTCTGCCAATGTCGGCCGGCCTTGCTTGTTCAGGCTGATTGTCTGGACAAGGGGTGCTCAGTGATCGTCTGAGCATGATGTGCCCAAAAGCTAACCTTTTTGGAGAGGTCAACAATATTGATCGGCTTGGCAATATAGTCGTCCATGCCTTCCGTCCGCCATTCTCCCGATTCCCCAGCTGTGGCATTAGCGCTGATGGCGAGGATGGGCTTGTGTTGGTTCGGACCGGCTGCACTGCGAATGGCTGCGGTTGCCGCAAAGCCATCCATATCAGGCATTTGGATGTCCATCAGGATCAGGTCATAGGCACGGGCCTGGGATGCCGTAATGGCCTCATGTCCCCCTGTGACAAGGTCTGCGGAATGTCCCAGCGCCAGCAGGATATGTTGGATGAGCTCGCGATTGGCAGCATTGTCGTCGACAACCAAAACCTTGGCGCTCAGGTCGTCTTTCGGGTCAGCATCGTCCGCAACCTGCGGCTCACTATCGCGCTCCACGGCGGGAGCGGGCAGGGTCAGCATAAAGGTCGTGCCCAGATTTTCCTCCGAGCTTGCGGTAATTTCACCGTCCATCGCCTCGAGCAGTTGTCGCGTTATGGCAAGTCCAAGCCCCGTGCCACCAAACTTCCGGCGAATTGAATTGTCAGCTTGGGTAAACCTATTGAAGAGTTGGGGTAGACGATCAGGCGGGATTCCGCACCCCGTATCGCTGATCTCTATGTTCAACTGCCGGAGCTCTTGATCATATGCAAGTCCAAGGGTGATCTCGCCCTGAGTGGTGAATTTGACCGCATTGCCCAGCAGATTCATCAGGATCTGACGCAGGACGGTCGGGTCGGTGCAGATGGCCGCCGGTATGTCTCCCTTTGCCTCAAGCAAGAGCTGGATCGGCTTGTCGCCAACCTGACCGGCCAGCAAATCAAGACAACCTTGCGCGAGGTCGATGGGATTGAAGGCTTCGGTATCTAGATGCAAAGCCCCCACTTCAAGGCTGGACCAGTCCAGGATCTGATTGACCACGGCCAGAAGCCCGCGGCTGCCCTCAGATATCCTTTTTCCATAATTCTGGGCCGTCTCACCTAAGTCTTGCAGCTTGGTCAAGAGATCCGAAAACCCAACTATGGCTGTAAGGGGGGTCCGAATTTCGTGGCTCATATTTGCGAGGAAGTCAGATTTCGCCAGATCGGCAGCTTCGGCCGCACGTTTTGCTGCAGACAGCTCTTCGATGAGGCCCCGCTGTTCCTCGATAAGCGACTTCTGAACCTCAACAGACAGCAGAGCGTCAAGGGAGGAATCGGCGACCGAAAAGTCCTGAAAGCTCAGCCCATGCAATTGCGTCGTCGCTATCGAATTTGGGGCATGACCAAGGCAGAAGAGGTAGCCGTCATCTTCTCGAACTAGGATGCCCCGAAGCACCATGCCCGTGTCGCGGTGACGCAGTATGATCCGGCAGCGGCTCTTCGCTGCAAGGCTGGGGTCAAAAAAGCCCACGGGGCGGTCGACGACGAGCCGCTCTGTAAGTTTCGTGCCCGGCCCTAAGTCCTGAAAGACTCTGGCGACCGATGGGCCAGTGGCTATGACGTCTAGGTCAAGCGTTGTCTTGATAAAGGCAGGAAAAAGTGCCGCCAAATCCTCTTCGTCGAAGGTGAAAGCTGTCTTCATGGGCTGGCCAGGACAATCTGAAACAGGATCCCCCGGTCGTTTGGTCCAACCCTGTGAATTTCGCCCTCATGACCGAAGTGTTTCAGGAGCCCGGTGAGCAGGCCCTCGACAAAGGGCTCCAAACCTCTTCGCTCCGAAGCATATGTAATGTCGATAGATTTAGAAGAGGAATTATCAGCAATGAAGGTGGGAAGTCGTGCACCTGGAATGCTAACTTGCACACTGTCATGCATTCTGTTTAGATTACCAAGAAATGAAAACAAATCATTTCCAGCTAAATTCATGACAGATTTATAATCGCCACTATATGCGAATTTGATCCAGTATATACCGAAGTGGTGCAAGATAGAATTGACAGGTTCATTGAGAAAGTTGGATATAGCCACAAGAAGTGACATGGTTACATCATCGCTGTAAACATTGGCGCTGATGAAGGACTCATCCCCAAGTCCTGAGCTAGAGAGGATTTGTGCCCAGCTGGCTTCGCCGTGATTCTCAATGATCATTTGGCGTGCGGCGCGGTGGACCATTCCGTACATCTGAGCTGTCCTCTGAACTAGGATGAGGATCCTAAAACCTATCCTTGGTGGCACCGTTTGGTGCTGCAGGAATGTCTAGGACAGCCTTCGTTACCGTGACGTGAAAATGGCCTCGGTTAGGCTTCACACTTTCTGACGGGGTCTAAAGTCACAGGTGAATCCCACTCGCGGGAGGGGCGTAGTCAGTTTCGCGATTTGCGCGTTCGCCTTAGGGTCTGGGAGATGACTTCTATTCTCGATCCCCAGAACAGACGCCCCCGCCGACGCCTACAGCATGTGGACCCGTTGGTTGCAGAGATTTGCGAGGTCTTGCTTCGGTTTGGGGGAAGTGCGCCCCGGGACCAGGTCATTGCAGCCCTTGGGGAAAATCGGTCCGCGCCCGTCGACAATGCGCTGCGTGCCAGGGCGGTTGCTGTTTTCGACGCACATTCAAGCCCTGAAGCTCTGCCAACTCGGGTCCAACCCCTGTTCAAGCGCCCTTTCGGGCCCGGACATAACCGCTGGAGTCTTACGGCGGAGGCCGAAGCATTTCTTCGGGCTGGCGCGACGCGCCGAGCAGGCTTGAAGGGCATCGCCCTCGATTCATAGAATCCAAAAGAAAACGGCGGCCGGACCCTTATCGGATCAAGCCGCCGAAAATCTTGCGATTTAGACGTTCGTCTTAGATGCGCACGCCCGACAGCGGGGCATTGCCAAAGGCGCCCAGTTTCACATTGCCGCTCAGGGTGTCGCCGCTGACCGTTGCGACGAATTCCAGAGTCATAGGCATGGGCGAGGTGATGGCTGCCGACCAGGTCAGGGTATCGCCGTCGACCTTGCCTTCAACAGATTGTTCGCCCATCGGACCCTTGGTCGAACCGGTGAAGGTGTCGCCATTGGTGGTCAGGCTGGCTTCGATGGTTTGTGCGCCCATGGGCGAATTGATGGTGATCTTCCAGTTGCCGTCTGCGGACATGGTGTCCTCCTTGGTTGAGGCGCGCAACTAACCAATCTCAGGGGTATTCCGCAAGGGGTGACGCCCACGTCATTTTTGTGAAGTGGGGTCAGAGGGAGGGTGCGAGTTCTCTCGCCCGGGCTTCGACCAACTCAACAATGTGGTCGACCATATGGGCGTTATCCATCTTGTGGTCGGGTTTGCCGGCCACGTAAATCATGCCCGATCCCTTGCCGCCGCCGGTAAATCCCACATCCGTCATCAGGGCCTCGCCTGGCCCATTCACGACGCATCCAATAATAGACAGGCTCATGGGGATGGCGATATGCGCCAGCCTTTGCTCAAGAATTTCGACGGTCTCAATGACATTAAAGCCCTGCCTTGCGCAGGAGGGGCAGGCGATAATGTTGACCCCACGATGCCGTAGGCCCAGGGACTTCAGCAGGTCAAAGCCGACCTTGATTTCTTCGACGGGATCCGCCGCGAGACTGACCCGGATGGTGTCGCCAATCCCCGCCCACAGCAAATTACCCATGCCGATGGAGGATTTCACAGTCCCCACCCGGGTTCCGCCAGCTTCGGTGACGCCGACATGCAAGGGACAATCTATGGCCTCAGCCAACATCTGATACGCCGCGACCGTCATGAAGATGTCAGAGGCTTTGACGCTGATTTTGAACTCGTGAAAGTCGTGGTCCTGGAGGATCCGCGCGTGGTCAAGTGCGCTCTCGACCATAGCCTGCGGGCAGGGCTCACCGTATTTTTCCAGAAGATGGGGTTCTAAGGACCCAGCATTCACGCCAATGCGCATGGAACAGCCATAGTCGCGGGCTGCTTGGATCACATCACGCACCCGGTCAGGTCGGCCGATATTCCCCGGATTTATCCGAAGGCACGCCGCTCCAGCTTTGGCAGCCTCAATGCCGCGCTTATAGTGAAAATGGATGTCCGCAACGATCGGGACCTTTGAAGCTTTTACAATGGTCGGTAAGGCCGCCGTCGACGCTTCGTCGGGGCAGGATACTCTTACGATATCAGCGCCGGCCTCTTCTAAGCGTCTGATTTGATCAATTGTCGCCCCCGCGTCTGAGGTGAGGGTATTTGTCATGGACTGGACGGTGATCGGGGCATCACCACCGACCTCTACCGTGCCAACGCGGATCTTCCGGGAAACGCGCCGTTCGATGGTGCGCCAGGGCCGAAGGTGTGTGTGATCGTTTGAGCTCATGACGTGCACTATCTAGGGGTTTGGCACCAATTGCGCCACTGTGCTCTTTCCCACAGGGACGAGGCCATGGCTCTCCCCAGCGACAAACAGCTGCAAGGCTCCCGCATCGAAAACCTCGATAGAAAGGCCTGAAATGCTCGGCGCACGATAGGCCTGACCTGTGGCCAATTGGCGGGCGAAATACGTGACACCGTCTGGGCCCCTCACTATCAGCGAAGACGATTTTCTAGCCTGCACAATGATCTGAGACTCCCCCGCTGAGGCACCGAAAATGGGGCCCTTTGCTACGAACTTGTCTGCAAGCGGGGACAGGGTTGTGTCGTCTTCTTGCGTTGCAGCCTCCGGAGAATCCGAACCGCTCATGGCCTTGGCGAGGCCAGGGGTTTCATAGGGCGCTGGTGCGCTCGACTCCACCGGTGCTGGCAGGGGCGAGCCAAGCTCAACATAGCCCGAGACCCCGGCCGACTGGGCCTGCGCGATCGCAGTGGCCGGTGCTGAGGGCGGAGCTGGTGCGTCGACCCTTGTGCTACGCTGGGCGATGTTCCAGGCCAAAATCCCAATGACCAATATGACCGCAATGAAGACGACAGTGCCAATGCGACGGTCGGAATTATCGACGCCGATCGGGGCTGCGAGGCCTTCATTCAAGAGCGGATCATCGTCCCTGAATCGCGCGACGGCCGCTTCCCCGTCAAGACCAAGGGCCTGTGCATAGGCGCGAACATAGCCGATCGTAAACGGCCGAGAGGGCAGTAGATCCAGGCGGAAGTTTTCGATCGCTGCCAGATAGGCTCCACGAACCCGGGTCATCTCCCCAACCTGTTCCAAGGTGAGCCCCTTGGATAGCCGCGCGGCTTTCAAAGCGGCACCCACATTGGGGCCACTCATTAAAACGTGACCTGAGGGCGTTTCTGGTGCGGTGTGGCTGAACACGGTGGAACTAGATGGCGAGATAGAGCTTGCGTGCGAGGGTCTCGACCTCGTTGCGAATTGTGCCAGCTGTGCTGCGCAAGAGGGCCGTTATCCCGCGGTGAGCGGCTTCACGGTCGCAAGACAGGACCATCTGTTTGACCGGTCCGATGCCCGCGGGGGGCATGGATAGAGCCTCAAACCCAAGGGCCACGAGCACAAAGGCCTCGAGTGGCCGGCCTGCCATTTCCCCGCAAACAGAGACGGGCGTGCCGGTTTCCGCGCAGGCCTTCTGAATGGTCTCAAGGGCACGCAGGGCAGGTGGGGATAGGAAGTCATAGCGGTCCGAAACCCTCGGATTTCCGCGGTCAGCAGCGAACATATACTGCATCAGATCATTGGTACCGACACTTACGAAATCTGTCATCGGCAGAAGGGCGTCCAAGTGCCAGATGAGAGATGGGGCCTCAATCATGGCTCCGACGTCCAAGCGCATTGGGGCAGGACGCCCACGCTTTTGCGCCCAGGCAATCTCGTGGTCAACCAAGGCCCGGGCGGCGCGGAACTCATCAACGCTGGCCACGAGGGGGAACATGATTTTCAGGGCCCGGCCCTTGGATGCAGCGATCAGGGCGCGAAGTTGCAGTCGCAGTAAGGCTGGCCGGTCCAGACCCATGCGAATGGCACGCCAGCCAAGGGCTGGATTGTCCTCCCGCTCGGCTTCCAAATAGGGCAGGACCTTATCACCACCGAGATCAAGGGTGCGGAAGGTGACCGGCCGATCCCCTGCCGCGTCCATGACCCGCTCATACAGGGCCGCCTGGGCGTTGAACCGGGGCATTTCCTCGGCAACCATGAACTGGAATTCGGTCCGAAACAGACCAATCCCTTCAGCTCCAGTTTCCTCAAGAATATCCAGGTCGACATCGAGACCAGCATTCATCAACAGGCTGACCTTGGCCCCGTCACGGGTAAACGCCGGGGTGTCGCGCAGTTTTGCGAATTCCGCCCGCCTTTGCTGGCGGACCTCGATCCGGGCCTGGAGGGCCTTGATGACGTCTGGGCGTGGCCGAAGGTAGGCTTCACCCGTTTCGGCATCGACAATAACCTGATCGTTCTCCGAGACCCTGTCCCGCAGCCCGGCCAGGCGACCTACGCAGGGAATGTCCAGGGCACGGGCAACAATCGCCGCATGGCTTGCCGCCGATCCCTCTTCCAGCAACAGGCCCTTCAGCTTGGTTCGATCATATTCCAACAAGTCCGCTGGACCGAGATTTCGGGCGATCAGTATGGCGTTGTCTGGGAGTTGCCGTGCCTTCGCACCTTCCCCGGAGAGGTGGCGCAGCAAGCGATCCGCCAAGTCTTCGAAATCGTGCAGCCGTTCCCTCAGATACGGATCGCGGGCTTGGCCAAGGCGCGCTCGGTGTTCTGATCGAACACGTTCAACCGCGGCTTCTGCCGTCAGACCATTGCGAACGGCGTCCTCAAGACTCCGGTTCCAGCCACGGTCGTGGGCGAACATGCGATAGGTTTCCAGCACCTCATAGCTGGCCTCGACAAGTCCATGCTGGCCTTCCAGCATGAAATCGATCTGAGCCTGAAGTTCCGAAATCGCGGTTTTTAATCGTGCATCTTCTGCGCCAACGTCATCTGCCAAAAGCTGAGACGGGGCCACAGGGGGTTCATGCAGGACGGCGACGCCAAGCGCCAAACCCTCGGCAAATCGTGTCCCCTTAAGCCGCTCGGGCTTTTGCGGAACCAGATCAATTCCGCTCAAGGGACCCGCTTGCGCGATCTCGCCGCCAACGACCATTTCGGTCAGGACCATGGCAACGATTTGCAGGTCTTCGACATCATCGTCGGAATAGACCCGCTCAGTGCGGTTCTGGACGACCAGAACGCCGATCGCACGTCCGCCCCTCAGGAGGGGAACGCCCATAAAGGCATGGAAGGGATCTTCACCGGTTTCCGGTCGATAGGAGAAGGCAGGGTGACTGGGCGCGTCAGAGAGGTTTAGCGGTCGGCCTAGGCGCATGATCTCGCCAACGAGGCCTTCCCCAGGCTTCATCCTTGTGACGTGAACAGCGTTTGGATCGAGGCCCTGGGTTGCGAACAGTTCCATGTCGCCAATCGCCCGGCGCATGTAGAGCGAGCAAACTTCCGCCACCATGGACTGGGCGATGATCCGCACAACCATGTCCAGACGCGCCTGGGCTGGTCCACCGGAGGCCAAGGCCTCACGGATCTGCTTCAACAGGCTTCGCTGTCCGCGAATTCCAGCTGTCGGTGACGGCATCAAGACCGAGGTCTCCTCTCCTTTTGACAGGTTTAGCAGGTTTGCAGTCAGAGACGGAGATGGAAATACAGGTCGCACCGTCAGATTTCTGGAACTCGTCGACAACTGAGGCGTGAAAATCTTTGCTCCGATCACAATCCCTGCCTCATAGTCGCCGCAAAGACAACGCGGGAGGCGGAAGTGATAAGACGGTTCGGGCTTTTTGGTCTGGGATGGCTGTTGATCCTGGTGGGGGCTTTTCTCGCCCATGTGATTCAGACCACGGGTGGAACCAAGGTGACCGACGTCCGCTTCCCTGGCCCAAAGGGCGTGGTGATGTCGGGGCTGCTCTACATGCCTGCCGGTGTGGATGCTGCCCATCCAGCGCCCGCGGTCTTGGTCAGCCACGGCTATATCAACACCCGCGAAATGCAGAGCCCGTTTGCCATTGAGTTGTCTCGCCGTGGTTTTGTTGTCCTGGCCATGGATATGACGGGGCACGGCTATTCAACGGGCAATGTTGGTGCCAATGGGTTCGGCGGGCCTGCCGCCTTGGCCTATCTCCAAACCCTCCCGGGTGTGGACCGCGCAAATATCGGGCTCGAAGGTCATAGCCTCGGCGGTGCGCCCGTTTACATGGCGGCGCTCTCCCAACCGCAAGGCTATAAATCCACCGTTCTAGAGGGATCTTCGCCTGGCCTGCTTGGGCCAAAGGTTCCTGTGAACACCCAGCTACCGCGAAATCTAGCGCTCGTGTTTGGCCAATTTGATGAATTCGCCGGGCTCATGTGGAAGTCGCCCAAGGGGTCTGATGTCGCAAAATCGCAGGGTATCCAAGCGCTCTTTGGAACCGATAAGCCGGTGGTTGAAGGTCAAGTCTATGGAGACCTTACGGCCGGTACCGCCCGGGTTTTTTACAATCCTCCTGTGACACACCCCTGGGAGCATTTCTCCAAGGCGGGGGTGGGCCGCGCTGTTGATTGGTTCCAAAACACACTTTCGGGCGCGGGGACGCCGCGGGATCCCTCAGACCAAATCTGGATCTGGAAGGAGGTCGGCACCCTGACCGCCTTTATCGGCTTTGTGGTCCTGATGCTGGGCACATTCCAAATCCTCTCCCAGCCCTTGGTCACACGGTTTTTGGCCATGGAAGAACCAGAGGGTGGTCGGCCGGGCCTATCTCGCTGGCTGGGTCTTGGTATCACGGCAGCCCTTCCTGCCGTGACCTTCTTCCCCTTCATGAAGCTGGGTGGGCTCTTTGTGCCGATGCAGCAGTTTCCGCAGTATATCCACAATCAGTTGGTCGTCTGGGCCTTGCTCAATGCAGGTCTAGCCCTCGTCCTGTCCTGGATTATGCGGACCAAGATTTCCAAGCGCCCCCAGGCCTGGCTCCGGGTCAGCGTGATGGCGGCGGTGACCGTGGCGGTCGGCTACCTCTCTTTGGTAATGGCTGACCGTATCTTCAAGGTCGATTTTCGATTTTGGGTCCTAGGATTGAAGCCACTCGATCAGGCGCATTTCGCGATCTTCTTGGCCTATTTGGTACCGTGGATTGTCTATTTCTGGGTGACCTTAAGAGCGCTGACAGCGGCCCTGCCGCCTCGGTCAGCAGGGGCTTTGACGCAATATGCCTACGCCATCTTCGCTATGGCTGGGGGTTTTGTCGCCCTGCTGCTCGTTCAGTATGGATACCTGTTCGAGACGGGCATGCTCTTGACGCCGACCGAGCCGCTAAACGTCATTGTGGCCATTCAATTTGTGCCTCTGATGACCGCCTTGGCGATCCTGACCGTCTTCACCTATCGACGGACAAGGACGCACATAGCAGCAGCCTTGATCTGTGCCTTGGTCGTCAGTTGGTACATTTCCGGCGGCACCGCCATCCACTGGTCGAAGGATTTCCCCATGGCCATTCCGGGTGCTGCAAAGGCCAAGCCCTAGGGGACTAAGGAAAGCTTCCTCGGATCACCCTGATCTGCCTGGCGATAGGGCGCGACCTGATCGCGCCCTATCTGGGGAAACGCGCCTTTACGACGGCGTCGTTGCGTGCCTTCGCGTCCTCGGTGGGCGGAGGGCCCTCTGCAAGGGATGGAAGTATACCGGACTCAATCACCTCAATGACCACAACGTCCGGATGGTACTGATTGATAAGGTCTTCTCGCCAGGCACCGTCCTGATTGTGGGCCAGGATCAGTCGGCTGAAATGGCCGTAGAGAAAGGGCATTAAGGCATTTGAGAATGAGTCCCTTGTCATCAGGAGCACGGGTTTTCCAACCAGGCCAGTGTCGATCACTTGCGGGCCAGTCCAGCTATGATCTGCCCCTAAATAGGTGGTTGTAAGGTGGCCCTCTATCGGCCTGTCACTGTATTCCTGGTATTCAAACCTGACAAAGCTCGAGACCCCCAGCATTAGGGAAAGATCTCTGGGGCCCCAGGGAACTATGGGTTTCGGCTGAAAGTCAGATATTGGGCGGGGGCCATCGCCAATGCCCATGGATTTCAGCCGGTTCATCATGCCCACATAGCCATAATAGGCTCCAAGCCCGGACCAGTGGGTGTCGTGGCGGCTAAACAGCTTCATGGATGATTGGGCGGGTTCGCGCATACTATCAAAGAGGTAGAGAAGGTCGCCGGCAGCAGAAGCCTTGGCGGCTTCAGGCAGAACCATGCCCGCCCGCCCGGGACTGGCCTTAAACCAATAGGGGCCCATCTGCGGATAGAGGGCTTCCTTTTGGGGGGGGGTGACCATCAGATATTTGATCCCGCGCTGACGGAGATATTCCGTCCGCCCCGCAAGCACATTGAGAGCCTGGCGCGCGCCTGCTGCATCGATCGGCGGAGCGTTACGTGCGGCCCCTAAATGGCTATCATTGTCATAGAACATCCAGCCCTGCTTGCCGATGATGACCCGATCCGTCCCCGATATGCCGAAGGGTAAACGGGCGGCACTGAGCCATCCAATCAGAAAGGGTCGCGCCGGAAACTGGTCTGCCACATAGGCGTCTAGCTCCTTGCGATAGTCATCAAAATCCCCAAGGCGAGCCATAGGTGCGGGCAAGGTCGCGAGAACCCGCTTCTCCTGCAGGTCCGGCGCAACCGCGACTTTTGGCAAAAGAAAGCCGGACGCTAGGGTAAGGACCGTCAGACCGACCAGAGCGCGCCAATGCCAGGTGGGGTTCGAGGCCATTTTAGAACCTGAAATAGAGGAAGGGGTTTAGGGAGCTATTGGCCAGGTGTGCGACGCTGAGCATCAAGCCGAAGATCAGAATGGAAACTGGCAGGATGTGCGCGGCGCGGGTTTCACCAACGCCGATGGTCTCATCTGCCCGCGGCATGTGAAGGCGGTCCAAAACCCCCGGCAAGGTTGGAAAGCTGAGGACGACGCCAATGACCATGGCGACGATCACTTCCGCATTTAGCAGGACTAGGACGCCGACATCGCCATTCCAGAGGGTATGGGGTGCGAACATGGCCTTGAGATAGTGCCCGGCTGAGGGCAAGTCCGCCGCGCGGAATATGACCCAGCCGATCACAATGGCGAGCAGGGCATATCCGTGCCGGATGACCTTGGGCAGACGTTCCAAAAGTCGCCCCAGACCAAAGCGCTCCGCCATCAGGAAGGCCCCGTGATATAGGCCCCAAACCACAAAGCTCCAAGCCGCCCCGTGCCATAGGCCGGTCAGTAAAAAGACGATGAGCAGATTGCGCAGGGTGGCGGCTAGTCCACCCCGGTTTCCCCCCAAGGGAATGTAGACATAGTCCCTAAACCAAGATGAGAGCGATATGTGCCAGCGCCGCCAGAAGTCTGTGATTGAGACTGCTGAATAGGGATAGTTGAAGTTTCTTGGATAGGTAAAGCCCAGCATGAAGGCCAGGCCAATGGCCATGTTCGAATAGCCGCAGAAGTCGAAATAGATTTGCAGGGTATAGGCCATGGCCCCCAACCAGGCGCTCATGCCATCAAGTTTGGCGGCACCGAAAGCAAAATCGGCCAGGGGAGAAACGGTATTGGCGACCAATACCTTCTGGCATAGGCCAACGATAAAATATTGAATTCCCAAGCCTAGATGCGTCGACTGACGCCGATCAGCATGCATCTCGTCGACAATGTCGGCATATCGCACGATCGGCCCCGCGATCAGATGCGGGAACATCAGGATATAAGCAGCGAACTTGATCAGGTCCTTTTCGGCCTTTACCTGACCCCGCGCGACATCCACCAGATAGCTCACCAGCTGGAATGTAAAAAAGGAAATGCCCAAGGGCAGGGCGAGTTTCACTTCGGGCAGGGGAGCCCCAGGCAGCAGGGCGCCAAGATTTTGGACCAGAAAGCCTGCATATTTGAAGGTGCCAAGGACAGCGAAATTCACCAAGACGGTTGTCACGATCACGGCGGTTCGTTTGCCACCGGCTTCAAGGCGGTCCAGACCGAGAGCCGCGAGATAGTTCAGCAAGATCAATGCGCCGAGCAGAAAAATATAGGTGCCTTCGCCCCAGACATAGAAGGCGACACTGCCAACCAGAAGCGCACCGGTGCGCCAGCCTGCTGCGTAATAGCCAATCAGGAAGACCGGCAAGAAATAGAAGATGAAGATAATGGAACTGAAGACCATGCCCGCGCCGTCGTCCTCTTAATCCAACCGCTATCCTCGGTGCGCCCTGTCTTGGCAGGGCGCGGCAGCTTTGGCTAGCTTGCGCCGAACGGCAAGATACCTAGAGCTGGTCAAGTCCGTAGGCGGCATGCAGGGCGCGCACGGCCAGTTCTGTGTAGGCGGCATCGATCAAGACGCTGATCTTGATTTCGGAGGTCGATATCACCTGAATATTGACGCCCTTTTCGGCCAGAGCGCCGAACATGGTCTTTGCGACGCCGGTATGGCTACGCATGCCAACGCCAATCACCGAAACCTTGGAAACGTCTTCATTTACCTGAACGTCGTCAAAGCCGATTTTTGGCTGAGCTGCACGGATGATGTCCACCGTGCGCGCGGCGTCTCTCTTGCCCACGGTGAATTCCATATTGGCCGTATCGGCGGTGCGCGCATGGCTTTGCACGATCATGTCGACATTGACATTGGCGTCGGCCAGGGCCCCGAAAATCTCTGAAGAGACGCCCGGATGGTCAGGTAGGCCAAACAGGCTGATCTTAGCCTCATCGCGGCTGTAGGCGACGCCGCTGACAATCCGCTTTTCCATGATTTCTTCCTCGTCGCACACAATGGTGCCCTGGCCGGGCGCTTCGCCGGGCTCGACAAAACTGGACAATACCCGCACCGGCACATTCTTCGCCATGGCCAGTTCAACCGAGCGCGTTTGCAGGACCTTTGCCCCCAGAGACGCCATTTCCAACATCTCTTCATAGGAGATCTTGGTCAGCTTCCGCGCTTTTGACTCAATGCGGGGGTCGGTGGTGTAGACACCGTCAACGTCGGTGTAGATGTCGCAACGGATGGCCTTCACCGCGGCGGCTATGGCCACAGCGCTAGTGTCAGACCCCCCGCGGCCGAGGGTGGCGATACGGCCATCTCGGGTCACGCCCTGGAAGCCTGCAATCACGGCGATTTCCCCGGTATCCATGGCCGAGACCAGCTTATCGGCCTCAACGTCTTCAATGCGTGATCGACCATGCGCGTCGTCAGCGATGATCGGTATCTGCCAGCCCATCCAGGATCTGGCCGGTAGACCCATATTGCGAAGAGTCATGGCCAGCAGGCCGGCCGTCACCTGTTCGCCAGAGGCCACGACCACATCGTATTCGTCATCTGAGGGGGGTAAGCCATTGGCTGCGGGGCCTGTCCCGTCTGTCCAGGCGACCAGTTCATTGGTCTTGCCAGCCATGGCCGACACAACCACAGCAACCTTATGGCCAGCGGCGACTTCAGCCGCCACCAAGCGTCCGACCCGCCGGATACGTTCCAGATCGGCCACCGAGGTGCCGCCGAATTTCATTACGAGCCGAGACATGGCTATTGGCGACAGCTCCTTGGTCGCATGGGAGGGGCGGTCTTAAACGGACAGAAGGCAGTCGGCAACGCTTCCCCTTCGCGTTCTGCCTTCAAAGCGTTAAAAGGGGTCTATGACACGAATGATTTCCAGCATTGATCCCGCCGAAGTTGAGCGATTTTCACGAATTGCTGCTGAGTGGTGGGACCCCAAGGGTAAATTCGCCCCCTTGCACAAGTTCAACCCCGTACGTCTGGGCTTTATCCGTGATCAGGCCCTGGTCCGTTTTGGTCGCGATGGGTCTGAACGCTGCCCCTTTGAAGGCTTGAAGCTGCTGGATATCGGATGCGGGGGCGGTCTTTTGTCTGAGCCGATGAGCCGCCTGGGCTTTGAGGTAACCGGTGTTGATGCCTCAGAGCGGAATATCGGCACGGCCAGCGCCCATGCCGCCCAGGTCGGTGTCTCCGTCAACTATCTGTGCTCGACCGCTGAGCAGCTCGAGGCGGACGGCGCTGGTCCCTATGACGTCATTCTCAACATGGAGGTGATTGAACATGTGGCTGATCCCGCAGCCTATCTTCGCACCTGTGGGCGACTGCTTGCCCCCGGCGGTCTGATGATTGTCGCAACCCTGAACCGGACACTGAAGGCCCTCGCCCTGGCAAAGGTCGGAGCAGAATATGTGCTGCGTTGGTTACCAGCAGGCACCCATGACTGGTCTAAATTCTTGAAGCCCTCTGAATTGCGAGACTTTATGGCGGGTGAAGGCTTGGCGATCCAAGGACCCTTTGGCGTTAGTTTTGACCCATTATCTGGCCGGTGGTCGCAATCGCGCGATTGCGACATCAACTACATGATGACGATGACGCGGGACGCGGCGTAAAGAAGCCCGGTAAAAGGAATCTACGATGCCGTCCCTTCTGGTGATCAGCCATGCCTTCCGCGCTTGGCGCCGCAATATGCGATGGGCCAAACACGAGCCAGAAACCCCTTATTTGGCCGATTTGTTGTCGGGTTCTCCCTTATGCCTGCACGTGGGGGCCAGCGATGGACGCCACTCTTACGTCATGACCCAGGTCGCCCCATCAGCGCAGATTCACGCCTTTGAGCCCTCGGCCTTTACCTTCGAGGTGCTGAAACTCTGCCTGTCCTGGCATGGCATTGCACGCCAGGTCCGCCCCATCCACGCAGCGGTATCCGATGCGCCTGGGGAAATGTTGCTGGTGACTCCGAAGAAGACCTCTGGCCGCATGGGACGTGCCTACGCCTTTCTCGCCGACGCCGCGCCAGAAGGTAAGGTGCGACCCGACCTGGAGGATACTGGCGTCGAGGTTCAGCCGACCCCCGTGGTCACCCTGGACGACTATTGCCGTGAGCAAGGTATCAGCCGCGTTGATTTCATTCGTATGGACATTGAAGGCGCAGAGCAAAAGGCCTTGAAGGGTGCTGAAGGCATTCTGGATCGCGATAAGCCCCACGTGTTAATCGAGATACATCCCGCCATGCTGGCCGCACGGTTCGGTGGTTCTGCAGAAGCAGTGGTCGATATCTTCCGGTCTCGGGGCTACCGCATGTTCGCCCTTAACGGAGATCGACTGGAAGAGCGCACCACAGTCCTGTCTGGCGCTGACTGGAAGGACTATTTCTTCGTCCACCCCACCCGCGCGCCCCGGCTTCCCGACGGCGTGTTCAAGGCGCGGATGGCGACGTAAAGGTCTAGCCGTGGCTGATCTACCTCTCTAAATCTCACATCAACGAGACAAAGGGAGAAAACCGCCATGCAGGCTCTGATGATGGAGCGGGCGCTTAGCCTGCCTTCGATTTTAGAATACGCCGCCCAGTATCATGGGGACCGCGAAGTGGTGGTCAGGACCGTTGAAGGCCCGATCTTCCGGTATGACTATGCCCGGGCCCTAGAGCGCGCCAAACGGATGGCTAACGCCTTGACCGCTTTGGGCATCAAGCCCGGCGATCGCGTGGCGACCCTGGCCTGGTCCACCCATCGGCATTTCGAGCTTTACTATGCCGTCACCGGCATGGGTGCGATCCTGCACACCATCAATCCGCGCCTGCATCCCGACCAGGTCGCATGGGTCGCAAACCATGCCGAAGATGCCATTCTGCTCTTCGATATTACCTTTGGCGATCTGGTTCGGGACATTGCGCCCCAATTGCAGACCGTCAAAACCCTGGTGGCTATGACCGACCAGGCCCACCTGCCTCAGGAAGCCCCGGCGGGGACCCTGGTCTATGAGGACCTGATCGAGGCCCATTCCGCCGACTATGCTTGGCCAGACATTGATGAGCGCCAAGCCTCAGGCCTTTGCTACACCTCGGGCACTACGGGCAATCCGAAGGGCGTGCTGTACTCCCATCGCTCGACCGTGCTTCACGCCATGGCCCTTGTCCAGCCAGACTGCTTTGATCTGGGTGCGACCTCAGCCGTCCTGCCCTGTGCGCAGATGTACCACGCCAATGCCTGGTGCACCCCCTATGCCGCACCCCTGGTGGGGGCCAAGCTGATCCTGCCCGGCCGAAACCTCGACGGTCCGTCCATATGTGAGCTGGCCGTCGCGGAGAAGCCGACCTTCTTGCTGGGGGTGCCGACCATCTGGGTCGGTGTGCTGGATCACCTGGACCAGATTGGCGAGAAGCTGACCTCGGTGAAGACTCTTGCGGTGGGCGGATCCGCCCCGACCGCATCCCTGATCAGCCGGGTTCAGGACATGCTGGGCGCAGACGTCCGACAAATCTGGGGCATGACAGAAACGAGCCCCATGGGCGTCATAAATACGCCCTTACCCAAGCACGACGGCGAAAACGCCGCCGCCGCCCTGGCCCGCAAGCAAAAGCAAGGCCGAGGCGGGTGGGGCGTTGAAATGCGTATCATGGGCGAAGATGGCGTCATCCAGCCCCGCGATGGCAAGAGTTCCGGGGCGTTACAGGTGCGGGGCCCCTGGGTGTCCTCGGCTTATTTCAAGAACGAGGGCGCTGAAGTCTTCTTGCCCGACGGCTGGTTCGACACCGGGGATATCGCCACCCTGGACGAGGAGGGCTATCTGCGCCTCACCGACCGGGCAAAGGACGTGATTAAGTCTGGCGGCGAATGGATTTCGACCTTGGATCTTGAGGATGCCGTGTCGTCGCACCCTGCGGTCGCTATGGCGGCTGCCATTGGCATTCCCCATCCCAAGTGGGACGAGCGCCCCCTGCTGCTGGTGGTCCTGCGCCCCAATCACACGGCCGACCCTGAAGAGCTGAGGACCCATGTCTCGACCCGCGTCGCCAAATGGTGGACGCCAGATGAGGTGCGGATCGTAGACTCCCTGCCCATTGGACCCACCGGCAAGGTGCTGAAACGCGAACTGCGAAATCAGGTGACCTCATAGGCCGTCTGAACGGAAAGCCTCTAGCGCGCGTCACCTGAACGGCGATAAGCTATGACCTTGAGAGGTGCGGGATTGAGCCCGCACTTTTGAAACCCGTCCGAAACCGGGCGCCATGGGGAGACGACACATGAAGGCCGCCGTATTGCGCGAAGTGGGCAAGCCGCTTCAGATCGAAGACGTCCAAATCAATAAGCCCGGCCCGCATGAGGTCCTGATCCGCACTGCCGCAGCTGGCCTGTGCCATTCCGACCTGCACTTCATGGAGGGCTCCTATCCGCACCCGCTGCCCGCAGTTCTGGGCCATGAAAGCGCTGGGGTTGTGGAAGCCGTGGGCTCTGAAGTCCGCACTGTGAAGGTCGGCGATCACGTCATCACCTGCCTGTCAGCCTATTGCGGCCATTGCGACCAGTGCCTTACGGGCCACCTGTCACTCTGCGTTTCGCCGGAAACCAAGCGCGACGCCGACGAAGAACCGCGCCTAAGCCAGGGCGGTCGGCCCCTGCCGCAGTTCCTGAACCTGTCTTCCTTTGCCGAATACATGCTGATCCACGAGCATGCATGCGTCTCGATCCGCAAGGATATGCCCCTGGATCGCGCCGCCCTGATCGGCTGCTCGGTGATGACCGGCGTCGGTGCTGCCATCCACACCTCCAGCGTGCGGCCAGGCGAAACCGTCGTCGTCATCGGTTGCGGTGGCGTCGGCCTGTCAGCCATCAATGGCGCGGCGATTGCCGGTGCTGGTCGGATCATCGCCGTCGACATGGTCTCGTCCAAGAGCAACCTCGCCCATGAATTTGGCGCGACGGACTTCATCGATGCGTCCCAGACCGATGCGGTCAAGGAAGTGCTCGAAATGACCAAGGGCGGTGTTCATCACTCCTTCGAAGCGATCGGCCTGTCCAAGACAGCTGAGCAGGCTTTCAACATGCTGCGCCGCGGCGGTACTGCCAACATCATCGGCATGATCCCAATCGGCCAGTCCATCACCCTGCCCGGCGCTGCCTTCTTGGGCGAAAAGAAGCTGCAGGGCTCAATGATGGGCTCCAACCGCTTCCCCGTCGACATGCCCCGGCTGGTCGACTTCTACATGAACGGCAAGCTTAAGCTCGATCAGATGATCTCCCAGCGCATTAAGCTGGAACAGGTCAATGAAGGCTTTGCGGACATGAAGCGTGGCGAACTCGCCCGTTCGGTCATCATGTTCGACTGATTGATGTCGTCAGATTGAAATTTGGGGCTCCGCTGTAAGGCGGGGCCCCTTTTTTGTGTCTGGGCCTAGGGCCTGAGCATGACGGGGCTGTCGATGCGGGCAAATTGTTGCGGGCTGCTGGTAGAGAGGTTTACAGAACCGCGAACCAGCATCTGGTCGATCCGCACTTTTTCCGCGCGGAAGGCTTGGAGGTCAGCGCCGGCCAAAATAATGCCTTGGGGTACGCGAACGCCGACGGGATTGACGCGATCGCCGTTTTGCCAAATTTCATAATGCAGGTGCGGGCCTGTCGAGAGCCCCGTCGTTCCGACATAGGCTACGACTTGGCCTTGGTGCACTGTTTGGCCTGGTGAAACCCCTGGGGCGAACCTCTGAAGATGGGCATAGCCCGTTTCCCAGCTGCCGGTGTGCCTGATTTTCAGCCAATTGCCGTATTCACCCCAGCGCCCGGCTTCCTCAACAACACCATCTCCAGCGGCCAGGACCGGTGTCCCGACGCTGGCACCAAAATCAATACCCTGGTGCATGCGGTTATAGCCAAGAACCGGATGCCTACGCATGCCAAACCCTGAGGTCACTGCGCCGCTGACCACAGGGGTTCTCAGCAGAAAACCTCTTATATTTCCGCCATTTGCATCGAAATAATCGGCCTTGCCGTGTCGCATAAAGCGATAAAAGCGAATACCTTTGATCGCGGCATAGATCAGGTCGCCTGTTTGAACCGTTCTGCCGCTGTCGGTGACAGCGCGATCGTAAACCAGGTCAATCCGATCGCCCACTTTTAGATCACGATCAAAATCCACCTTGTGACTTAGCAGCTTCACCATCTGATTGGTGATGGCGGGGCCTGCCCCGAGTTCCGCTGCTGTTTCTGAAAGGGACTCATTAATCGCACCTGACGCAACGGTGCGTTCGACCTTGATATTTTCAGACACTTCTCGCAGGCGCATGGCACCATCAAAGGCCCTGGTCACAGCTAAGGTTGTCGCTGGCCCTGTGCGCAGTGACATTCCAATTAGCCGTACGGCATCATCACCGCCCCGCCGCCGGGCGATGGCGGCGTCGAAGGTCACCCCAGGCTGAATATCTGTGACATCAATAGCCGGGGCCAGGGTTGCAATCAGCTCCTTGGCGTCGTCGGGGTTAACACCCGCGCGCAAGATCGCCCCTTGTAATGTCTCTCCCGCATCCACGCGAATTTTCAGCCGCTCAGCCCGACCAAATCCAGGTTGAGCCTCGGCCTCGGTAAAGGCTTTTTGTTGCAGAGCGTCCAGTTGGGTGGGGTCCAGGGGGGGCGCGAGCCTCGCCAAGGCCTGGGACCCAAATACCGCAAAGCTCCAACCGAAAACCGCACAGGTCGCGCTCGCCATGACCAGGCGGGGAATAAACCTCGAGGGGAGCTGTCGGGGATCAAACTCTGACATCACCCGGCAAGGTCGATCTGTTCGCTAGATAAGGTCAAGTACCCGATCTATCGGTCGACAAAGGGCCGCACCCTTTGGGGTCGTCACAATAGGTCGGTTCACCAATTTCGGATCTGCGACCATGGCCTCCAAGAGCACCGCGTCAGAGATCTTAGGATCGGTTAGGCCCAGGGCTTCGGCCTGGGTGCCCTGGACGCGCAATAGCGCCCGCAATCCCTCACCGGTTCGATTGGCTAAAGCTTTGAGCTGGTCCTCTGTCCATCCTGTTTTCAGATATTCCACAACCATGGGCTCAATGCCCTTTTCCCTCAGCAAGGCCAGGGTGTTGCGAGAGGTTCCGCAGCTTGGATTGTGATAAATGACCGTTTCAGACATGCGCAGATTCCTACCAGGTGAAGGTCCTTGATCCCACCATTGCCGTGGAGTCAGACAGATCAAAGGCCATTGTCTTGCTATCCCTCGGGGGCAGGGGCTTGGCCCCAGCGGGCCAACCTTCTGTAACGGCGGCGAACTTGAGGTTCAGCTTGCCGGGGCCGGCGGGCTTGAAGGTGAGAACAAAGCCCTTTGGCAAGGCGGTCAGTCGAATCCGAGTTAATTGCCCGGGCTTGTCCAAGACCTTGATGGGGCGGCCATTGAGGGCTGTATCTTGAATAATGGTGTCTGACGCCACTTCCAGAGACAGGTTCCGACTGCCGATCGAAGGCGTCGCGGTGAGGGCATAGGATCCATCCTTGAGATTCTGAAGGATGAAACTCGGAGGGTTCGCAGGTATGGGGGCGGCTGCTGCCACCCAGGACGTGCCTCTGCCAAATGCGGGAAACGCCATTTGTTGCAGGTGACCGCTGTGGGCGGTCAAAGCCGAGGTCGTCCAAGGGTCCAGACTGGACATGGGTGATGCCAGGTAGGCCTTGCCGCTGTCGACGTCCTGGACATAGGAGACCAGGGTGGCTTGGGGATGGCGCGGTGACCATGGCGGATCGAAACGGACCAGGAGCATTACGGCGACACCGGCAATAAAGAGCGCCAGGCTGGACCACTCTGGGGCGCGATCATCATCTTGCACCAAGGGCCAGATCAGCAAGGCGCCGATCCAAGCGAATAGAGCCAAGAGCTCGACCATATCCAGACCCTGGAAAACGCCATGGGCGAAGCCAAGCACCCAGGCAAGACCCACGCCGGCTGCGATAGCGGTGGGAAGGGTCATCCAGGCGCTACGGCGATAACCCATGCCACTGAGGCCACCCAACAAGGCTGCCAAGGCCAAGGGCCAGGCGATTAAAAACGTGATCGGCGGGGCGATAATTTGCCCGACCAAGGCGGCAGCAAAGCCGGTTCCTAAAACCCCTGTCCAAGCCCCAGTAATGCCCGCTGGGCGCCCGAATGCGACCAGGGCGACAACCCCACCACCTAGCCCAAGGCCTAGGCCCAAGGGGTCGAAACCAAAGGCGCAGGACAGAATCCCCACGAGGCTGGCAAGGGCCGCAGCTATGTAGCGAGAGCGGCCGGTCGCGGTCGCGTTCGCGGCGTAAATGACCAGGGCTGCACCGAACAAGGCAAGTGCGATTTCCCACCGGTTGACCTGCGCCAAGAGATATCGCTGTTCGAAGAAGCCATTGCCCACACCCGTCGCCTTCCGGGCGAGATGGAAGACAGCCGCGCTGGTCAGAAGCAAGTAGACAGCGCCTCCGGTGCCCCGCGCGACTTCAGACCACCGAAATACCCCGGCCCGCCGTGCCGTCTGAACCCCCAGGACGATGCAGAAACCGATGCCGGCGAGCAGGGCCCAACCCATCACTTGGGGATAGGCGAGAATGTGTGAGCCGAAGGTGTTGGCGTAGACGAGGTTCGTGCTTTTGCTTGGAAGGTTCGCTGAAAAGGCGATGGCCTTGGCTGCCGAAAAGGCCTGATCCCCCATATGCTGAAGGCTGCCCTTATCGAGATTATCGCTGGTCGAGGTTGGCGAGTGATAGTCGAACTGCCGGCCGATAAAGGCGAAGTTCAGCCCCGTGATCCCGGCCGCTTTTGACACGGTAAAGTCAGTGTCGTTTGGCATGTGCTCGTAGAGATACACCGCCAGGGAGGAGGATGAGGGGCGGACCGCGCCCTTTGCGAACAGCTTGATGACCTGCCCATTGTCAGAGCCTGTCTGGAACATTTGGGCTGCGCCGCCGCCGCCTCGGGTCTCCATATTGATGACGAAGCCAATATGCTTGGCCAAGGGGTGATTGGCAAAGAAGCCCTCGGCACCCAGCAAGCCAGCCTCCTCACCGTCGGTGATCAGCAAGATCACGTCCCGTTCCGGTGTGCCCTGGGTCCTTATCAAGCGCATGACTTCGAGGGCGGCAGAAACCCCTGCTGCATCGTCAGCAGCACCGGGCGAGCCGGGCACACTGTCATAGTGGACCATAAGGGCCAGGGCCGGTGCCGTCCGGGATTTACCCGGCAGAACACCGATCAGGTTTTCTACGTGGCCACCGGTGACCATGGGGGTTGGTGAGCGATTGACTCTGCGCAAGGCATCAAGGCTTTGCACCTGAGGGTCCAGGCCCATGGCGGCCATACGCTGCAACAGATAGTCCCGAACAACGGCGTTGGCGGGGGAGCCGATTGGATGCGGTGTGCGGGCGATGACGCGATCATCGATCATGGCCCGGCCCGCTGAGAAAACCGTCGGGGCGGCATATTCCTTGAGGGGGGCGGGCGTCTGGGCTGTCCACCAGGCCCATGAGAAGGCACCGATCATGGCCAGGGCCAATGCCAGGGTTCTATTCATGTGCCTCGCCTCCCATAGATTGTTTGGATCAAGGTATCTCTTTCGCAGCCCCTGACCAGAGGGGAGGGCATCTGCGCTGGAAATTCCACCGGCGCAGATACCATTCAGCCAAGGGCGCAGGTCGTAGGTTTCAACTGGGATGCCCGTCTGGCGCGCGAATCCCGCCAGAGTGAAAATATGGGAGATCCGTAAGCATGTCTGGCTGGGTGATAGGCGTAATGGTGGAGCTGAAAGGCGAGCCGGCACCCGTGCGCTGCTATTTTGCCGTCGGCTTTGAGGATCGAGCTAAGGCAGAATGGACGGCCATAGATGGGGCGGCTGGGCTCGGGAACGTCGCCTATAGCCCAGTTGGTGGACTGGAGCCGGTCCAAGCCCTCGCCCCCTTGAGCCCTGCCAAGATGAAACGCCTGGGTTTGGTGACTGGCCAGGTCCGCCCCCTTGGAATGGTTCTGCCGCGTAAATGGCTTTAGCCAACTGGCATTGACGGGCAGGGCGCAGGGCCCTATCAGCCCGGCCTTCGATCATCCAGGACTAGAGGTCCATGCGACGACTGCGACGATTGGTGCCCCGCGCCGCCTGATCCCCCGCCCCGGGTTGCAGTTTATGCACCCGATCGTCGACCTTCGGTTTTCGAGACGTCCATGCCTCCCCAAATTCAGCCCTTAGACGGCTTTCAAATCATCCCGGAGCAGGTGTCAGACGCCTCTGCCATTGAGGCCCTGCTGGAGCATGCCTTTGGTCCTGGTCGTTTCACCAAGGTGTCTGAGCGGGTTAGGGAATTGGCACCTCTCCGGCGAGATGCATCTTTCTGTGCCTGGGATGGAGGCCGCCTCGTCGGATGCGTTCGTATGACCGCAGTGAAGATAGGCGATACCCCTGTGATGTTTCTCGGACCTCTTGCGGTTGAGGCCGACCAAAGAAAGGGCGGAACCGGAGGGGCCTTGGTGCAAACTGCCTGTGATGCGGCGGCGTTTGCGGGCTTTCCTATTGTTCTGCTCGTGGGGGATGAGCCCTATTTCACGCGCTTCGGGTTTTCGTCAGTGCATACCACCGCCGTGGCTTTGCCAGGCCCGGTAGACCAGCGCAGGGTGCTTGCGCGGGGGGCATCGCATCCTTTGCAGGGCCCAGTTCGCGTCTGATTGTTTGAGGACGGTTGAGGCCTGCGGCGAGCAGGCCTAACCTTAGCTCATGACGGAGTCTTCGACATCAAGTGGCCTTGACGGCGTAATCGCCGCGGCAAAGCAAGCGCCAGGACGCGGCCTGCCGCCCGTGCACCTTTGGAATCCACCCCACTGCGGGGACATCGATATTGTCATCCGCAAGGATGGACTTTGGTTTCACGAGGGATCGCCCATCGGCAGAGAAGCCTTAGTCAGGTTGTTTTCAACCGTGCTGCGCAAGGACCCCGATGGCTTCCACCTGGTCACCCCGGTGGAAAAAATGAAGATCACGGTGGAGGATGCGCCCTTCATTGCGGTCCGCGTGGATCGCACCGAGAAGGGGCTGACCTTTCTGACCAATGTTGGCGACGAGCTCACAGCAGGGCCCGAGAATGCGATTCGCGTTGAGATGGATTCCAAGACGGGTGAACCCCGGCCCTACGTCCATGTTCGCCGTGGATTGGACGCACTGATTGCCCGATCGGTTTTCTACGAACTGGTGGAAATGGCCGATGAGCGTGACACCCCAGAAGGGCAAGAACTCGGTGTCGTATCTGATGGCGTTTGGTTTCCTCTGGGGCCGGCCGGGGTTCATAGCCTGTGACTGCGGATCTGAGGCGATTGATATGCGAGCGGCTCGATCCTTTGGAAGATCGACCGCCCGCGGTCATCACCTCTGACTATGACCTTTCGACAGCATCGATCCGCCCCGAAGACCTAAGCCAGCTGACCCCGGCCTCGGTCCTGATTGGCTTGATTGAACGGGAAGCTGGTTACTCTGTTCTGCTGACCCGGCGGGTGGACACCATGCGGCGTCATGCGGGGCAAGTTGCCTTTCCAGGCGGGCGTCGAGACCCCGGCGAAACACCCTGGCAGGCAGCCCTTCGGGAAGCCGAAGAGGAAGTGGGCCTAGATCCGGGTCTTGTGTCCCTGGCGGGTTTATCGTCTCCCTATCAGACCGGCACCGGTTATCTCATCACACCGGTGGTGGGCTTTATCGCCCCAGGCTTTGACCTGACGGCGAACCCCGATGAAGTTGCCGATATTTTTGAAACCCCTTTCGATTTCTTGATGAATACCGACAATCATGAGGAGCACGAGCGCACCTTGCCGAGTGGTGAGGTGCGAAGGTTCTACGCCATGACTCACGGTGATTTTTACATCTGGGGCGCGACGGCTGGAATGCTGCGTGCGCTCCGTCGGCGGCTTTTTGATGCGCCGGCGGCTGCTGAGATTGGTCAGTGACCGAGAGCCTGGGGGTTCAGCCTTGGATGACGATGCCGCAGGTCAGCGCGGTTTTCGACGCCCTTGAGGCCAGGGGGCGTCGGGGTTGCGCACGGTTCGTCGGCGGGTGTGTGCGGAATACCCTGCTTGGGGTCCCGATCGGCGACATCGATATTGCGACCACACTGACGCCCGACCTTGTGACCGCAGCCCTAACCGCCGCAGGGCTGAGGGCTGTACCGACGGGGGTAGAGCACGGAACCGTGACTGCAGTGGTTCAGGGTATCGCCATTGAGGTGACGACCCTGCGTCGTGATGTCTCCACCGATGGTCGGCGGGCTGTGGTGGCCTTTACCCAGGACTGGGCCCAGGACGCTCAGCGCCGGGACTTTACCGTGAACGCCCTCTATTCTGATCGGGATGGCCGCCTTTTTGATCCGACAGGTCGTGGGATCGATGACGGTAAGCGTGGTGCGATCGTCTTCGTTGGGACTGCGCAGACCCGTATCGCTGAAGATAGCCTGCGCATACTTCGCTATTTCCGTTTTTTGGCGTGGTATGGTCGAGGTCAGCCAGATGTCGCGGCCTTGGAAGCCTGCCGCGATCTGGGCCGAAGCGTCGCAACCCTTCCGGCAGAGCGAACCTCCAAAGAGCTTCTAAAGCTTCTTGCCGCTGATGATCCAAGATTGGCGGTCGCATTGATGGTGGAAGCGGGTGTGTTGCAGGTCCTCCTGCCAGAGCCCCTGGAGCTCGGGGTCTTCAATGCCCTGGTCGATTTGGAACATAAGATTTTGCATGCGCCGGACCCAGTGCTTCGCCTCGCAGCACTCCTGCCCCGAGACCCTTCCGTTGTCCGGCCTGTGACAGAGACGATGCGGTTATCCAATGCCGAAAGGGACAGGCTGCTTGCCAGCGCGCCACCTTACCTAGAGATCAGCGCTGATATGATCCCAAAACAGGCGCGAGCGGTCCTTTATCGGCTTGGGGTCAGAACATTTGTGGACCAGATAAAACTAGCCTGGGCGTCATCCTATCCTTCCGAGAGAGCGGAGGTTTGGGAAAGTTGCCTGGCTCTCGCCACGGATTGGTCTTCGCCATCGCTTCCGGTCAATGGCGACGATGCAGCTGCGGCGGGGATTCCACGAGGTCCCTTGATCGGCAAGGCGCTTGCCGAAGTTGAAGCTTGGTGGGTCGAGGGCGATTTTGTCGAGGGACGCGCCGCCGCCCTTGGGAAACTCACTTCGGTTGCTGCGAACCTTAAGGATACAGCATGAAGCTGGCCATTTTGGAAACTGGAAGGCCACCCGCGGAGATCGCTGATCAGTTTGGCGACTACCCGTCCATGTTCCGAACCCTGCTGGGGGCGGAAACTCATGACTACACGACGTATGACGTGGCGGCTGGGGCGTATCCAACCGAGGTCGAGGACCATCGCGCATACATCGTCACAGGGTCCTCAGCAGGGGTTTATGAGCCGCACAGCTGGATCGACCCCCTCAAAGTTTTCCTGCAGGCCGCCAAGGGGCGCGCGGCCTTGGTGGGTGTCTGTTTCGGTCATCAGATCATGGCCGAGGCCTTTGGCGGCAAGGTGATTAAGTCTCCGAAGGGGTGGGGCGTTGGGCTCCATCAATATGAGGTCGCAGCGCGCCACTCTTGGATGGATACGGCGTCGACAATTGGGGTTCCCGCCTCGCACCAGGATCAGGTGGTGACCCTTCCCGCCGGCGCCCAGGTTGTCGCAGCCAATGACTTCACTCCCTTCGGCATGCTGGCCTATGGCGATCAGCCGGCCATTTCGATCCAATTACACCCTGAATTTACACCCGACTATGCCAAGGCCCTGATCGAAACGCGGCGTGGGACCCGGTACACCGACGCGCAAGCCGAAGCGGCCCTCGCATCTTATGAGTCGCAGGACGATCGGGCGCGTGTGGGTGGCTGGATTGCGGAATTCCTGGCGCGAAACGGCTAAACGACCGCGAACCTTGCCTAGGGCCAGGCAACCGATGGGGGCATGGAGCTTAGAATGCTCTCGATGTTTCCACCGGTCTTGAGGCCGAACATGGTGCCACGATCATAGAGCAGGTTGAATTCAACATACCGACCCCGGCGCACCAGCTGTTCGGCCTTTTCAGCCTCTGACCAAGCTTCATGCATGTGCCCGCGGGCAATGCGCGGATAGACGTCCAGGAAAGCCTCGCCCACATCTTGGGTAAATTGGAAGTCTCTCTCCCAGTCCCCGGAATTGTGGTGATCGTAGAAAATCCCGCCGATCCCCCGCGGTTCATTGCGATGGGGTAGGAAGAAGTACTCGTCGCATCTGGCTTTGTATTTCGGATGCCAGGTCGGGTCATGCTTGTCGCAGGCCTGTTTAAGGGCTGCATGGAAGGTGAGGGCGTCGGGTGCCTCTTGCGACCTTTGCACATCAAGCGTCGGGGTCAGATCTGCGCCGCCACCAAACCAGCTTTGCGTGGTGGCCAGGAACCGCGTGTTCATGTGAACGGCGGGAACCTTTGGATTGTGCATGTGGGCGATCAGACTGATGCCAGTGGCCGTGAATCGGGGGTCCTTGTCGGCACCCGGCATGGTCGCCGCCATCTCCGGGGTAAAGGTCCCGTGGACCAGGGAGATGTGGACACCACACTTTTCGAAAAACCGGCCGCCGCGCATGAAGCCCATGACGCCGCCACCGCCAGCAGGTCGATCCCAGGGTTTAAGCTCAAATCTTCCCGGATCGCCGGGGTAAAGATCGCTGGGCGCCTCGTCCTCTAGGGTTTCGAAGGCCGCGACAATTCGATCCCTCAGGGAGTCGAACCAAGCGCGAGCCCGGATGTTGTAGCCTTCGAGAGTTGCTGCATCTGTCATGGGGCAAAGGGATTAGGGAAAAGCTGTGTCTGACGCAACGCCTCGGAGAGGCCAATGGCGGCCGATACCGTGACATTGAACGACCGGCGACCTGGACTTAGCGGGATAACCACCCTGGCGTCCGCAGCCTGAAGGACCTCTTCAGGCACCCCCAGACTTTCACGACCAAACAGTAAAACGTCGTCAGGCTCGAACTTGAAATCGTGCAGGGGCGCCGCGCCTTTGGTGGTGAACAAAATGATTCGGCCCAGCTTGGCTTTTTCGAACTCCGACCAACTCGCATGGCGGGTAACATCGGCCGGTTCGCCATAGTCCATGGCGGCTCTCCGGATGGCCTTGTCCGACAGCGGAAAGCCGCAGGGCTCGATCACATGCACATTTACCCCCAAACATGCCCCTAATCTGAGGGCCGCTCCAAGGTTTTGCGGAATGTCCGGTTGAAAAAGCGCGAGCAGCATTCTAAGCGGTCCAGCCACGGGATGTATGGGGCTAAACCGAATCAGGGAAATCGAGGAGTCGCAATTTGCGGCGACAACGTTTCCAAACCTCGGGGTCGGCTCTAGAATGCGTTCTGAGGGACCTAAACCGGAATTCCGCCAGAACTCTGCTGGAAGTCTGATTGGGTCGAAGTCGGGCGGGAACCTGTGTTTTCGCCCCAGCTGAAGGGTAGTTTTAAGGTGGCCAGCACCGTCGTGGGCGCAACTCCCGAACACCACACCGGAGGGGAAGACCCCAACCGGCGTGATTTTATTCACATTGCCGCAACCGTCGCCGCCGTTGGCGCCGCCGGCGGTCTTGCATGGCCGTTCATCGATCAGATGAACCCTGCGGCAGATACCCTGGCCTTGGCCTCGGTAGAGTTTGACCTGAGCAAGGTCGAAACGGGCCAGCAGGTGGTGATTAAGTGGCGCGGAAAGCCGCTTTTCATTCGCCATCGCTCAGGCAAGGAAATCGCTTCGGCGATCAAAGACAATCATGCGGATCTGCGCGATCCCCAAACCGACGAGGAGCGTCACAAGGCCGGCAAGGCCGAATGGCTGATCCTGATCGGCACCTGCACCCACCTGGGCTGCGTGCCGACCTTCGGGGGCGGTGATTACGGCGGGTGGTTCTGCCCCTGTCACGGGTCGCACTACGACACCTCAGGGCGTATTCGTAAGGGCCCCGCGCCTAAGAATTTGGCGGTTCCCGAATACACCTTCCTGTCGGACAGCAAGGTCAAGGTGGGCTGAGGATCATGAGCGGACATTCCAACTACGAACCCAAAAACGGTTTTGAGAAGTGGCTTGACGAACGGCTGCCGATCATCCGGCTTGGCTATGACAGTCTTGTTGACTTCCCGACCCCCAAGAACCTGAACTACTGGTACACATTCGGCGGCATTCTTGCCGTCTGCCTCGGCATTCAGATCGTCACAGGTATCATCCTGGCCATGCACTACGTGGCCCATGTGGACATGGCCTTTGCCAGCGTTGAGCACATCATGCGCGATGTGAACTACGGCTGGTTGGTGCGCTACATGCACTCTAACGGCGCCTCCATGTTCTTCCTGGCGGTCTATGTGCACATGTTCCGCGGCCTGTATTACGGGTCCTATAAGGCTCCCCGTGAGGTCCTGTGGTTGCTGGGCTGCGTGATCTACATGCTGATGATCATCACCGCCTTCATGGGTTACGTTCTGCCCTGGGGCCAGATGAGCTTCCACGGTGCGGTGGTTATTACCAACCTGATCGGGGCCATTCCGGTGATCGGTCCGGCCATCACCACGTGGCTTTGGGGCGGTTTTGCGGTGGATGATCCCACCCTCAATCGCTTCTTCTCATTGCACTATCTGATGCCCTTCATGATTGCTGGCGTTGTCGGCCTTCACATCTGGGCCCTGCACGTCCCAGGCAACAACAATCCCACGGGCGTGAACGTGAAGTCCAAGGAAGACACTGTCCCCTTCCATCCGTACTACACGGTGAAGGACGGCTTCGCGATTTCGGTCTTCCTGCTGATGTACGCGGCCTTTGTGTTCTTCAATCCAAACGCCCTGGGCGACGCTGTGAACTACGTCCCGGCTAACCCGCTGGTGACCCCGGCTCACATCGTTCCGGAATGGTACCTACTGCCGTTCTACGCCATTCTGCGGGCTGTGCCTGACAAGCTGATGGGCGTTATCTTCATGGGCGGCGCCATCGCCATGCTCTTCCTCCTGCCTTGGCTCGATACCTCCAAGGTGCGCTCCATGCGCTATCGGCCAACGGCAAAGCTGTATTTCTTCATCTTCGTCATCGTGACGTTGATCCTGGGATACTGTGGTGGGCAATTGCCAGACAACAAGATCATCCCAGGTCTGACCACCTTCCAGGTGGCTGCCTCTGACCTCAACTCGGTGGTCTGGCTGTCTCGTCTCGCAACGGCCTATTACTTCGCTTACTTCCTGGTCATCCTGCCGGTTTTGGGCCTCACGGAGAGTCCCCTACCTCAGCCGGAATCGATCAGCGAACCTGTTCTGTCACATTCCGCCAATGCGCCGGTCGGTGCTGCGGCTTCGCCTGAAAAGAGAGGGTAAGCCTCGATGCTGCGCAAAGGTTTCGCTCTCGCGGCTCTGGGCCTCGCCTTCATCGGCGGTCCCACCCTCGCGGCCACATCACAAGAAGAGCCCAAGGCTGTTCACTGGAGCTTCGAAGGCCCGCTCGGCAAGTTCGATCAGGCTCAGCTTCAGCGGGGATACAAGGTCTACCGGGAGGTTTGCTCTGCATGCCACTCGATGAACCTGATGTCGTTCCGCAATCTGGGTCAGAAGGGTGGGCCGTTCTACGACCCCGAATTCAAGAACCCCAATGACAACCCTTTTGTGAAGTCCATCGCCAAGGACTATCAGATCAACGATATCGACTCTGAAACCGGCGATGTGATTAAGCGTCCGGGGACCTCAGCGGATCGTTTCCCGAACCCCTATCCGAATGAACCGGCTGCCCGCGCCTCTAATGGTGGCGCGCTGCCGCCTGATATGTCGGACCTCGCTAAGGCGCGCGAAGGTGGGGCGGCCTATATCTACTCCATTCTCACAGGGTATGAGGAAGCACCAAAGGGCATGACCGTGCCCACTGGCAAGTACTACAATCCGTACATGCCGGGCGACGTGAGCGGTTTTTGGTCTCTGGACCCGAACAAGGTGCCAATCGGTGGCTTTATCGCCATGCCCCCGCCACTGGCTCCGGACAAGGTGACGTTTGACGACGGCACCAAGTCCACCGTCGAACAGCAGGCTAAGGACGTCGCTGCCTTCCTGACCTGGGTCAGTGATCCTAAGACGGAAGAGCGTAAATCCTTTGGTCTTGCGGTCATGATCTATCTGTTGATCTTCTCGGGCTTGCTCTATGCGAGCTACCGCCGGATCTGGGCCAATGTCAGCCACTAGGCGGCATTGACCTGCACAAATGAAAAGGCCCCGGATTGCTCCGGGGCCTTTTTGTTTTCACGAGCCAGGACGCGGGGTCAGACGTTGAACCTGAAGTTCATCACGTCCCCGTCCTGGACGATGTACTCCTTGCCTTCAGAGCGCATCTTGCCGGCTTCTCGCGCACCGGCTTCCCCATTGAGGCGCACATAGTCTTCAAAGGCGATGGTTTCGGCGCGGATGAAGCCCTTTTCAAAGTCCGTATGAATGACACCCGCCGCCTGCGGTGCGGTCGCACCCACGGGGATGGTCCAGGCCCGGGCTTCCTTGGGACCGGCCGTGAAATAGGTCTGGAGACCCACGAGCTTATAGGCCTCCCGGATAAGCTTGTTCAGACCAGGCTCTGCAAGACCCAGGGTCTCTAGGAACTCGCCACGCTCGGCAGGATCGAGCATGGCGATCTCGCTTTCGATCTGGGCGGAAATCACCACGCTGTTGGCGTTATCTCGCCGGGCGCGCTCAGCGACATTTTCGGAGTGACCATTTCCGGTCGCCGCCGAACCTTCATCGACATTGCAGACATAAAGGGCGGGCTTAGAGGTCAGGAGTTGCAGCATCTCCCAGGCCTTGGCGTCTTCCTTTGGTGGCTTGGCGACCCGGGCCGGGCGGCCTTCGCGCAGTTCTGCAAGGGCGAGATTTACGAGGCTAAGGGTTGTGGCGCTGTCCTTGTCCCCGGTCTTTGCCCGCTTATCCAAATTGACCACGCGCTTTTCCAGGCTTTCCAGATCTGCAAGCATAAGTTCGGTCTCAATGATTTCCAGATCAGAGATCGGGTCGACCCGACCCTCCACGTGGGTGATGTCATCGTCCTCGAAGCACCGGGCCACAAAAGCCACAGCGTCACAGTCGCGGATATTGGCCAAGAACTGATTGCCTAGCCCCTCTCCCTTAGAGGCACCCCGTACCAGGCCGGCAATGTCGACGAAATTAATTCGTGCCGGCAGGATCTCCTTGGACCCAGCCACCCGCGCGAGATCGTCCAGGCGGGATTCTGGAACCGCGACATCGCCAACATTGGGCTCAATCGTGCAGAACGGATAATTCGCCGCCTGGGCCGCTGCGGTCTGCGTCAGGGCGTTAAACAGGGTCGACTTGCCAACATTGGGCAGTCCGACGATGGCGACTTTAAGGGCCATGAGAAATCCAGTGTCCTCGTGCAGGGCCAAGGCGGTCGCCCAAGCCGTTCAAATTTGAGTTTAACCGTTGATGGCCGCAGCGGCGAGATCGCGCCACCTTCGACCTTCCTTGCGGAATTGAGAATTGGTCTTAGCAAGCCGACGGTCCAATTCCGCCAGCAACTCCTGAGCCTGAGCCTTACGACCAGTTTTAGCAAAGAAGGCCGCTTGGCGCCCCAGACCCTCCAGGCCGGGCAAGCGACCTGCTGCCCAGTCATATGCCGCCTCGGCCTCCGATGCCCGCCCAAGGGCCTCATAGGCCCGTCCAAGGGCCAATGAAGCGCTAGGTGTCCGCCCCTCGGGGTCTTGGCTTAACTTCTGGAGGCGTTGCAGGGCCCGTTCCGGCTGGTTGAGTTCCAAAAGAGCGTTGGCGCGACCTAGCAGCAGAACCGGGTCATCAGCATGCACGCCTTGAGCGGCCTCGGCATAGAGACGTTCGGCTTCAGCAAAATGGCTCAACTGCATTTCTGCCGCCGCCAGGCGCGATTGGTTGCGCACGGTCGGAGTCTCGGCATAGGCAGCCTTGGCTTCGCGATGCTCCCGATTTGGGTCCAGGGTTTCCCGTGCCGCCTCGCCAAGCCGACGGGCTGTGCGGCCACCGAAGAGTTCCGGCATGACCACCGCGATCAGATAGATCACACCGCCAATCCAGGGGATCATGAGGATGATCCAAAGCCAGTACATCTGCTGCTGTGTCCGAACCACATGGACACAGAGAAGGATCGAAAAAATGACCGAGGGACCCAGGAGAAGCTGTAGCATATGCTCAAATACCTCCCTGTTTCGGGTCAGACTTTTCTGCTGGAGCCAAGCGTAGGACCTCGGTCTGATAACGCTCGTCCTCACCTGCCGCCAAGAGTGGTGCCGCGTCGGCCACAGCGCTGATTAGGGCGGCAAGCCAGTCACGGTCAACCTTATGGAAATCTGAGAGGACATGGCCTTGCACCCTGTCCTTGTGGCCGGGGTGCCCTACGCCCAGCCGCGCCCTGCGAAACTCAGCCGTGATATGGGCTGTGACAGATCGGACACCGTTATTGCCTGCCGCGCCGCCGCCGGTCTTCATACGGAAGCGACCTGGGGCGAGATCGATCTCGTCGTAGAAGAGCACCACGTCCTTCGGTGCAAGCTTATAGAATTTCATGGCCTGAGCCACAGCCTGACCGCTGTCGTTGTAATAGGTCTGCGGCTTCAGGATTAGCGCGCGAACGTCTCCATTCGGCGTTGGAATATCGCCCTCCCGGACAAGGCCCTGGAACTTGGACTTTTCAGGCCCAAAGCCCCACCGGCGCGCAATGGCGTCCACGGCCATGAAGCCGATGTTGTGGCGATTGCCAGCATAGCGCGCGCCGGGGTTCCCCTGTCCCGCAAGGATGAGCATTTTATCCTCCGGGGGTTGGAGGTGGCAAAGCCTGAATTAGGCGTCGCCGTTCCCTTCACCGGCTGCCGCCGATGCCGATGCCGAAGATCCGGCAACAGTGGCGATAACCAGATCCCCAGGAAGCGCAGCGCTGATTCCGGCAGGCAGGGTAAAGGATGACACGCGGATCGCGTCGCCGATATCCAGGCCGGTCAGGTCGAAAATCACGTCTTCCGGAATGTGATCAGCCGGGCAGTTCAGTTCGATATCGTGACGCACGATGTTCAGCGTGCCACCGCGCTTCAGGCCTGGCGATGCTTCCTGGTTCTTAAAGTGAACTGGGACAGAGATCTTAATCTGCTGGTGCTCATCAACCCGATAGAGGTCAAAGTGGACAGGCTGATCGGTCACGGGATGCATGTCGATAGCCTTGGCGATGACCGGCTGGGTCTCATCGCCGTACTTCAAGGTCACCAGGTGGCCAAGCAGCTTGCCG
This sequence comes from uncultured Alphaproteobacteria bacterium, assembly GCA_937920085.1. GTDB lineage: Bacteria > Pseudomonadota > Alphaproteobacteria > Caulobacterales > Caulobacteraceae > Phenylobacterium. The sequence continues at coordinate 94,214 of CALETE010000081.1, read as the reverse complement.
GTGTGGAGCGCCTTGCGGAACTCGTTTTCCTTGACGGAAATCGCCACGGGATCCTTGGCACCGCCATAAAGCACGCCTGGGACCCTGCCGGCGCGGCGGGTTTCGCGAGCACCACCCGTGCCGGTACGATCGCGGACTTCAACGTTCAAAATGATATCGGCCATGGCCTTGCCTCAAAACGAAGTCGCCGCGCGAATGTCACGCGCGGCGGCGGACGACCCGATTGGGCCGAAAGGTGGCGGTTGATACACAAAACCTACGCAGATGGCAACGGGCGCAATCGAGGACTCTTAACGACTCTTCGAACTCTTCTTCCGAACAGGCTTCTTTGGGAGGTTATAGCCGATGTCGGCACGCACAATGGGGACGAACTTCGCCTCATAGGGCTCTTCCTGGCCGGAGGCTTTGATGATGCAGCGACCGGTGTCCATCATCACATGCTGGCCCAGGCAAAAGATATCCTCGTAATTTGGGCGCGCGACGGCGAGGCACTGATAGAGATTGAGCTTGGCCATTGTCATGCAGAAGCCAACACTCTGGTCGGACATGACCGCATCGATGGACGGCATGTTTTCTGCATCGGCCTGATTGAGAACAGCTAAGGCAGCCACGGCCAAGCTGCGAACAATGACCTCTGTCGTGGTGCCCGGCGTTACCGAGGGCGTCAGGCCCAGATTTAAGGTGCCGGTAGAGGCCTGCTCCAGGCGGGCTGTGACGGCGGCCTCGCCAGGGGGCAGGGCGGAGGACAATGTCTTTGCCCTCGCCAGACGCCCGTCCCGATTGGTGACCTCGACCTTAGACCAGGGTTGTTTTTGCAGGTCATAGGCTGACTGTTTGACGGCCTTTCCGGCGTTATAGAGGGCCAGGCCGTCGGTATTCAGGGCCTGGGTAACAAGCGCACGGGCGGACGCTGATCCAGGCAGTCCCAAGACATAGGTTGGGTTGCGCAGAATTTCATAGGCAATTTGGCGTCTCTGTTCGGCACCGCTGCCAAAGCTGCGAATACCAGCAACAAACGCGGGGTCCTGCAGGGCTGCGATCGCGCCATAGGCCATGGCACCGCGGACCAGGGCGGTCGGCTCGAAAGCATCGGTCGACTGCAGCGTATTGGCGATATCATCTGCGGACTGGAAGTTTCCGTTTACGGAAGTGGCACGGTCCATGTAGGCCCGATAAGCACTGGCCTGCTCAAGAATGGCCGGAGCAAGCCGGACGACTGGGGGCGGAGGAGATGGGGCGACAGGCAGGGGCGCGGGCGGTTCTGACGCACAGCCTGCCAGAAAAACAAGGGCGAGTGCGGCGGGCTTAAGGCTCCATGCCTTCAGAAATCTGCGCATCTAGACGGGTATCCCGTTTGATCTGGGTCTGCCACGGCGGCAGACAGTCTCGGACAAGGGCGTATTCCTAGACCAGTTCGATCTGGTACGGAATCCCCTGCTACCTGCCCCAGACCCATGTCAAAACTAGGGCCGCATACGGCTCAATCGAACAGTTTTGAGACCGATTCTTCGTTTGCGATTCGCCGGATGGCTTCACCGATAAGCGTATCGCAGCTCACCTGACGGATCTTGCTGGACTTGGCGACCAGATCTGACGCCTCAATTGAGTCGGTGATCACCAGTTCTTTCAGGACGGAGTTGGCCACCCGTTCATGGGCAGCGCCCGATAGCACGCCGTGGGTGACATAGGCCGAAACCTCGACGGCTCCCGCGTCCATCAGCGCCTTGGCTGCGTTGCAGAGGGTCCCAGCGGAGTCGACGATGTCATCGAACAGGATCAACCGCCGTCCCTCGACATCACCGATGATATTTGCCACCTCGCTCTTGCCAGGGCCTGAACGGCGCTTGTCGACGATGGCAAGGTCTGCGTTCAGGCGGCTGGCTACGGCCAGGGCGCGGACAACGCCGCCGACATCGGGAGAAACGATCAGCAGCTCGCTGGTATTCTGATAGTGGGCCTTGATGTCGCTGGCCACCAGGGGCGTTGCCGCAAGGTTGTCGGTAGGAATATCGAAGAAGCCTTGGATCTGTCCGGAGTGCAGATCCATGGTCAGAACCCGGTGGGCACCAGCCCGCGTAATCAAGTTCGCTACGAGCTTGGCAGAGATCGGTGTCCGTCCGCCGGTCTTACGGTCCTGACGGGCATAGCCGAAATAGGGCATGACGGCCGTGATACGCCGCGCCGAGGCTCGCTTGAGAGCATCGATGCAGATCAGCAGTTCCATCAGGTTGTCATTGGCCGGATAGCTGGTGGACTGAATGACGAACACGTCCTCGCCGCGGACATTTTCGTCAATGGTGACGAAGACCTCGTTGTCAGCGAAGCGTTTTACTTGGGCCCGGGTGAGGGGAAGATCCAAATGAGAGGCGACAGCCTCAGCCAGGGTGCGGTTGGAGTTGCCAGCCAGCAGCTTCATGGAACCCTCGAGGTCTAGAGATCACCAGATGGCGCGGCTTGTAGCAGCCCTTTGCTGAGGGGCAAGTCCTAGCACCTCAAACAAGCGTAATAGCCGAAAGGAGTCGGCCAAAATCCGGTTCGCCGCTACGGAAGGCACGCCGGTTGGAATAAAACCGTTGGGCGTCTGCGCAGGTATCCGCCCCTATCCAGGCGCAGGTCTCAACACCTATACGTTGAAGTCTGAACAGCACAAACCCAGGCAGGTCAAAATAGCGTTTTTCAGGCGACTCACCGGGTTTGAAAAACGCACTATTGGCAGGCTCGTCAGCAATAAATTGCGCCTCGAACTCAAGCCCCACCTCGTAAGAGTCCTGGCCGATACAGGGGCCGACCACAGCGACGATATTTGCAGGTCTCGCACCCTTTTGAACCATGGCTTCGACCGTGGCCTCGGCGATCCCTGACAGCGCGCCCTTCCAGCCTGCATGGGCGGCGGCGACGATTCGGGCATTGGGGTCGGCCAAAAGGATTGGCGCACAGTCCGCTGCCAGGGCACCGCAGAGCAGGCCCGGCGTCCCGGTCACCACGGCGTCGCCTTCCGGGCGGAGGTGTCCCCAGGCGGAGTCCGCAATCAGGGCCTTGCTGGAATGGATTTGATAGGCTGTGGAAAGTGCCGTCACCGGCAGGCCGAAGTGATCCGCCGCCAGCCGACGATTTTCTGCCACGTCTTCAGGACGATCCCCGGACCCTTGGCCGACATTCAAGCCCGCATAGATCCCCTGAGAGACCCCGCCTTGCCGGGTGAAAAAGCCGTGACGGACCCCAGGCAGGTCTAGCAGTGCGGAGGTCAAAACCGGCAGCATCAGGGTGTCTCAAAGGCGGGAGGCGTCAGGCCTGATTGCGCAAGGCAGACCACTTTGAAAAGGTCGCCCATTTCGGTGGGCGATATCAAGCGGTTCAATTGACGCTCCAGGATTTCAAATCTGTCGGGACGGGCAGCTGCCAAGGCTTCGGCTCTTTCGACAACGCCCAGTTTCAGCAAGTAGGCGGCCTGGGTCAGAATCGGCAGCGCCGAAAGACCTTCACCGGCCGCCGTACGAAGGATGGCGGGGAAGTCAGCGTGAACAGTGAGGTCCGCTGCGCCAGGATCCGCGAGGGGTGAAACCTTCTGGTGCTTAGACAGGGCCTGGAGCGTGTCGCCAAACCCTGGCTCTGATCTGCCATAGTCGATCATCAGGGCCGCGCCGCCGTCGGAAGTAATGCGTTGGGCGATGGCGCGAGCCAGATTTTCCTGGGCGGCAGAGGATTCAACCACCGTTCCGGCCGGTGCCTCCGGAAAGGCGCGGGCTGGCAAGGATCCCATCAGGCCAAAGGCAAGGTTGCCGTCGTCATCCAGCCCTATTCCACGCTCAGACCAGCCGGCGGCTGTGCGAACAAACTGGCGGGCGGGCAGGCAGTCCAGGAGCTCATTGGCGACCAATAGGATAGGGGCACCGCTCGGGACCTCCGCCAGGGTCTTCACCCATCGTACTTGGTCGCCCAGCTTGTCCTCTTGCAGGGATTTAAGAGGTACCGACGTTTCCACTAGCCAGACATCCTGAGCGGCTCCAAAGGCCGGTTCGTGTTTGACCGTGCGCTGGATGTCGAGCATCAGGGTGCCATCCCCTGGCCCCATTTCCACAAGCCGGAAGGTCGCTGGCCTGCCCAAACGACGCCAGGTTTCGATCAGCCAAACGCCGATAATCTCGCCGAACATCTGGCTAACCAGCGGGGCAGTGATGAAGTCGCCAGTGTCACCGAGGGCAGGTCGCGTGGCGTAATAGCCGTCAATGGGGTCGTGGAGGCACAGCTCCATATATTGCGGGACGCTCAACGGGCCTGCAGCCCCTATGAGCGCCCTAAGGCGATCAAGCAGGGCCATGGGGCGTCGCTGGGGCATCTTCCGTCAGGCCGCGCCAAATAAGCCAGGCACCACCAAAAATCATGGGCAGGCTGAGGATCATGCCCATGGTGAGACCAAATGGGAAGTTGGGCATGCCCACATCAGGCTGTCGGACATTTTCGAGCGCGACCCGGATCAGGCCATAGCCCAGGAAGAACAGCCCCGCGATCACGCCACGCTTGTGCAAGAGCCTGGCACCATGGGTCCCTAAACGCAGGATCATGAACAGGACCACACCTTCCAGGGCCGCCTCGTAGAGCTGGCTGGGATGCCGGGGTAAGGGGCCGGCACCTGGAAAGACCATAGCCCATGGAACATCGGTGACCCGACCCCAGAGCTCTGGCTTGATGAAGTTTGCCAAGCGCCCAAATAACAGGCCGAGGGGCGCGGCGGCGCAGATCAGATCGCCCATTTCGTAAAGGTCGAGCTTATTCAGCCGGGCGAACGCCATGGTGGCGATCAGGACGCCCAGGGTCCCGCCGTGGAAACTCATGCCCCCATGCCAGACCATAAAAATCTCTAGGGGGTCAGCGATCAGGATCTCGGGGGTATAAAAGACAACGTGACCGATCCGACCTCCGATAATGATTCCCAAGGTGATCCAGAGGATCAGGTCATCGAGCTTAACCGAGGTAAGCAGGGGCTTGCGCGCGCCCCATAGGGATTCTGTTTTCAGGAGGTCGAGGATGTACCGCCATCCAAGGAGGATCCCAGAGATATAGGCAAGAGCATACCAGCGGATTGGCAGGGGCCCGATATTGACCAGGACAGGGTTGATCACAGGATAGGGCAGGGCCACCAATCACTCTCCATCCACACGATGCTATGCGCTTTAGACGAGAACCCTCTCGCATTCATCCCCCGAAGGGCCATATTAGACAGATGCAAACACAGAACCCCTTTTTAGACGAAGTGGCCAAGCTGACCAATGCAGCTATGGGCCTGGCACAGAGCGCTGGCGAAGAGGCTAAGTCAGCCTTCCGGGCCCAGGCCGACCGCATGGCGGCCGAGCTCGATCTGATTCGCCGCGAAGACTTTGATGCCCTCAAGGCCGAGCTTGCCGCGCTACGTGCTGAAGTCGCTGAGCTTAAGGCTGCCCAGGCACCCGCCAAATCGGCAGCTAAGAAGGCCCCTAAGGTCGACTGACCCACCGCTAAATACGCGTTTGTGGCTCGCTTGATGCAAGAAGCCGGTGACAAAGCGTCAACGAAGCAGATTACTTTCACCATCGCACGGTGATTCGTGGGAAACCCCACGCCCCTTGCGAGGAGACCCGCGGTCTTATGGAAACCCCCCTTTCCGACGACGACTTCATCCTGGCCCACGATCCTTTGGATGTGGTCGAGCATGTCCTTCAGGCCGAGAATCTGCAGTTTGATCGGACGGAAGAGGGCGACCTTGCCTTTACCTTGTCGGGCGACTGGAAGGACTTCGAGCTCTGGTTCGCCTGGCGACCAGAAGCCGACTGTCTGCAGCTTTGCCTGTCTGTGGACCTTCAAGTGAAGCCAAAACAAAGGCCAGCGGCCTTTGAGCTGGCTTCGACGATCAATCAGCGGGTCTGGCTTGGGCATTTCGAGGTGTGGGATGACGGCGAGATCGTTTTCCGCCACGCCATGGCCTTGACCGGTGGGGAGCGTCCAAGCCTTGCCCAGGCTGCGGCCATGATCGATGTGGCTATGGAGGCGGCCGATCGTTTCTATCCGGCCTTTGATTTCCTGACACAGGGTGGCAAGACGCCCTCCCAGGCAATCGAAGCCTGTATGTTCGATACGGTTGGCGAAGCCTAGGGCGCATCTGAGTTTCCAATGACTGTCACGCCCATTCTGATGCTTGGTGCAGGCCGAATGGGCGGAGCGCTCATCGAGGGCTGGCGCCGCATTGGGGCTTTTGCGCCCAAGGATCTGATCATTCGTGATCCGTACATTACGACCGTCGCTGAGGCTGTGGGAAAGCTTGGTGCCAAGCTCAATCCTCCCCTCGCCGACCTATCCGCTGCTAAGACTGTGCTGCTCGCCGTAAAGCCCCAGATCTGGCACGAGACAGCCGAAGAGGTCAGCGAGCATCTGGCGCAGGACGCTATCGTGGTTTCTGTGGCGGCGGGGGTGAGGTCTGCCGACATTTCCGCGGCCTTTGGGGGGCGGCGCGTGGCCCGGGTCATGCCCACCACGGCCGCAGCCATCGGTCAGGGCGTGGCCAGCATCTATGCCTCAGTCCCTGAGGCTCGGGCTCGGGCTCATGCACTTTTTGCCCCCGTCGGGATTGTGGTCGACCTTGAGGTCGAAGATCTATTGCATGCCGCCACCGGGGTTTCTGGATCGGCTCCCGCCTATTTCTATGCCTTTGTTGAGGCCCTGGAAGCTGGAGGTGTGTCAGCGGGCCTTTCCGCAGAGGCGTCTCGTGATCTGGCGCGGGCGACCATGATCGGTGCTGCGGCCCTGCTGGCCCAATCGGGCGAAGACCCCGCCGCCCTGCGCCGCCAGGTCACCTCGCCCAATGGCACAACCGAGGCTGCACTTAAGGTGCTGATGGGCGAGGGTGGCCTGGAGCCCCTACTGCGCGATGCCGTCGTGGCTGCGACCCGCAGATCTGTGGAACTCGGCGGCTAGAGGCCAATTCCTTAGGAGACGACCATGCGCAAATTGATGGCGACAAGCTTGGCTCTGGTGGTCATAGCCTTGGCCGGGCCAGGGGCGGCTCAGACCTGTGGAGCCGCGCTTCCTGACCGCGTCTCAGGTCCGCTGGTCCTGATGACGGACTTTGGGCTCAAGGACGGAGCCGTTTCAGAAGTGCGCGGCGTCGCCTATTCGGTTTCGCCGACCCTGCTGGTGACGGACCTTACCCACGAGGTTCCCGCCGGTGACATCTGGACCGGTGCCTACTGGCTCTATCAGACAGCACCCTACTGGCGCGCGCCAACTGTATTTGTCGCCGTCGTTGATCCTGGCGTTGGCACCGCGCGTAAGTCTTTGGTGGTTCGGACCTGCGCAGGGCGGTTCTATGTGCTGCCGGACAACGGCCTGATCACCCTGATCGGCGATGCTGAGGGGGTTGATGAGGTTCGGCAAATCGATGAGACCCGCAATCGGCTTAAGGGTTCTGAAGAGAGCAACACCTTCTTCGGCCGCGACGTCTTTGGCTATGTGGGTGCCCGACTGGCAAGCGGCGTGATTACCTGGTCAGAGGTGGGGCCCCTGGTTTCCAAGGCCAATCTGGTTCGCCTCAACTACACCCCGGCGCAGGTGATTGGCCAAAAGATTCAAGGCAATATCCCTGTGCTAGATGTGCAGTACGGGAATGTCTGGTCGAACATCCCTAAGGACTTCCTCAAGCAGATATCCATCAAGGACGGTGATTTGGTGGATGTGAGGATATTCAAGGGCGACCGTCAGGTTGATCAGGTCACGGCGCCCTTTGTCACCACATTCGGCAGCGTGCCGGTCGGCCAGCCCCTGGTGTACGTCAACAGCTTGCTGAAGGTCAGCGTGGCCCTGAACCAAGGCGACTACGCCAAGGTCCGTGGGGTGGCATCAGGCCCGGACTGGCGGATCGAAGTGTCCAAGCACTAGGGGAACCTACGATGGCCTAGTCCGCCGTCGACCAGGTCTGGCCCTGGCAGATCACCGACACGCAGCCCTCGACCTTGAGTTCTCCCTTGGGCGTCAGGGTCATTTTCGACGAAAAAGTCTTGCCGACATTGGGATCGTAGATCGCGCCTCCGGTCCATTTGTTATCCCCGGCTGGTGTGAAGTCGCGCAGCAATTGAAGGCCGAGAATAGGGCGATTGCGCAGTTTCGGATCCGGATTTTTTGCGTCGACAGGTGGCTGGCCCGTGGTCTTGTCGACCCGATCCTTGATCCAGACCACCGTGCCGCACAGGCGCGGACCGCAGGGTGCAATGCGAACCTTGGCGGTCTTGTCCTGAATAAGCCAGGTGCCCTGGACAGAAGGACTGGCCATAGCTGGAAGCGCGAATGAAGCGATCAATGAGGTCAGTGCGAGGGTCTTGAGCATGTCGTCGGGTCCACTGAATCTGAATGCAGAATGGGCGATATCGTTAGACTAAACGCCACCGATGGCGATTTTGCGGCACCTAAAGACGCGTGTCTATGGAACCTGGCAGGCGAACCGTCGCCTTCAATCCCCCTAAGGCCGAGCGCGCCAAGACAATGTCTCCCCCATGGGCGCGGGCCACATCGCGGGCAATGGCAAGGCCTAGGCCGACGCCCTTTTCGTTCTGGTTGCGGGACTCATCGAGGCGATTAAAGGCCTTGAAAGCGTCTTCATAGCGTTCGGGCGCTATGCCTGGGCCATTGTCTTCCACGACAATCTCGACCCAGCCCTCGGGCAGGGCGGCGGCGGCGATGTGGACGCGATCACCAAACGCCGCCGCGTTCATGATCAGGTTCGATAGGGCACGCTTCAGGGCGTTGGGACGAACTTGGACCTGTAGGGTGTCGTCCACAGAAACCTGAGCCTCAACGCCGGCGCGCCTTGCCCCTTGTTCGACATCGGCGATCAGCTGGCTAAGGTTTAAGGACTCGACGATCTCACCACCCTCGCCTCGGGCAAAGGCTAGGTATTCGTCGATCATGTGCTCCATTTCGGAGAGGTCGCGCTTCATCTCGACGGTGCGGCTATTGGGTTCAGCCAGGGCCAATTCGAGTTTCAATCGGGTCAGCGGCGTGCGCAGGTCGTGGCTGACAGAGGCCAACAGGGCGGTCCGCTGGTCGATATGGCGTTGTATCCGCGACTTCATGGCCAGGAAGGCCCGGGCTGCCTGTCGAACTTCTCGGGCTCCGTGGGGCTTGAAGGCTGGGGAGTCGATCCCCCGGCCAAAGTCGTCGGCGGCGGTGGCCAGTCGCTCAATGGCCCGCACCTGATTGCGGATGAAGAGAATGGATATGGCCGTGAGCAGCAGGGTCGCCACAGTCATCCAAAGGACGAAAATATGTCCCTGGGTGGCCACCGCCCTTTCCCGGGGTGCCAAAAACCGCATGACGCCATTGGCGGTTTGAACGCGGATGTCCACATAGGCGGGATAGCGCGTGGTATCGAACCAGAAGGGGGCATCTAGGCGGGCGGCCAGGGCCTTCTCCAACACCCGATCGACCACAGCGAAGGGATTGTGGTGACGCGCCTCCGGTAGGGTGCGCCCCGGCTGCAGGGCGATAGACAGGCTCATGGACCGTTCGGCTCGGTCCGTCAGTTTGGCCAGGGCCGCAGGGCTGGGGTCGTCGTGATAGCTCTCCACAGCCCAAGCCACATCGCCAGCCAAACCTTCTGACAGGCGGCTCGTCACCGTCTGCCAATGGGCATCGAAAAATACCCAGGTTACCGCGATCTGCATGATCGCGACCGGTAGGACTATGATCAGCAGGCTTCGCCCGAACAGCGTGGTGGGCAGGCTGCGCTTGATCAGCCTCTGCCAACCTGCCGATGAAAAGATCCGAAGGCGCATTAGTCGGGTGCCAGCAAATAGCCGACGCCTCGCACCGTCTGCAGATAGCGCGGGATCTTCGGATCGGCTTCGATCTTGCGGCGTAGGCGGGTCACCTGGATATCCACCGCCCGACCAGAGGCGTCGACGGTCTCCTTGGCTAACTCCATGCGTTCCACGGGCTCGTGGGGGCTACGGGCGAGGCGGCGCAGGAGGGCGACCTCGGCTTCGGTCAGACGGATGACAGCTCCATCCTTGGTGAGTTCTCCCCGCTCAAGATCATAACGACAGGCCCCAAGGACAACAGGCCCAGCTACGGCCAAGGTCGGACGTGCGTCAGAGCGGCGCAATATGGCCTCGATCCGCAGCAGTAATTCCTCAGGCTCAAACGGCTTGGCCAGATAGTCATCGGCGCCGAGCTTCAAGCCCTCGATCCGATCACTGGGTTCGCCCCGGGCGGTGAGCATCAGGACGGGCGTTCGACCCGCAGCGCCCTTGCGGTCGCGCAGCCACCGGGTGAGGGAAAAACCATCTTCGCCGGGCATCATCACATCAAAGACCGCCAGGTCGAAATCCAAGGCCTCCATCAGGCCCCGCGCCGCCGCCCCGCCCGAAGCCGCCGAGACCCGAAAGCCGGCCCGAGACAGGTATTCTTTCAAGAGTTGGCGAATGCGGTCATCGTCATCCACCACCAGGAGGTGGCGGTCGGCGGCATAGCTGGAGGTCATCGACATGCGGCGAAGGCTCCAAAATGTTTGACGCGGCGCGCCGGGAGGTCTGTAAGGGGTTTTCCTTGAAAGGAGGAACTTTCCCCATGGCTCTCGTTCCCTTCGATGATCGCGACGGTTGGATCTGGCTGGACGGCCAGTTTGTTGCCTGGCGCGAGGCGAAGGTGCACGTATTGACCCATGGCTTGCACTATGCCTCTGCGGTGTTTGAAGGCGAGCGCATGTACGGCGGAGAGATCTTCAAGCTGACGGCCCATACTGAGCGGTTGTTCAAATCGGCGGAATACTTGGATTTCGAAATCCCTTTCACCGTCGCCCAGATAGATCAGGCCTGCAAGGACACCTGCGCGAAGAATGGCCTAAACGACGCCTATCTGCGCCCTATCGCGTGGAGGGGCACGGAAATGATCGGCGTCAGCGCCCAGAACACCAAGATCCACGTGGCCATAGCCGTGTGGGACTGGCCCGACTATTTCAAGCCAGAGGAAAAGGCCAAGGGCATTCGTATGTGCTGGGCCAAGTACAAGCGTCCGTCGCCAGAGACCGAACCAGTCCATGCCAAGGCCACAGGCCTCTACATGATCTGCACTATCTCTAAGCATGCGGCGGAGAAGGACGGCTATACCGACGCCATGATGCTCGACTATCGGGGCTATGTGGCCGAATCCACTGGCTCCAACGTCTTCTTCGTCAAGGACGGCGCCCTCCACACCCCGACCCCCGACTGCTTCCTGAACGGGATCACCCGTCAGTCGGTGATCGAACTGGCCCGCAGCCAGGGCGTGACCGTGACCGAGCGCCACATCATGCCTGAGGAACTGGCGACCTTCACCGAATGCTTCGTGGTGGGTACCGCGGCCGAGGTGACCCCGGTCTCGCAGATCGGCGAATACACCTTCACCCCAGGTGCCCTGTCCTTGGGTCTGATGAACGACTACGCCAAGCTGGTGCGCCGCCAACTGGTCCTGGCCTAGGCCGGAATTGGGGGTGAGGGTGACCTCACCCCGTCTGGCTTAAAGAATATAGTTCTGAGGTGTCGGGTAGGCCTCATCTTGCAGGGCTTTGACCAAGCCGACCACGCAGCGAAGGCCATACCAGATCGAGCTGAGCGCCAAGGTCAGCTTAGCCAGCATGAGAATGGGAATGCCGATCAGGATGATGCTGAGAATGGCACCCCAGAAGAACATGGCCCCCGCAACCAGCATGACAGCGCACCCGATCCAGAAGGTGCGGATCAGGAAGGTATAGTGCGACAGGGCCCGCGCCGTTGCCGTGCTGCGATTGGCATAGGCGATGATCACCCCAATGATCGCCGTCGCCCCTCCGGAGATGAATGCCCCCAGGAACAGGGCATAGGTCACCACTGTCAGCGTCTTGTCCTCGACGGCGACGGGCAGGGGATTATGGGTGGTCTGGTCGCTCAATGCGGCCTCCTTTGAAATAGTCCCTCAGAATGTGGGGGCTTTTCGCAGGATATCTAGCTTAATTCGGTGTCATGTTTGGGCGCTTGCCCCCTCATACGCATAATCCCCACCCCCGCTGACTGGGCGGCGGGGCCCCTTGCATAGCCTGGGGACAGCCCGTATCCGCAGGCTATGACTTCGGATTCAGCCAAGCCGCCACCCCCCCGCGCCCGGCGCGCTCCGCCGCCGGAACTGGATGGGCGAATGGAGCGGGGGCGCGTGACCCGCGGGAGGATCACAGCCGCCTTGTTCGACCTCATTCGCGCGGGAAATCTAAGCCCGACAGCTGATGATGTGGCCCAGTATGCCAAAGTCGGAGATCGCACTGTTTTCCGGCACTTCCAGGACATGGAATCGCTGTTTGAGGAAATGAACACCCAGCTCACCTCTTTGGTGCAGCCGCTGCTGTTGCAAACGTCTTGGGATGGGCCCCTGGCGCAAAGGATTGAGCAACTGGTCGAGGCCAGGGCAGGTATATTCGAGCAGATCACCCCGTATTATCTCTCGGGCGAAACGCGCCTTCACACCTCACCGACGCTCCAACGCGCCAGGGCGCAATTCGCGACACAACAGCGCCGCCAACTCCTCGGCTGTTTGCCGGAGGTGGGAGAACGGCCCGAGGTTGCTGCGGCGGTCGAACTTCTGACCTCCATGGAGGGCTGGCTCCGATTGCGTCGCGCGCAGGGCCTGAGCGCTGACCTCAGCCAGCAGGCGATCGTCGCCGCCGTGAGTCGGCTGCTGTCCATCTAAGCATCCAAGGCTGCTGGGGGGCTATCTTCCCATCTCGCTGGCAGCTCCCGTTGCCAAGCATTATCGCATCATATAATGACATAGATACTGTCAATATATTCGACGTTTCGGCGCGACCTTCAGACCAGAGTAGATCCATGAAAATTCTGCGGACTCCCGACGATTGCTTCGAAAACCTGCCTGATTTTCCCTGGGCACCACACTATATGACCGTCCAGGACGATGACGGGACCGAGGTCCGCATTCATTGCATCGACGAAGGTCCGCGCGACGCGGCCCCGATCCTGTTGATGCATGGCAATCCGACCTGGGCCTACCTCTATCGCCACATGATCCCTGGACTGCTCGCGACCGGGCGACGGGTTATCGCTGTTGATCTCGTCGGGTGCGGACGCTCTGACAAGCCTGCGGCGAAGACCGATTACACCCTAGCGCGGCACTATGACTGGATGGGTAAATGGCTCATCCAGATGAATCTCACGGACATCACCCTGTTCTGCCAGGACTGGGGCGGCACGATCGGCCTTTATCTTGCGGCACAGCACCCCGAGCGCTTCGCCCGGGTGATCACCTCCAATACCGGCCTGCCGCTGGGCGAGGGCGAAAGTGACTTCATGAAGATGTGGGTCGGCATGATGCGCGAAGCTACAGTCTTTCCGTGGCAGATGTTGGAAGGCGGCATGCAGCGCAAGCTGACCGAGGGCGAGCTGGCCGCCTATCATGCGCCGTTCCCATCGTCAGACTATGAAGCCGGGATCATCCAGTTCCCCGTCCTGATCGCTGTACAGACCGACAATCCGGGTGCCCCATTGAACCGCGAGGCCTGGGCGAAGCTGGCGACCTTCGACCGCCCATTTCTCACGCTGTTCGGAGATCTCGATCCAGTCTCCAATGGATGGGACAAGCGGGCCCAGGCCCATATTCCTGGCGCAGCGGGCCAAAAGCACCACAACATTCCCACGGCGAACCACTTCATCCAGGAAGACGCGCCGGAGGAACTGCTCGCCCACATCATTGCTTTTCTTGATGTGAATTAAGGAGACCGACCCCATGGCTCTGCTACCCCCTAGCACCAATGCCGACTATCGCGGCTCACACTTTGCCGCCTTGTTTCTGTGCCTCTCAGCGGTGCTAACCATCGGTCCGGGCATGATCCATTACTTCCTGCCCGACGGCGGCGCCGGGGTCATCGCCCACATAGACCTGACGACCCGCGCAGACGTCATAATCTCCCTGTTCGCCTGGAATGGCGCGATACAGATTCCATTCGGGATCCTCATCTTGATCATCGCCTTGAGGTACCAATCCCTTGTACCCTTGGTCTTGCTCTTGATGATCCTCTTGCAGTCCTTGAGCTCCTATTCCGCCTGGTTCTGGAAAGGCGCCCATGGCGACCATCATCCGCCAGGCCACTATGGCCACACCGTATTTCTGGTGTTGAGCCTTATCTTCCTCATTCTGTCCCTGCGCCCGCGGCGCCCCCAATCGGAGTTGACCACATGATTACCCAGGTTCAGGTCCGTCGGGCCTCGTTTGCTGAAACCCGGGTCGTTTCCCTCGACACGCCGGACCTGGGGGACGGCGAGATCCTTGTGGCCATCGACAAATTCGCCATGACGGCGAACAATGTCAGCTACGCCCTATCCGGCGACATGATCGGATACTGGAAGTTCTTTCCGGCTGAAGAGCCCTGGGGAATTGTCCCTGTCTGGGGATTTGCCGACGTTGTCGCTTCGCAGGCTCCGGGCATAGCCGTGGGTGAGCGCATCTGGGGCTTTCTGCCCATGGCCAGCCACCTAGTCATGCGCCCGGCGACAGTAACGGACCGATCCTTTTCGGATGCCGCCGCCCACCGGTCCGAACTCCCGGCGCTCTACAACAACTATCAACGCACAAGCGGCGATCCGGTCGCTCTGACCGCTATGGAAGACGCGCGGTGTGTGCTCTTCCCACTCTTTTCGACCTCCTATGTTCTCTACGACTATCTGGTGGACAACGCCTTCTTCGGCGCGCGGCAGGTGCTGGTCGGTAGCGCCTCGTCCAAGACGGGTCTTGGCCTGACGAACCTGCTGTCACGACACGGCGAGGGTCGACCCCGGGTTGTGGGCCTGACCTCCCCAGGCAATGTCGGTTTCGTAGAAAGCCTCGGGACCTGCGATGAGGTGGTGACCTATGACGCAATCGCCGCCATGGATCCGACAAAAGCGACCGCCTTCGTCGACATGTCCGGCGCGGGTGAGGTCGTCAGTGCCATTCACGGGCAATTCGGCGCTCAGCTAAAGCTGAGCTGCGCTGTTGGCGCGACCCATTGGGGTGCCGGCCGCTATCGGCCGGAGCAGCCAGCCATACCTCACGCCTTCTTCTTCGCCCCAGCCCAGTTCGCCAAGCGTGACGTTGATTGGGGGCCGGGGGAAATCATGCGCCGCGCCCAGGCTGAGTCAGTTCGCATTGCGATTGAAATGAGGGGCAACCTGGGTATCCGTCATGAGAAGGGATCGGATGCGGTCACCGCTGTCTGGAGCAGCCTCGTTGAAAACGCCATAGCTCCGAACGCGGCGATTATGGCGTCGTTGCGATAGGTCTCCGACTGTCTAGTCTGCGTCGGCTGGGCAGAGGGCCTACCCTCGCACAACCGTAATCTCCACCCCCGCCGATTGGGCGTGGGGGGCAAGTGCCATGGGTTTTTCCACCCGCACCCGGGCGCGCAGGACCTTGGGGTCTGACAGGCAGGCGCGGGCGAGGCGTTCAGCGAAGGTTTCGACGAGGCCGATATGGCCCTCGGCCAAAATGGCATGGGCGGCCTGGCCGACCATTTCATAGTTCACCGTGTCAGCCAGACGGTTGAAGGCGGCGGTGGCCACGTCGAGCTCCGCATCGATGATCAAGGGCTGGGCTCGGCCCTTTTCATGGGCGTAGACGCCGATTTGGGCTTCGACCTTGAGGCCGGTAACGAAGATCTTGGTCATGACGATCCGGCCGGGGTTAGCGGCTTCGGTGCTTTCGGCGGGGTCTGGGGTCTGGGCCATGGGGTCCTCAAGACAGGTGTTGGCCGGCGTCGACGATCAGCATCTGTCCGGTGACCGATGGCGCGTCGATGAAATAGATCATGGCCTGGGCGATCTCTTCAGGATCGACTGCCCGCTGGAGGGGCGTGGCGGCGGCTTCGTCGGCGAAGTCTTGCTCGGTCTGATGGATCGACCGCAGGACCGGCCCTGGGCCGACAGCGTTCACCCGAATCCGGGGTGCGAGGTCCTTAGCCAGCATGCGGGTGGCGTCCCATAGGGCGCTCTTGGACAGGGCGTAGCTGAAGAAGGCAGGGCTCGGATTCATCACCCTTTGGTCCAGCAGGTTGAGGATCATGCCGTGCCGGTCAGCGGGCAGGCGTCGGGCAAAGGCCTGGGCCAGGACCAGGGGCGCGCGCAGATTGGTCTCCATATGGAGATCCCAGGAGGCGCGATTCATGTCTGCAAACGTCTCGTCCTCGAAGACCGAAGCGGAATTGACCAGCAGAGTGACGGGACCGAGTTCGGCTTCAGCGAGGCCCACCAGAGGGGCGATCTCGGCTTCGTGGCGCAGGTCAGCGATGAGGAGGGTCGCTTTGCGGCCCAGGCCCCGCACTTCAGCGGCGGCGGCGTGGGCGTCGTCATCAGCAAGGCGGCAATGGATTGCCACATCAAAGCCGAGGCTGGCGCAGGCGCGGACCAGAGTTCGTCCGATACGACGCGAGCCGCCGGTGATCAGGGCCGCGCCACGGCTGCTCATAGGCTTTGGCCTAGTCGAGGCGGCCAAAGTCCTTCCAGTTCAGCGCCAGCATGACGATGAAGAATGGGATGATGATACCGAGCGGGCTCATGGGCGCCTCATAGGGTGAGAGTTCGACCTCGGCTTTAGCGGGGTCAGTAGCGTCGGGCAAGGCTTGCGCCGTTTCGAGGCCCCAGGCACTGTTAGAAAAAGCCCCGAGGAAACGACAATGCCCCTAAATCCCATCCCAGCAGAGGCCTTCACCAAGATCGCGATTGGCATAGACCGCCCCGAAGACGTGGTGGTGTCCAAGGAGGGGCGAATCTTCGCTAGCGACCACCAGTGCGCCGTCGCCGAAATCTTCTCGGACGGGTCCTTCAAGAGGCTGGGACCAAAGGGTGGGGCCCCCAACGGTATCAATATGGACCCCCAAGGCCGTATTCTCATCGCGAACTTTGGGATCTATGACCGGGAAGAGGGTCCGCTTCAGCGGTTTGATCCCGCCACCGGCAAGCACGAGACTTTGGTGGCGGAAGTGGATGGCAAGCGGCTGACCAGCGCCAACTATCCGGTCATGGATCGCGACGGGAACATCTGGTGTGCCAATTCCACCCATGCTGAGACCTGGCCCCAGGCCCTCGATGGGCGGACCGACGGCTTCATCTTCGTTCTGCGGCCCGATGGCGCGGCCAGTATTGTCGCCGAGGGCTTGAAGTTTCCCAATGGCATGGCGCTCAGCGCCGATCAAAAGACCCTCTATTGTGCTCAGACGTCGGGTGCCGACGTCATGGCCTTCGATATCCTGCCGGGTGGAAAGCTCGGCCCGGGGCGTCGCTATGGCCCGCAACTGGGCGCCCTCCAGGACCCTGCCGCCCCCGGCGCTGATCCGCACGGCCTGGGCTATACCGACGGAGTCGGCATGGACGCTGAGGGTAATCTCTGGGTCTGCCTGCCTGCTGCGGACAAGGTGGTTGCCATTACCCCCAGTCTTGAGGTTGTGACGGTGATCCACGACCTGACGGGCGATGTGGTCAATCACCCGACCAATGTTACCTGGGGTGGGCCAGACCTTAAGGACCTCTATATTGGGTCTATCCGCGCCGGTTATGTGCTCAAAGCGCGCAGTCCGGTTGCGGGCCTGCCCCTGATCCACCAGCTCTAAAGCGCAGAATTCGCGTCTCAAGGGCGTGAATTTGGAAAAACGACTTTCACAGTGATCAGCGATCACTAAAATAGACAACCGAAGCCCGGCGGGGCGCGTCCCGTCGGTGCGACTTACCAACATCGATCCGGGAGGACGCCATGCGCGAGTACCTAAAGTTTTATATCGACGGCCAATGGGTCGAGCCTACGGAGTTGAAGACGCTCGACGTCATCAACCCGGCTACGGAAGCCGTTTGCGGCAAGATCGCCCTGGGCGCTGCCGCGGACGTGGACAAGGCCGTCATGGCCGCCCGCAAGGCTTTCGCCAGCTGGTCGCAGACCAGCCGCGAAGAGCGCCTGGATGTTCTGAACCGTATCCTGGCTGAATATCAAAAGCGCTTTGGCGACCTGGCCACCGCCGTCACCGAAGAAATGGGCGCCCCCGCCTCCTTGGCCCAGCGGGCCCAGGTTCCGATTGGCATGGGCCACCTCGGCACCGCCGTCGCCGTTCTGAAGGACTTCAAGTTCGAAGAAGATCGCGGACCAACCCGGATTGTCAAAGAGCCGATCGGCGTCTGCAGCTTCATCACCCCCTGGAACTGGCCTCTGAACCAGATCGTCTGCAAGGTGGCGCCTGCCATCGCCACGGGCTGCACCATGGTGCTGAAGCCTTCGGAAGTTGCCCCCTTCTCTGGCCAAATCTTCGCTGAAATCATGCATGCTGCCGGCGTTCCTGCTGGCGTCTTCAACATGGTCCACGGCGACGGCCTTGGCGTGGGCGTGCCCATGTCCAGCCATCCGGAAGTGGACATGGTCTCCTTCACCGGTTCGACCCGCGCCGGCATCGAAGTGGCCAAGAACGCCGCGCCGACCGTCAAGCGCGTGGCTCAGGAACTGGGCGGCAAGAGCCCGAACATCGTCCTCGACGATAGCGCCTTCGCCAAGGGCGTTGCCCGCGGCGTCGCCACCATGATGACCAACTCCGGTCAGTCCTGCAACGCCCCGACCCGTATGCTGGTGCCCTCCACCCGGATGGATGAAGCCATCGCCGTGGCCCGTGAAACCGCCGCCACCGTCACCGTCGGTGATCCTAACGGCAATTCGCAGCTGGGTCCGGTTGTGTCCGAAGTCCAGTTCAACAAGATCCAAAAGCTGATCCAAGCCGGCATTGACGAGGGCGCGACCCTGGTCTCCGGCGGCGTCGGCCGTCCGGAAGGCCTGGACAAGGGCTATTACGTAAAACCCACCGTCTTCGCCAACGTCACCAACGACATGACCATCGCCAAGGAAGAAATCTTTGGCCCGGTCATTTCAATCCTCGGCTACGAAACCCTGGATCAGGCCATCGAGATCGGCAACGATACGGAATACGGCCTCGCGGCTTATGTCCAAGCTGAAGACCTCGCCAAGGCCCGTGAAGTGGCGTCAAAGCTGCGGGCTGGCCAGGTGTCGATCAACGGCGGCGGCGGCGACATGATGGCCCCCTTCGGCGGCTATAAGATGAGCGGCAACGGCCGTGAGTGGGGCGATTTCGGCTTCCACGAATTCCTCGAAACCAAGGCCATCCTGGGCTACGCGCCCAAGGAAGCGGCTGAGTAAGTAAGACGGACCATCCCCTCCCCGGAAACGGGGAGGGGTAATCCCTCCACAAGAGGGGGACAGACTGGGGGGCTTATGGACATCCAATGTGTCGCCGATGTCGCGCGGGTTCAGGCCCAGCAAGCACCCGATTCCCAAGCCCTCTGGTTTGAGGGCGAGGCCGTAAGCTACGGCCAACTCGATACCCTTTCATCCCAATGCGCCCAGGCCCTGATCGCCAGCGGGGTTCAGCCCGGCGACCGGATTGGCGTCCTGGCCAAGGGCAATGCTGATTTCTTTGTGCTGTGGATGGGCTGTCTGAAGGCGGGGGCCTGCCTGACCCCGGTCAACTGGCGGCTGGCCGCGCCGGAAGTGGCCTTCATCCTGGGCGATGCCGGATGTCGTCTGGCGGTGATCGGTGCCGACTATGCAGGCTTGGTCGCCAATCTCGACCTGCCGGGCCTGACCACTTGCATCCAGTTTGAACCCAGCCATGGGGCTTGGCCTGGATTCCGCGAGTGGATAGGCACCTATCCTGCCACGGACCCCATGCGGGTCGCATCACCAGATGACGATGTCATCCAGCTCTACACCTCTGGCACCACGGGCCTGCCTAAAGGCGTCCAGCTGACTGAGACCAATTACGCCGCGTGCTTTGATGGGGCAGTCCAGGCCTGGGCCAATTTTGAACCTGGTGACGGCGTGCTGGTGGCCATGCCGCTCTTCCATGTGGCGGGGGCAAATCTGGGCATGCTGGGTCTGCTGCAAGGCGCCCGGGTTGTGGTCATGCGCGAGGTCGATATCGGCCAGATGCTGCGCCAGATCGAGGACCACCGCATCGCCCATGCTTTTATGGCTCCGGCCATTATCAATATGCTGCTGCAGCATCCTGATCAGGCAGGGGCCGATCTCTCCAGCCTGACCCATGTCTATTACGGGGCCTCGCCGATTTCCGAAGAGGTCCTGACCCGGGCCCAGGCACGGCTCGGCTCGCGGTTCATGCAGCTTTATGGCCTTACCGAAACCATTGGCGGCGGAACCTATCTGCCGCCCGAGGCCCACGATCCGGCCCTCGGCAAGCTCAGGGCCTGCGGGATTCCCAGCCCGGGTTATGAAGTCCGCGTTGCGGTCGATGGCCGCAATGCCGCGGTCGGCGAAGTCGGCGAGATCGAAATCCGCTCTGCCGGTATCATGAAGGGCTATTGGAACCGTCCCGATGCTACCGCCGAGGCCATCGATGCCGAAGGCTGGTTCCGCAGCGGGGATGCCGGCTTCTTTGATCGCGACGGCTATCTGTTCATCCATGACCGGGTGAAGGACATGATCGTCTCGGGCGGCGAGAACATCTATCCGGCTGAGGTTGAGAACGCCCTGATGTCTCATCCCTCCGTCGCCGATGCGGCCGTGATCGGCGTGCCGGATGATCGCTGGGGCGAGGCGGTAAAGGCCATCGTTGTCCTGCGTCCGGGTACCGATCTGGACACTGCCGGGATCATCAATCATTGCCGCACCCTGATCGCTGGCTTCAAGACACCCAAATCTGTTGAGACCATCGCCGTTCTGCCGCGAAATCCGTCCGGTAAGGTTCTGCGTCGAGAGCTTCGCGCCCCCTACTGGCAGGGCAAGACCCGCCAGGTCGGCTAACTTACGTTTCTAGGAAAGACCTCTTATGGACCCGCACTTCAAAGCCCTAATGGACGCCCAGGCCGCCGCCGCTGCGGGCCAGGAGGCACCGCCTCTGGATGTTATTCCACCAGACATGGTGCGAGCCGGCTATCGCATGGAGCGGACCAGTCAGAACCAGAATGCGCCGAAGGATGTCGAGGTCCGCGATCTCCAGGTTGATGGCGCAGCTGGCCCCATTGGTGCCCGGCTCTACACCCCAAAGGGCGCGGCGACCGTGACGCCGGGTCTGGTCTATTTCCACGGCGGCGGGTTTGTGATCGGTGATTTGGAAACCCATGACGGCCACTGCCGACGGTTGGCCGCCTATTCTGGAGTCCGGGTTCTGGCCATCGACTATCGCCTGGCACCCGAGCATCCCTTCCCAGCCAGCCACGACGACAGCCTAGCTGCGACCAAGTGGGCCTTCGATCATGCTGCTGAGATTGGCTTTGACCCCAAGCGCATCGCCGTGGGCGGCTGTTCGGCCGGGGGCAATCTGGCAGCTTCGATCTCTATCGACCTTAAGAATGATCCTCAGCGCCGCCTTGCCTGGCAAATGCTGCTCTACCCCTTCATCTGCCCCGATGATGACACCCCCTCGCGGCAGGCTCTGGACGGCCCGCTGCTCACCAAGGCGGCCATCGCCTGGTTTGTGAAGAACCTCGCCGCAGATGGTCATCCCCAGGTGGCGCGGGCCATTCTCGGGGCTAAGGCTGACGTCTCAGGCACACCGCCGGCGCATATTGTGACGGGTGGCTATGATCCCCTGCAGGACGAAGGCCGAGATTACGCTGACCGTCTTGCGGCGGCAGGGGTGAGTGTCGAACACGTGCATTATGCCGACCTGATCCACGACTTCTACATCATGGGTGATGTGTCGCCGGCGGTTGAGGATGCGGCTCGGGACCTGGCGGCGGCCATGCAAAAGGCCTTGGCTTAGGTCTCGTCAGGCCTAATCCTCATCGGGAACAACGCGGCCCTGGCTCCAGGTCAGGACCGCCAATCCGCTAAGGGCTGAGACTAGGGAACCAGCAACCACGCCCAAGCGAACCTGGCTTTGAGCCGCGTCCGGACCGAAGGCGAGGGCGCCGATATAGAGGCTCATGGTAAAGCCGATCCCGCACAGTAGGCTCACCCCATAGATATCAATCCACTTGGCCCCCGTGGGGCGGCGGGCGAGCTTAAGGCCTATAGCGAGGCTTGCTGCACCAAACACGCCGATCTGCTTGCCAAGGAAAAGACCTAGGGCCACCCCTAAGGTCACGGGGCTGAAGACATCGTGCAGGGATAACCCCCTGAGGGAAAATCCAGCCGCGACAAAGGCAAAGGCGGGCAGGATCAGAAAGGCCACATAGGGATGCAGGCTTTCAGAAAAGTATTTCAGCATACCCACCTGACCGGTTCGGCGGGGCTCAATAGGAATGGTCATGGCTGCAGCGACCCCGACGATCGAGGTGTTGACACCGCTCTTGAGGGTGAAGCCCCAGGCTATGACGAAGAGGACTGCGTAGAAGACATACGGCGCGGTCCGCCAGCGGCTCATGAGCGCCATGATCGCTATAGCAGAGCCTGCGCCCACTAGGTTCCAAATGTGCAGGTGATCGCTGAACAAGGCAGCGATCAGGCCGACGGCACCCAAGTCATCCACGATGGCAAGGGTCAGCAGGAAGGTCCTGAGGGACGGGGTCAGGTTTGGCGCAGCTATGGCCAGAACCGCCAGGGCGAAGGCAATATCGGTGGCCACAGGGGTCGGCCAGCCAGCTGGTGCCCCATGAGCGCCTAGATTGAAGGCCAGATAGATCAGGGCCGGGACGATCATACCGCCAAGGGCGGCTAGAATGGGCAGGGCCAAACGCCGTGGATTGGACAGTTCCCCCCGCAGGATCTCGACCTTGATCTCCAGCCCAACAAAGAAAAAGAAGACCGCCATCAGGCCGTCCTTGACCCATTCCAGGATGGACTTGGTCTCGCGGAAGTCACCGACCTGCAGGGTGAAGGGATGGGTGATGAAGGCGAAATACTGGGTCGACCAGGGTGAATTGGCCAGAACCACCGCCAATAGGGCCACTAAGCCCAAAATGACCCCCGAGGCCGCCTCGGTCTTTAGAAAACTTAAGGTAATGCGCCGCGCCATGATCAGGAATTACCATGCGCTCTGTGATCGGAACATGACAATCGACGCCTTGCCGGGGGCTTTGGCGCGGTCCATTTTGAAGCCATGACTGTTTCGCCAGCCTATCGCCCCGAACCCCGCCTTCCCCGCCTGGGATCAGAGTTTGCAGACGAGGTAAAGGCGGCGGATTTTCCGCAGACCCTTCTGCGATTCCGCAACCAACGGGCCGCAGCCAGTGTCGGCCTTGACACCTTGAGCGACCTTGAATGGCAAACCCATTTCGGGCGGTTTGAGCCCTTGCCGGGCAATCTCGCAACACCGCTGGCCCAAAGATACCACGGTCACCAGTTCCGAGTTTACAATCCCGACCTGGGCGACGGGCGGGGCTTTACCTTCGCCCAAATGCGGGAGGTTGGCTCTGATCGGCTGCTGGATCTGGGCACAAAAGGCTCTGGGCCAACGCCTTGGTCCCGCCAGGGCGATGGACGCTTAACGCTGAAGGGCGGTGTCCGCGAGGTGCTGGCCACGGCCATGCTAGAAGCCCTCGGCGTCAATACAAGCAAGACCTTTTCCCTGATCGAGACCGGGGAGGACCTGCACCGGAATGATGAGCCGAGCCCGACTCGGTCTGCGGTCATGGTGCGACTCAGCCATGGCCACATCCGCTTTGGAACCTTTCAGCGCCAAGCCTATCTCCAGCAGCCCGAGCAAATCACACGGTTGGTGGATTACGTGATTGAGACCTACTATCCGGACCTGGGCGATGCCACCAATCGCCGGGCAGCACTGCTGGATGCAGTGATCGCAAAAACTGCTGTCATGGCCGCTGGCTGGATGGCGGCGGGTTTTGTTCATGGGGTGCTCAACACCGATAATATGAACATTACCGGCGAGAGTTTCGACTACGGGCCCTATCGCTTTCTGCCGCGCAATGACCCCAACTTTGTTGCAGCCTATTTCGATCAGACCGGGCTCTATAGTTTTGGACGCCAGCCCGAGGCGGTGTTCTGGAACCTTCAACAGCTGGCTGGCTGCCTGGCCTTGGGTGAGGCTGATCAGGAGCCTTTGGTCGCCGCCTTGAATGCATTTGGAGGCACCTATCGGACCGCCCTTGCGGGTGCCATGCTGAAGCGCCTTGGGATCAAGCTCGGCGACCCTGAAACCGATGTCGCCCTGGCGGGATCAGCATTTAAGGCGCTCTCGTTGGGAGGGGATGTCCTTAGGTGGGAGCCCTTCTTCTTTGACTGGTTCTGTGGCGATGCTGATCGCGCCCTGGCCAGCCCCCGTCGGGAGCTCTATGAGGCCCCTGAATTTGCAGACTTCCGCGCCCTGATCAGCACTCGTCAGGCCGACAGGCCCGAGCGTCTCACAGATGGCTATTTTGCTAGGCCAGATCCCCAAGAACTGCTGATTGATGAGATTGAAGCCATCTGGTCCGCGATTGCTGAGCGAGAGGATTGGTCTGCCTTTGACCAAAAACTTGTCGATCTGGAGACTGTCCGCACAGCCTATGCCCTTTAGGCGCTAGGCCGAGCAGACCACTGAGCCAGGACAACGCCGCAGAGTGCGATGGCAGCACCTAGGGCTTGGAAGGGTCCGAAGGCCTCGCCAAAAATGCTCCAGCCCAGAATGGCGGCGACGACGGGCTGAACTAGCACCGTGACCGAGGCTGTAGCCGCCGGGAGGCGCCCCAGGGCCCAGGCGATAGACCCTTGCCCCGCAACATGCATGATCCCCAGGCCAATGCAGGCGGCCCACCCCGCTGATGATCCTGGGATCAGATTTTCGTGCAACCCAAGCGCCGCCAGAAGCAGCAGGGGGGCGCCAGTCATTGTCGACCAAAACATCAGTCGGGTCGCGCCCATGGTCCGGCGTGCCGCGCTCACGGCCAGAAAATAAAGGGCGTACCAAATTGCAGTGGCGGCTGAGAAAGCGTCGCCCAGCAGGGGCGACTTACCTGCGAACCCTGAATCTCTGGCCATGGCCATGGTCCAGGCCCCCGCCACAGCAAGTGCGACGGCCACCAGGAAGAGGGGTTTGGGCTTCTGCTTCAGCACAAGCCATGCGACGGCCGTGACCACCACCGGCGTTAGGTTTGAAAGCACGGTGGCTTTTGCAACCGAGGTGAGGGCAATTCCATAGTGCCAGAAGCCCAGATCGAGGGCAAAGGCGAGACCGGCCAGAAGGCTGATGGGAGCAAAGCCAGAGATACGTCCCTCGGTCCTCTGCATCAGGATGGCCAGGAGGGGGATTGCAAATGTAAGCCGCCAAAACCCGGCGGTGACAGGGCCCACATCTGACAGCCTGACCAAAATCGGCCCGACTCCAATGACGCAGGCCCCAAACAGAAGGACCAGCAGGGCCTTGCCCCGCCCTGAACCGTCGTCACTTAGAGTCGTCTCAGTCAAACCCAAGCTCCTTGCGAAGTGTTTCGGGTTTTACCCCTGCCAACCGGAGACTTTGCAGGGTCTCAGAATTGAGGCGTTTTGCCAGACGCACGCCGTCGGCGCCACGCAAGAGTGGATGGTGGCGATAGATTGGCGTGGGCAGGTTGAGTAGGGCCTGGAGCAGACGCTGGACATGGGTCGCTTCGAACAGATCCTCGCCACGAAGGATGTGGCTCACCCCTTGGAGCGCATCATCCACCGTGACCGCGAGGTGGTAGGCCACGCCGACATCCTTTCGGGCCAGGATGATATCTCCCTGGCGCTCAGGGTCGGCCAGTATCTTGCCTGACTGCCCCTCCGGGCCAGCCCCTTCCTCTTGAAAGGTTAGGCCTTCGAAGTCGCCCAAGGCTGTCCTTGCTGCATCAATGGAGAGCCGCCAGGCAAATGGCTCGCCCTGGCTCAGGCGGTAGGCTTCTTGGTCGGCGGGAAGGGGGGCACCTCGAAAAGTAGCGGTTTGACCATGGGGGGCGCTGGCCATGTCCTGGGCCACGTCCTTGCGCGTGCGGAAGCATTTGTAGGCAAGACCGCGATCACACAGGGACTGAAGCGCGGCATGGTAGTCTACCATATGCTCGGACTGTCGCCGGACGGGCAGCTCCCAGGTCAAGCCTAGCCAGGTGAGGTCTTCCAGCAGGGCCTTCTCGAAAACTGGCCGGCAGCGGGTGGTGTCGATGTCTTCAATTCGGAGAAGGAACCGACCGCCTCTTGCCTTGGCTTCGGTAAACGCCCTGAGGGCGGAAAAAGCATGGCCGCGATGCAGTAAGCCCGTAGGGGAAGGCGCGAACCTTGTCGCAAAGTCCGACACTGACCAGGCTACTTAGGTGGTTGATCCGCAAACACGCGCATGTGCGAGAGTATGCCTCGGAAAAATGCCACTTCACCGCCAACCGCATCTTTCAAGTGGTCGAAC
Organism: uncultured Alphaproteobacteria bacterium; assembly: GCA_937920085.1. Classification (GTDB taxonomy): domain Bacteria; phylum Pseudomonadota; class Alphaproteobacteria; order Caulobacterales; family Caulobacteraceae; genus Phenylobacterium. The sequence goes on along the minus strand of CALETE010000081.1, from coordinate 67,900 downwards.
AGCTTGAACGACGCCATCTCAGCCAGGCCATGGGCGGCGCACCATGCGGCGCTGGTGGCTAATTCCAGACTGATTTCGTCATTGGGATCGGCACCGGCCTCAACCAAGGTATCGCGAACATGGAAATAGGCGCTGTCGTCCTGCCTGCGCGCATGTTCGGGCAGGTCGTCCTTATCCCGTGAGCCGTCATACATGACGCGATAGAGACTGGGATTATCCCGCGCGAAACAGACATAGGCTACGCCTAGGGCGACCATGCGATCACCAAGGGACTTCGCTTCGGCGCGGGCCTTAGCCATGGCCTGGTTCAGCATGTCCCATCCTTCATGGGCGACGGCATCGAGCAACTCGCCCTTGTCTTTGAAGTGATGATAGGGCGCGGCTGGACTGACGCCAGCCTCTCGAGCCACAGCGCGCAGGGATAGGGCCGAAGGACCGTCGCGTTCTAAGAGTCGCCGCGCCGCATCGATCAGGGCACGTCGTAGATCACCGTGGTGATAGGGCCGATTATCGGCTGAGACAGTTTCTCTCATGACACTTACCGTAAATCTATATCAGGGCCCCGTAAAGGCATCTTGACAATGCTTAGATTTGGCCTATCTTAGCACTGTTAAAATAACAAACTTCCCCGCTCCCCCGGGGTCAAACTGAAAGGTGTGTGTCATGTCTCTCGTAAACTTCGAACGTCTCTTCGACAGGATCGTTCCGGCCTTCCTGCTGGTGCTCGGTATGGGTGTCGCGGCCGCCATGATGGGTGCGGTCTGAGCCACCTAAACATCAGCAAGACATCAGGGGGCCATTCCGGCCCCCTTTTTTGTTGCCGCTTTTGCCTATGCATTATTGCATATCGTACATTGTAAAATGTAACTGTACATTGCTTAGATCGCGCCTATCTTAGCGTTGTCCAGATGGACATGGGCTTCGGACCCCCCGGAGCCAGACCCCAAAGGAGACTTGTAATGACCAACCGTTCCATCCCTGCCTTCGCCCGCGCTGCCGACCTGATCGTCGCTGTCCTGTTCGTGTCCCTCAGCCTTGCCATTGCCGGTGCCTCGGCCATCGTTGGTGCCTAATGCTGTCCCTCAGATCCTCGCTCGTTTGAAGTTTGGTTAGAGCCGCAGCGAGCGAGGACACGGCGATCGGCCTGACTCAAATTTTGGGCAGGTGTCATGGAGACGACAGAGAATCAGGCCTATCCTCAGATTGTCCGTTGCTGATGCGCTTTGGCGGAAGGGCGGACGGGAAAACTTAGGAGGCTGGTCTTCAGGCACAAGCTTCAGTTCATAGGCGCCGTTCAGCGCCCCCGGAGGTCCGTCCATGGAGGTGCTTAGCAAGCCACCGTCCGGATGGCCGGCCCTCGTGCTCAACGCCGACTTTCGGCCCTTGAGCTATTATCCCCTGTCCTTGTGGTCTTGGCAGGATACGATCAAGGCGGTCTTTCTCGACCGCGTCGATGTGGTCTCGACCTATGATCAGACCATTCGTTCGCCATCCTTCGAGATGCAACTCCCCAGCGTTGTGGCCCTAAAGAGCTATGTGGCTCAGGATCGCCCGCCGGTCTTCACCCGGTTCAATCTGTTTTTGCGGGACTCATTTTCCTGTCAGTACTGCCATCGGTCGGAAGACCTGACCTTTGACCATGTGACGCCCAGATCCCTCGGCGGCCGGACCACCTGGGAAAACATTGTCACCGCCTGCGCCCGATGCAACTTCATCAAGGGCGGCAAGACGCCGAACCAAGCCAATATGCATCCCTTCGTGAAGCCAAAGCAGCCCTCGACCTATGAGCTTCAGGAGCGTGGCCGCAAATTCCCGCCCAACCACCTTCATCGCAGTTGGATGGACTTTCTGTATTGGGACACGGAGCTAGAGGCTTAAGGCGCGTCGTCAGACGATATCGAACCGGACTGTCGATTTGCCGAAATCCAGGGCCACGGCGTTGAACTGCGCCAAGAGGTCGATCCCTAAGATGATGGCCGGCTTTGAGCTAAGATCCCAAAGCTCAAACACGCTGGCGTCGGCAAACACGACCGGGACATTTCCCAGGGTGAGTCCGCCCAGCCGCAGGAAGGGCAGATAGCCCATTTCTCCGGGAAACTTCTCACCGACCAGGGAGGTGAGTTCCACCTTCTCGACCCGGACCAGACCGGCGTCGGAACGGCTCAACAGGCGTCTTAGGGCCGCATTACCAATGGTGACCTGGCTTCCGGAATCGATCATGGCGCTGATGGGGGTACCACTCATATCGGCGTCCACCATGGTCAGTTGTCCCGACCGGCGCCGCGCTGGAACCACCACACGATTGGGCGTGCTGACCTCGTGCTTGGGCGGCGAAATCTCAAGGCTCTTGCCCTTGAAGTCTAAGACCAAGCGGCGGGATTTCAGCCAGTCCACGCCGAGAACGCCCCGAGAGTCCTGCATGGGCATGGGCAGGACGGGAATATTGATACGTCTTTGGCTCCGTCCAGCGATCTCCAGGCGATCGACCCGTGCGGTCGGATGGGGGTGGCTTCCGACCATGGTGCGGATTGAGATCTCAGGCCCAGCTGGAAGGGACAAGGCCTCGGCCAGGTCCTTTGAAATGCACGAGCGGTTCGCCCCGGTATCCACCAGGAAATCAAAGGGGCCCAGGCCATTGATCGTCACAGGCGCGACAAGTCTGGTTGCCTTATCTCGGGTGGTCGGCGCGCGGGTTACAGCTTCGTTCGCCGCGGGATCATCCTGCTCCTGGGCGCGTGCCTGGGCGAGGGGCGCGAGCGCACCCGCCGCGGCAAGCATTTGGGCGAGTGAACGTCGACTGATCGTCATGTTCGAAAACCCCTAAAGGTGCCTGAGCCTAACTTCAATTTGCTCCGCCGACAAATGAATGTCTGGCAAGGTTCGCCCCTATTGGAGCGCCGGGCGGGCTTCTCGCCACATAGCAAAGAAGGGTGGTCCGTCGGGCCTGGCGCGATAGGTCTTCACCACGTCAAATCCATGACGCTCATAGAGGGAAACATTGGCAGGGTTGGAGCTTTCGAGGAAGGCGTGGCGACCCTGAGCGTCTACCTCTCGCAAACCGGCTGCCAGTAGGCGAGACCCGACGCCATAGCCTTGAGCCTCTGGTCGGACCCCCAGAAACCACAGATAGGCGTGGGGGCGATCCTTCGGGTGGTTGGCGTCCATGGCCTTGCGCATGGCGATCATCCTGGGCAATCGGGCCAGGCCAGTCAGGGCTGCGATCCGGGGCAGGCTGCGCAGAGACTCAATCAGTGGCGTGGGTCCAAAGGACTCAGAGGGCAGCCAGATCGCGGCCGCGCCGCCGCAGGCAGGCCGCTGCACCACCCCGTCGGGAAGGGCTGATCCAAGCAAGAGCCCATAGAAGAGGCGCAAGCGGGCTTGGTCATGCCCTTGGTCGGTGCGCAGGAACCATAAGAATTGCGGGTCCTGGGCGAAGGCTGCCGAAAGGTCCTCTGCGACCTGGCCAATCTGGTCTCGGGTGGCGCGAACCGGAGTCTCTGCGCCTTGACGGAGGGCAAGGATCTCCGCGTCGGTCACAGCTTTTCGCTGATCTTGATCGCGGTTAGGCAGCCGGCCTTAATCACTGCGGCCAGCAGAGGATAGCCAGGCGTAGAGGTCGCGCCCTCTGCCAAGGCGTGATCCTTATGAGCCAATTCTTCATCCCGAAACTGGCTTAACTCGGCGGCGAGATCCGGATCAGAGCTGGAGATTTCAGCAATCTGCGCTGCATAGTGCTTCTCGATCACGCTCTCGACGGCAACGGTGCAGGCGTGGGCAGCCTTTTCGCCCAGCAAGGCGGTTCCTGCGCCCAGGGCAAAGCCCGCCAAGCGCCAAAGGGGGGCCATCAGGGTGGGGCGCACCTGGTGGCTGGTCAGCAGGCTGTCAAAGCGCGCCAGATGCACTGCCTCGTGGCCTTCCATTTCTGCGAGTTGCCCGACCATGTGCTCTCTGCCGGGAGCCGCGCCCAGCACGGCCCGTTGGCCCCGATAAATATGGACTGCCCCAAGCTCGCCCGCGTGATCGACCCGGAGCATTTCTGCTAGCCTGGCCTTGGCTGCACCACGTCCAGGGCGGGGGGGAATGGGCTTTTCCGTCATGGAAATGACCGTCGGTTGGAGGCCGCCATCAGGCTGAGCACGGTGAGCTTTAGGGAAATCAGGACATTGTACCCGGCCATTGAGATGCCAAACAGGCGCCATGCCGCAACGTCGCAAGCGGGGGGTTTGATCTTGGCTGTGCCATTGGAGATAGCGGCGAGGGCGCTCAGATCGACCCGGCCCCCTGCCGAAGCACAGGTTGTGGGGCCTGGCCACCACTTCCACTCAGCGCCGGAATGATAGATCGCCACACCCATGCCGATGGCAAAGGTTAGAGCCAGGGCAATGTTAAAGGCCCATCTGAACCGCTGCAGGTCGCCCCTCGATGGCAGGGCCATACCGGCGAGCGCTATGGCCCCCGCCGCCCAATAGACCGTGCGCTGATGCAGACACAGGGTACAAGGGGCATAGCCGCCAAAGGTCTCAAAGGCATGGGCAATGGCCAGCATCAGGGCTGAGGAGACGAATGCCCAGCCAAGCCAGTGATCCAGAAAATAGCCGATGAGTTTGGACATAAGCCAATTAGACCTGAAAAGGACGTCTAGCCCAAGACCTTGATCAAAATGATGGCACCGATCAACAGGCCAAGGCCCAGAAGCGAGTAAAAGGTCAGGCGTTTTTCAAACTCTTCCCGAAGGGCTGGCCCGAAATATTTCAGCAGGGTTGCGGCCAGAAAGAACCGCGCGCCGCGGGTGAGAACCGAAGCCCAGATGAAGGTCACAAAGGAAAAGTGCGCCAGGCCTGAGGCAATGGTCACTAGCTTGTAGGGAATAGGGGTCAGGCCCTTGATCAGAATGACCCAAAGGCCCCATTGCGCAAACCAGGCCTTAAAAGCTTCCTGGCCGTCTGCATGCCCCAAGAGGGCCAGCAACCATTCCCCCAATCCGACCAAATAGTACCCGATGGCATAGCCCAGGCAGCCGCCAATCACAGAGGCGGCTGTGCAGATACCGGCATAGGTAAGGGCCCGGTCTCGACGCGCCAAGACCATGGGGGCCAGCATGACATCGGGGGGAATCGGGAAGAATGAGCTTTCCGCAAAGGAGACCGCCGCCAGGGCCCAAGGCGCATGGCGCGAACCGGCCAGGGACATGACCCCGTCATACAGCTTCCGAAACATGGACATCCTGATTTAGCTTTCGCCGCTTGCTAGCAGGACGAGAGCGCCTTGTCTCTTGTTTCGGGCTGAGCCACTTTGTTGCAATTGATACAAAGCGTGCCCCTTACCGCCAAATCTGGAGGCCCTGATGGCTTTTCTGTCGATCTCTGAAGACCTCGCCGCGGCGGCTGATGAAGAGCTGGACCGTGCCTGCGATCTGTCTTGGCGGGATCTGTCGGGGATTATTCCCTGGGGCGATAGCTATGAGGGCGTCACCCCCGGCGGTCGCGACGCGGTGTTTGAGCGGAACTATATCTGGGCTGAGGGCCCTAAGGGCGACATCTGCGTCGAAGTCTTTGTCCATCTGCCCAGAGATTTTGAACAGGGTGCGAAACGCACTCGCCTGATCAAGCGTTAAGGCACATGCTCTCTTAAACAACACAGACAGAGGAAACGCGATGAAGCTGGCGTCATTGAAGTGGGGGCGTGATGGTCGCCTCGTGGTGGTTTCCCGTGATCTGGCCTGGTGCGTGGAGGCCGGTGATTTCGCCCCGACCCTGCAGGCAGCCCTCGATGACTGGGATCGGTGCGAGCCCCTCCTGCGCGGCCTGTCTGAGAGCTTGGAGCATGGCTCCATCCCCCGGGTTCGCTTTCATGAGCATGACGCAGAAAGCCCCCTGCCCAGGGCCTACCAATGGGCCGATGGCTCGGCCTATGTGAACCATGTGGCCCTGGTGCGACAGGCCTTGGCCGCCGATATGCCTGCGAGCTTTTGGACAGACCCCTTGATGTATCAGGGCGGGTCCGACGGCTTCCTGGCACCCCGCGATCCCATTCCCTTGGCCGACGAAGCCTGGGGCTGCGACATGGAGGGCGAGATCGCCGTTATCGTCGGAGACGTCCCTCAGGGCGCGACCCGAGAGCAGGGGCTTGCCGCCATCCGGCTGGTCCTGCTGGCCAATGACGTCTCCCTGCGCCATCTGATCCCGGGAGAGATTGCCAAGAGCTTCGGCTTCTTTCAGTCCAAGCCAGCCTCAGCCTTTTCGCCGGTGGCGGTGACCCCAGACGCCCTGGGCTCTGCCTGGATGGATGGCAAACTGCAGGGGGCACTTGAGGTCGAGCTCAATGGCAAGCTGCTGGGCGAGGCCGACGCCGGCGTAGACATGACCTTCGACTTCGGAACCCTGATCGCCCATGCGGCCAAGACCCGCAGCCTCTGCGCCGGGACGATCATCGGATCAGGCACGGTGTCGAATCGCGGTCCCGACGGCGGTCCAGGAAAAACCATCGCGGAGGGCGGCGTTGGCTATTCCTGCCTTGCAGAGTTGCGAACTGTGGAAACCCTTGCCCACGGCGCGCCCAAAACGCCCTTTCTGAAGGTCGGCGATCGGGTGCGAATTGAAATGCGCGACAGCAAACGTCACTCAATATTCGGAGCGATAGAGCAGGAGGTTCAAGCTCCGTGACGATAACTTCCCGGCCGCCGGAAACGACAACCACAGGCCTGAAGCTGGATGACTATCTGCCCTACAGATTGTCCGTGGCCTCCAACGGCGTCTCGGGCCTGATCGCTAGGGCCTATGAGGACCGCTTTGGCCTGACCATTCCCCAGTGGCGGCTGATCTGCGTCCTGGCGGAGGATCTAGCCCTCAGTCAGGGGGGCATTGTGGCGCGCACCGGCATGGACAAGGTCACGGTGAGCCGGGCGGCCCAGGGCCTGTTAAAGCGTCGGCTGATCAGCCGCAGGGACCATCAGCGCGATGGCCGATCCCACATCCTGGCCCTGACCCAGGAGGGCACCCACCTGCACAGCGAGATCGCGCCTCTGGCCCTGGCCTATGAAGCGGCCCTGATTGCCGGTCTGGCCCCCAGCGAGGTGGCCCTGCTCAAGCGCCTACTGTCGCGGTTGCAGGGGGCAGCCCAGGCCTTGGGCGGTTAGCCTGCGCCCAGGGCCACGGCGGTCTGATAGACGATGAAGGCCGCCCCATAGGCGAGGGCCAGCATGTAGGCGAACATGATGATCGGCCAGCGCCAGCTATTGGTCTCCCGACGCACCACGGCCAGGGTGGCCACGCACTGGGGCGCAAACACATACCAGGCCAGGAAGGCCAGGCCCGAGGCCAGGGACCAGGACTGGTGCAAGGTCGCCGCCAGGCTCGTGGCCGCGCTGCCACCCACCGCATAGACCGTGCCCAGGGCCGCCACGGCCACTTCCCGCGCCGCCATGCCGGGGATCAGGGCAACCGTCATCTGCCAGTTAAAGCCAATGGGCGCGAAAATCGGCGCCAGGGCATGACCAATCATGCCGGCAAAGCTGTAATTGATCCCAGGGCCGCTGGCCCCCACCGGCGCAGAGGGGAAGGTCGACAGAAACCAGACTACGATCATCAAGGGCAAGATCACCCGGCCCGCCCGCTGGACGAAGATCTTGCCCCGCATCCAGAGACTGCGCAGCACATTGACCGGATCAGGGGCCTTATAGGTCGGTAGCTCCATCATAAAGGGCTCGCTCACCCCCCGCCAGAAGACCCTGCGCATGACATAGCTGACCCCCAGCGCCGAAAAAATGCCCGCCGCATAAAGGCCAAACATCACCAGCCCCTGCAGGCTGATAAAGCCCCACAGGGTCTTCTGCGGCACGACTGCGCCGATGATCAGGGTGTAGACCGGTATCCGCGCCGAGCAAGTCATCAGGGGCGCAATCAGAATGGTGGTCAGCCGGTCGCGGCGGTTGTCGATCACCCGGGTCGACATGATGCCCGGTATGGCGCAGGCAAAGCTGGATAACAGGGGGATAAAGGCCCGGCCGTGCAGACCCGCCCCGCCCATAATCTTGTCCATCAGGAAGGCCGCCCGGGCCATATAGCCAGAGTCCTCCAGCATGATGATGAACAGAAACAGGATCAGAATCTGCGGCAGGAAGACCAGGACACTGCCCACACCGGCAATCACCCCATCGGCCACCAGGCCCCGCAACAGCCCCTCTGGCGGGCTGGCTGAGACCATGGCCGCCAGCTGACCAAACCCCTGATCGATCAGGTCCATGGCCGGCGCCGCCCCGGTAAACACCGCCTGGAACATCACAAACAGCAGGGCCAGCAACAGGCCCATCCCCCAGATGGGGTGCAGCAGAACGCTGTCGATCCTGCCCGTCAGGGTGTCGGGGTGTTCAGGCGGGCGCACATAGGCCCGCATCAGCCCCTGGGCCCGGCGATGGGCCGCCTTGGTCTGGGCCGCGTCCAGCTCTTGCCAGGCACTGACCGGCGCAGGGGGGAGGTCTGCGAGCACCGCCTCGACCTTGGCGATCAGCTCCTCAATACCCCGCCGCCGGGTGGCCACCGTGGTGACAATGGGGGCGCCGATCTCCTTAGACAGGCCCTCCAGGTCAATCTTCAGACCCTGCCGCAGGGCAATGTCATACATGTTCAGCGCCAGGACCAGGGGCCGCCCCACCGCCTTGAGTTCCAGGATCAGCCGCAGGACTAGCCGCAGATTGGTGGCGTCGGCCACACAGACCACCACGTCGGGGGGGCTCTCCCCCGCCAGCCGCCCCAGCACCGCATCGCGGGTCACCGCCTCATCAGGGCTGCGGGCCCGCAGGGAATAGGTCCCCGGCAGGTCCAGAATCTGCACCCGCCGTCCGCTGGCCGTGGTGAGGGTGCCTTCCTTGCGCTCCACCGTCACCCCGGCATAATTGGCCACCTTCTGGCGGGCCCCGGTCAGGGCATTGAACAGGGCCGTCTTGCCGCAATTGGGATTGCCCACCAGGGCAATGCGGGCCGGGGTGAGGGGCACCGGAGAGGCGAGGGCAGCCGTCATGCCGCGTCCAGTTGGATCATCACATCCCCGGCATCGCGCCGACGCAGGGCAATGCGCATATCGTCCAGCTTCACCGCAATGGGGTCGTGGCCGATCCCGCCCTCATGGATCACCTCGATCCGCGCGCCTTCCACAAAGCCAAACTCCAGCAGCCGCCTTTGCAGCTCATCGGCATCCACCCCGTGGTCCAGGCCGTCGGCCTCCGCCTGCACATCAACAATCACCCCGCGATCGCCCAGCCGGGCATCCCGCAACCGAACCCGTAGGCCAGGCTGTGGCTCTAGATCGGCCGGGGACAGGGGGGCATTCATCGGGGGCTTGGGCACCAAACTCAAACTAGTTGCGAGTGATTATCATAAACATATAGCGATCCAAAGCCCCCTCGGCAAATCTTGGGCTTGCGGCCAAAGGTTCTGACGCCGGAGCTCTCTCCCTTTAGATGTCCACATCTAAAGGGACAAAAAGCGCTCCAATCAAAAAGCGAGCGCATGTTTCGATCCGATAACCGGTTCCCAGTTATGGGAACATGCTCTAGATTATCACTCCCGCTGTGCCCCAGTGGCGAAATGGTAGACGCGGTAGACTCAAAAGCGAACAATATCAACGCGATACCAACAAAAACCTTGCAAAATCAACGCTCTGAGCTTATATTGAAGGTAGAAATTGCTAGCGCACTTCAAGCGCACTAGCGCACTTTTTCACCCTCACGGCGCAGGTCGTTATGGAAGCTGCAAGGCACTCGTTACTCGACAACAAAGTACAAGTTTTTCAGCGCCCGCGAAGCCCGTACTGGCAAGCATCCTGCACCTTCGGAAACAAGCAGCACAAAAAATCGACGGGCGAGGAAAGCCTAGCGCGCGCCAAAGATGTTGCGCGCGACTGGTATCTCGAACTCCTCGGCAAATATCGTGGCGGCGACCTTAAGACAGGGACGACGTTCCGCAAGGCGGCGGATTATTTTCTGAAAGAGTATGAGGTCATCACGCAGGGCGAGCGAAACGCCGACTATGTCGCCAGCCATGGCCTGCGCCTACGGGTGCATTTGCTCCCGTTCTTTGGCGACACCATCGTTACCGAAATCACGCCGGGCATGGTCCAAGATTACCGCATCCATCGGATGACATCTCGCATGGACCCTTCTACCCAGAAGACCTTGCTGGACGCGAACGGTCAGCCGGTGAGGGACCCCGTTACCGGGCGCATCGTAAAGGACCCGAAGTCAGGCACGCCGAAGCGGCCAGGTCGCACGACGCTCCACCATGAAATCATCACCCTTCGGCATGTTCTCAAGACAGCCAATCGACACGGTTGGCTTCCATATCTTCCCGACCTGTCTGCCCCCTACAAGGCCTCGGGCAAGATCAGTCACCGGGCTTGGTTCTCGCCCGACGAGTACAAACGCCTTTATGAGGCGACGCGCGACCGAGCCAAAAACCCCAAGAAGGAACGCTGGCGTACCGAGTGCGAAGACTTGCACGACTACGTCCTGTTCATGGTCAACACGGGGCTGCGGCCAGACGAGGCAGCACGCATTGAATTTCGAGACGTCGCCATCGTTACCGATGAAGCGACGGGTGAACGCATCCTCGAAATTGAAGTCCGTGGTAAGCGCGGTGTCGGGTTTTGCAAAAGCATGCCCGGCGCAGTGCTGCCTTTTCAACGGGTCGTGAAACGGCACGGCCTTGAACCCAAAGATAAGATCTTCGGGAAGCCCCAACGGGAACTCATCAACACGATCCTCGATGAGTTGGACTTGAAGTTTGACCGCGAGGGCAACCGCCGCACTGCTTACAGCCTCCGGCATACCTACATCTCAATGCGCCTCATGGAAGGCGCGGATATTTACCAGGTGGCCAAGAATTGTAGAACTAGCGTCGAAATGATCGAGAAGTATTATGCCTCTCATATCAAGAACATGATTGACGCATCTGCTATTAACGTTCGGCGCACGCGTCCAGAACGCAAAGCAGAAACTAAGAAGGCGGTACGGCCAAAGGCCAAACCAAAGCAAAGGCGATAATTCCTGTTGGCTAACGCAAGTCGCCCCGCTATACAGCAGCGCGAGCCCCTGTGGTGGAATTGGTAGACGCGCCGCACTCAAAATGCGGTACCGCGAGGTGTGTCGGTTCGAGTCCGACCGGGGGCACCATTCACAACGTTTTCTAAGATGCGACGGAAGCAATCGGGGCGATACGCCTCGCGCCGATCATTCATGGCGGACGCCGAACAGAGTTCAGAAGGTTCGCCAGAGCGGCGCATAATGCCGCAATCGCATAGATTAAAGAGCTGAGTTCAGAGTACGTCATAACGCCTCCGACCTAGCGGGAACGGCCATGCCGTTTCGCCAGGGCGAGACGGATGCGTTCCTGGTTGGCTAGGCTGTTTTTGCGCTCTTCATCCGATTTACGGCCCGACCAGAGTTCGGCTTCGATCGCGCAGTAGAGCGTTACCAGCTCCGATATGGTGCAGGTTGCCAGCTCAATGGTTGTCAGTGGTTGCATAAAGTCCTCCTTGGTTTCAGCCGCGACCATCGCGGCCTTGCGCAGGAGGTTGAGCGCTTTGGAGGTGGCCGCATCGCCTTCGACCGCAACGTCAGAGAAGGAGCGCGCACGCGCTTGCTGGCCTAACCAACCATGGCGCTATCACGGAGCCAGGCCGATGAATGGCCCGGCCTGAAAACATGGAAGACGCTTGGATCTGAAACCCAGCAGAACAAAAACCTAATCAGAAGGAGATGGTGACGCTCCAAAGAGCGCCACCACCGAACGAGACGCTGCACTGGCAAAATTGGTGTTTAGCGGAATGCGTCAACGCCGTGACGCGATCCGTAACGCCACCAGGCCCAACTGCCGACCTGCCAGAGCGCCCAGCCGCCACTTCCCAGGACGATACACCCGACAAGCATCTGCAGATTTTCATTGCCGTTAAAGCCACCAGCGATGCAAAGCACGAGGATGGCTGCGAGTGCGAACACGCTCATGGCGGGTCGCTTCTTGTCCTGATGTTCCATGACTTACCTCCAGTTTGTTGCGCTACCTCGCCATCGAGATAGTCGCGGTTGTGACCGGGTCCTTTGCCGTTCACCGGTCGAAATCGAGTTCCTGGACGCGCTCGTCGCGGCTGCGGGTCCAGTGCAAATCCGAGCCTTCATTGCGAGACAATAGCGGGTTTTCCGCCTGCCGCTCCGCGCGCTTGTCGTCGGGGAGATCCCAACCGAGCGTCGTCGCGGATTGGCCGAACCAACCCTCCTCAACAAGGGCGCGCCGTATGTCGGCGACACCGTTCTTGAATTCGGATTTCCCGAATTCGCCGAGGTCTGCTGCCTGCGGCAGATGAATGAGTTCCTTGAACTTCATGCGTGGTCCTTTCGTGCTGGCGACCGGCAATAATCGGGCAACGACGAGAAGGCTTCGGTGACCGACGGCGCAGGCGATGGCCGCGAGATGGCCTGCGAAACGATCCAGGGCTGGGGCTTTGCGCGCCGGCTTTGACGGCTGCGATGGAGGAGCCTCACAATCCCGAACAACATCAGGCTGCCGACAAGCGGCAGTGCGATGACATGCGCCGCCGAGGCCGGGTCATCGTAGTTTTGCAACAGCCAAACGCTTGCGCCGATGAGCAGCAATGCCACCACCAGCTTGCCAAGGCGCTTCACACCCTCAAGCGGCGTAATCGGCGGCTTATGGTTTGGATCGAGTGCGTTCCACTCGCGCTGCCACGCGCGGTAACGACCCGCCTCCTTTGCACAGTTGGTAAGCCATCCAAGGAAAACCAATGCGTAGAGCGAAAGCCAGCCAAAGCCCTCGCTGTAGGTGTAAGCGATCCCAAACAGCGCATGGAGCGCAAAAAGGGGAGCCGCCACCAGCGGGTGCCCTGCCACCAGTGTCGAGGTGCGGGGGCGCATCATTGGCGGAAGCTCGCAACGAGCCACGGACGGTCCGTAGCAGTGAAACGGCGTCCTGCCTGGAACCACACGCACGACACGATGCCACCGTTCGCCGGGCCACCGGTCGTAAGAGAGCGTGCGAATGCTGCGGGTTCGACCTCATAGTCCATGGCTTCGCTGAAGCCCCTGGACACGCTCTCACCCGTTGTAAATCCCCGATTGAGTCCCGAGCTGTCGTTGTAGCCAGAGCTGCTTCCTGAACTCACCGAGTGATTGAAGCCGCCCTTCCCATCCGGCGAGATCGAGATACCGGAATTCGTACCGAAACTCGTGCCTTCGCCCATCGTTACCCCACCCGAGCGACCCGAAGACTCGCTCGCGTTGAACGATGTGCGCCGCTGGATTGCGCGGCCGATGGTGTCGGCGGCAAAGCGGTTCGTTTCAGGGCACGAGTTGTTGCAGAAAATCTTCGTGCCAAATTGCGCCAGCAGTGCATCCGCCTGGTGCTTTGGGTGTTCGCCGCCGATGGTTGCGATCACGCTCGGAACCGACTGCGTCAAAAACACAGTGCAGCATTTCGACGAGCGCGACAGCGAAAGGAACTCCCGATCATAGGAGTTCAAGAACGTCTGGGCTTCATCAACGAAGCAGCATGCCAGCCGCTCGCGATAGGCGGGAGGAAGCGCGTTGCGGGATAACATCACCCGCTGCCAAGCATACTTGATGATCTGTTGGGCGATCACCCCATCCTCATTCCATTCGAGGACCGGAGTGTTCAGGATCAGGATCGCGCCATTGAGCGTCAGCTCCGGCACGAACGTCGTCGCCTCCGTGAAAAGGCGCTTCAAACGCCCATGGGTGAACCGATCAAGTGACGTCGAGAGCGTGCTTGTGATGGAAGTGCGCAGCTTCACATCCTGCCGCGCATATTCGTCCCGGAAGTAGGAGACGACGCGTTCCATTGCTTCACGGTCGAGCGGATGCACCGGCTGCCGCGCCGCCCTCAAGACCGTGGCGCACATGAAGGAGTTTTGCTGCCACGCCTCGTTGTCCAGCTCATCAGGGCTGGTCGGCGCAGTAAGGACAAAGCGGATGATATCGGAGATCCGCACCGTGCCATAAGCGGCATAAAGCACCGGCACCGTCATCCGCAGAAGTTGGCGGAACGAATTCTCCCAGAACGCTTCGCCTTGGCGGCCACCATTTGGCATCGCCAGGCGCACGATTTCGAGGACGCGCATCAGGAATTCGACGACGGTGTTCACACCGTCAAGACCGTGCCGCCGCAGCTCGTGCTCAATGAAATTGTAGCCATGCCTGGCGTCTACAAGGAGGACCGACGATAAGCGCCCCATGGCGCTAGCATCGTTGATGGCCGCCTCGACCTCGTCGGGTTTATTGACCAGAACTAGCATGCCAGCGCCCGCGCCCATCATGGCGCGCCTCAGGGCGCGGCCCGCACCGCTGGTCTTGCCGCTACCAATTCCGCCAAGGATCAGCACGTTTTCGCAGGCGTCGCGCACTGTGAAACTGTCCATTGCCGACAGGCGCAGCAGGGGACGATCCAATCCGTCTGCACTTACCTTCAAGTTGCGGGAGGTCGTTTGGGCCATGTGTGGCCCTCCGTTCTGATGTTTTTTGGGGAAGGCGCATCGCTGCGCCGGATAGATTTGCTTGAAAGCCCTTGGCTATGAGGACCCGTCGCGCGCCGGGCCTCTTTCGCCAATGTTAGGGCTGTCGCTGTCGAGCTTTGACCGCGTTATCGACCACCGAAGCGACGCCCAAAACGATATTCGAGACAGTCGCTGCCCAGGAAATTCCCGAACCGGGTGCTTCCCAGGTGTAGCCGCACGTCAGGCAAAACTCGACGTCGCGAAGGACGCCGCGCTCGCGCTTGAACGCTACGCCGCCGCAATTAGCGCACGGCATAGTCGTCACTATCGTGCTTGTAGGTGTTGTAGCCCTCAACGGCACCGCGAACGGCACCGGCGGCGCGAACCAGCAAACTCAACGCTGGCCCGACGCGCGGGATACGATGAGCGAAGGTGGCAGAGATACCGACGCTCTTAGCGCCCTCAAGCGCTTTCGCGGCGACGTGTGCCGCCAGCTTAGCATGAGGATGGATCGATTGATGCGACATGGACGGCTCCATTTGTCCAATACGTGCCCGGGAATGCTGGGCACGGATGGAAGGTGGGGCCGATAGACGGTTACGTCAACATCAAATGTTGCACAAATTTATCGTTCCTGATCGAGGCGACGCCTTCGACTAATAAGGCCTCGGATAAGAGACGCCTCGCTCGCGGGAAGCTGACCCATGTTAGGCCGACCTTCTGCTTCAATCTTTGCCACCCATCTGTCGTTCTTTTCCTTGAGCGTGGGCAGATCGAGGTCGGCAGGCATCTCATTGTTGCGCAGCCAATTCGACAGCGCGACATAGAGCTGCGGGTCTAGACGTTTTATGTCAGGCCGGGCTAACCCCTTGCCGAGCCATGGCTCGTAGTGACGCTGGATGAAAGCTGGAGGTGTATCGACTGGCTGCTTGTCTGTTGCCCATGTCGCCGGGGCTACATCCGGCGCGGCAGCATCCTGGCGCTCAGAGGTTTGTGTCGCCAATCTGATTTGACGGATTTCTGGGAAGAAAAATGGCACGTATTCCGACGGGCGTAATTCTGGATGCTCTTTTGCGTAAGCATCCATTTGAGATAGCCTCGATTTTAGCTCATCTCCATCATTAGATATTTCTGTATCATTATCAGGTATACTCTCTTCTCTTTCCTCGGAATTCCGATAATCGACAGGTTTTACTAAATAGACATTATTATTACTAATATCTCTGATGATTTCAAATTTTTTGTGCTCCTTAGTTTTGGAGTCTTTCAGATCTTGATTTTTCTTTATTTCATACTCTATGATGTCAAATATTATAGATTTGACCTTGTCTGAAATATTACCATCAACAATTGGCTTTAAGTTTAGTGATCTGAGTTTAGCTGATACACTAAATAAGATGTAAGTGTCCCATAATTCAATCCCTGTTGCTGCCTCGGTGGCGGCAATAGCTTTCTCAACAAGGATTTTGATTTGAGGGTGCGAAGCATCTGCAACCTTTTGCCAAACATCTAGCACTCCGCCTTTGTGAGGTTTCCGAGGCGCGCTCTCGGCGGTCTCGCCTTCAAAATTTGGTTGATCCGCCGGACCTTTGCTCTCGTTCGGTGAGTCGGCCATATCGCTGCCTGGCAAGTTGTCGGAGCTTTAAGATAGTGGGAAGCATGCTATCACGCGCATCTTCAGAATGTCTGGAACCTATTCGAAGCTATGGTCGGATAATTTCAATTCGTTCAATTAGGGGCGCATCGGACCCTATCTGGGTGGACCAAATTCGTTTGGAGAATTGCTGAATGTACGTGGCGGTATGCCGCGTCAGCGCCTGCCGCAGAGGTTCCAAGTTCCGACCGGACACCACGATAATGCTGTCCGGCAGCTTAAGCCGCAGCTCGGTAGTCCCGGTGAAGGCGATTTCCATCAGAAGCCGATAGAAGAACACCACGCCGTCAGACACGTCCGTGCCGTCAACAAAGCTGCGTACCTCGCAGCTCGGGTTGACGTTCCCGGCGGGGACAAATCCGAAAGCCTTGTAGGACCCCATCTCGGCGAGGTGTTTGGTCGCCGCCTCCACGGTCATCGCGGCGATGGGGTCAGGGTGAACGTTGGTGGTCTGGCCGCCGGTGACGCGTTGAACGAAGCTCTGCTTCGGTTCGGGGCGGCGTCCAAACACCTGGTCAAAATCACTATCGGTCATAGTCAGCCTCAGGCATTTGGGGGGCGCGTTTGAACTGATCGGCGAAGCTCTCCGCCATCTCAGATAGGCGCGTTATGAAATCTGCCAACTTCTCGGGGTCGCGCTGCTGGTAATGCTCCGCCTCCTTCAGGAGGTCAGCGCGCTTCTTGATCGACACCCATTGGGTGACCCGCTCGCGCACATAGCTGTAGGCCCGGTCGATATGCCGGGCGATGCCAAGGGTGATTTGGGGGATGCGGAAGATCCCCTGGGCCTCAAGGGTGCGGTGGTCGATCCGCGCCGACGAGCCTGCATCAGCCAGCGCCCGGTTGGCGTACTCCGCCCAAACCCTGCGCCAGACATTCACATTGCGCTGTGCCTCTGCCGCATGAAGCGCGTCCTTGTCTTCCGGCAGGCCCGTGTTGTTGAATCGCTTCCGCGCCTCGGCCACGAGGCGCATGATCGATTCCGGCTCATTCCAGTCGCGGTCCTTGGTGGACGCAAAGCCCGTCGCAGTTGACGGGTCAAGGTGACGGAGCGTGAGGAGTATATGGGCGTGGGGCTGTTCCCGCCCATCCGCCGCATCGGGGTTATGAACCGCGATATCGGCGACCATCCCTCGGCTAACGAACTGGTCGCGCACAAACTCCCGAACCAGGTCGATGCGCGCCTCGGGCGTCAGCTCGCGCGGCAGCGTCAGCTCGATCTCCCGACAGAGCTGCGCGTCTTGCCGTTTCTCAGCTTTCTCGACCGCGTTCCAAAGGGCTTCTCGGTCGTAGACCCACGCAGGTGCATCAGCACCGGGCGCGAGGATTTCTGTGTGGACGACGTCAGGCTTGTCAAAGGCGAACCACTTGCCCTGAGACTCGTCGTAAAGGCGTTCGCCGGAACGGTACGCGGCGGCGGCAATCGCGGAGCGTCGCGTTGCTCCACCCTCTCGGGCAGTGCGGCCAAGAGCGCGGGAATGGACTTTGAGTCTGAGGTGATAGACTGCCAATAGGGACCGTCCTTTCACCCTACCAGATGTGAACGAGAGCAGAAGAAAGCTAGCAGGTGTGCACTTATACATTCTGGCGAATGTGCACGGGGCTCGCTCTTCGACTTGTTCACGTATTGTACCACAATTGCACGCATTCTGGTAGTGGAATAGCAGTCCGGTCCGGGGACCTTCTCCCCCGTAACCCCCTGCGAAATCGCTGCATTGCAGCGATAAAGGGAGCCCTCCCTTGAACCCTGTCAGGGGCGTTTGGCACACCCCCTGAGACCCCCGAGCAGTTATTTTTAATGACTTATGTGTCATAAAAATATTGACAAATAAGGACTTATATAGCCTTATTATGAGGTTCAATAATGCCATACAAGTCATCATATGAAACAGGTCGAACTCGCAAGGAAGCATCTCGACGAACGCCTGAACCCCCTTCGGGAGTCGGCTGCATTCGTTCGACCGCCGCGCGGTTGGGTGCGCGCCATCCGCGATGCGCTCGGCATGACCACCGGTCAGCTCGCCAAACGGATTGGCGTGGACCAGTCGCGTATCACCAAGCTGGAGCGCGCGGAAATCGAGGGATCGGTGACGCTGAAATCGCTGCGACAGGCCGCCGAAGAGCTTGGCTGCAGCCTTGTCTATGCGTTCGTTCCGACGACCTCCCTTGACGACATGGTGCATGAGCGGGCGGCTGAAATCGCCGACCGTGAGCTGGCGCGCGTCCATCACACTATGCGGCTGGAAAACCAGGCTTTGACCAAGCCCGACCTGAAACAGGAGCGCGAACGCCTTGTGTCGGCATTGCTCGCCGGCAACCCCCGGCGGCTATGGGATGAGCCATGACAGACCCGCTCATTGACGCCGAAGACGAGGCCGCGACCCCGCTTACCCCGGAGGAACGCGATGCGCTAATCCCGACCTACATCACGCTTCGGCGCGAACTGAATGAGGTCGAACAGATCGGGATTGCCGATGCCGACCGCTGGGCATTCTCCCGCAAGCGGGACGTGCTGGACGAGGTCTTCTTGAAGCGGCTTCACCAACGAATGTTCAAGGACGTTTGGCGGTGGGCAGGCCAATTTCGCAGGACGCCTCGAAACATCGGAGTTGAGGCTTGGCGCATCGAGCAGGATCTTCGCCAACTGCTCGACGACGTCCGCTACTGGATCGAAAACGCGACCTTTTCCCCCGATGAAATCGTCGTCCGATTCCATCACCGACTCGTATTCATTCACCCATTTCCGAACGGCAATGGACGTTTCTCCCGCCTGGCCGCCGACCTGCTGGCCGTCCGCTTGGGCAGGCCCCGCATGAGCTGGGGAAGCGGCAATCTGGTCGCCACCGACGATCTGCGGCGCAGCTATGTCACCGCCTTGCGTGCGGCAGATGGACACGACATTGGTCCTTTGCTGGCCTTTGCCCGCTCCTGAATTCAAGCAGCGAACTCGCACCGCCACCATGGTGGTGACGATGGTGACGATGGTGATGAAGAAGAAGATCATGATAGTCACCGATATCGCCATGGTCACCCGTGCCCCTGTGTGGCGCGTAAGGGCGACCTCACTTCATGGGGCTTTGTGGCCGAACGCGGCTTAGCCTCAACGCGGCTCGCTTCCGCACTTCACTGACGTTTCGATTGTGCAGCTCCGCCCCGGCCCACCGGCCAAGGGCGTTTGATTCCAAGCCTAACCCGTCCGGCCAGAGCCGCCCCATGAGGTCGCAATCACGCGGCCTCCCAAAACAGGGGCAAGGCCATGACAAAAGATCGGTTCGACATTCATCAGCACATCACCAACCAGATCATCACCTCCATCGAACAAGGCGCTGGCGACTTCCAGCTCCCCTGGCATCAGGGCGGCGGCATGGTGTCCCGCCCGACCAACATCGCCTCCAAGAAGGCCTATCGCGGCGTGAACATTGTGGCCTTGTGGGCGGCATCCCAGGCTTGCGGCTTCAGCTCTGGCATCTGGGGAACCTATCGCCAATGGTCCGAGGCAGGCGCTCAGGTCCGCAAGGGCGAGAAATCCTCCTACGTCGTGTTCTACAAGGAACTGGAATACGCCCGCGCCGAGGATGGGGCCGACGCCGAATCTGAAACCCGACTCTTTGCCCGCGCCACACCGGTCTTCGCTGCCGAACAGGTGGAGGGCTTCAATGCCGAGCCCGCTAGCGACCTCCCCGAGATCGAGCCGATTGACGCCGCCGAGGCCTTTGTCAGAGCAACCGGGGCCATCATCGCCCATGGCGGAACTCGGGCCTACTACCGGCCCTCGACCGACAGTATCCAGCTTCCCGACCGCGCGGCATTTGTTGGCACTGCCACCAGCACTGCGCAGGAGTCCTACTACTCGACCCTCCTGCATGAACTGACCCACTGGACCTCGCCGGAGCAGCGCTGCAATCGCACCCTCGGCAAGCGCTTCGGCGATGACGCCTACGCCATGGAAGAGCTGGTCGCAGAGCTAGGGGCCGCCTTCCTCTGCGCAGCGCTTGGCATTACGCTGGAGCCGAGACTCGATCACGCCCAGTACCTAACTTCCTGGCTATCGGTGCTCAAAGCCGACAAGAAGGCGATCTTCGCCGCCGCTAGCGCGGCGTCGAAGGCCGTAGAGTTTCTGGAACGCCAATCCGGGAGCGCCCCGTGATCCGAATCAGTTGTAGGGAGGCGAATTGTGGATAAAAATTGGGAGGGTAAGCGCAATCCGTGACAGCAGATTAGCATTCATCTACGGTCAGCAAACTTAGTTTCAATTGTTCACAATAACTCCTTGATTAAGAGTTAGTGACGCGCGCCAGAATTAACGGGTAACACTGCGATGAACGCGGTCGAAATTGAAGAGGCAATATCTGATCTCGCCGCCGCACCTTTCGATGCGGTGGAATTCCCCTATGCGTTCCTCGCAGCGTTTGGAAACAAGGAAACGACCCTGAAGCGCCTTCGGGCTGGCGCTACCAACGGCACCGATATCGCCGGCGCGGTGCTGCAACGCAGCCATATCCACATCCTCGCTTGCGACGCGGGCGAGGTCGATAATTCTCTCAAAGCCCTACGTGAGAGCCCAAAGACCAATTCGGCGAAAGCTCGATTCATTCTCGCTACAGACGGCGACACGTTCCAAGCCGAGGACCTAACCACCGGTGAAGCCGTCGCCTGCAACTATGTCCAGTTCCCCGACCATTTCGGGTTCTTCCTGCCGCTAGCAGGCATCACCACCGTCAAGCAAATCCGGGAAAGCTCTTTCGATATCCGGGCTACGAGCCGCCTCAATCGGCTCTATGTCGAGCTGCTGAAAGACAATCCCGATTGGGCGAAGCCCGAGCGCCGCCACGACATGAACCACTTCATGGCGCGGCTTATTTTTTGTTTCTTCGCCGAAGACACCGACATCTTCAATGGCGCGGGGCTGTTCACCGGCACTATCGACCGTATGAGCGAACGGGATTCGTCCAACACGCACGAGGTCATCAGCACGCTATTTCACGCCATGAACATCAAGCCCGAAGATCGCGCGGCGTCAAAGTTGCCGCGATGGGCGGACGCTTTCCCCTATGTGAACGGCGGGCTCTTCTCCGGCGGCACGGAAGTGCCGCGCTTTAGCAAAATCGCCCGCTCGTACTTGATCAGCATCGGTGGGCTCGATTGGAAAAAGATCAACCCCGATATCTTCGGCAGCATGATCCAGGCCGTGGCGGACGACGACGAGCGCGGCGCGCTCGGTATGCACTACACTAGCGTGCCGAACATCCTGAAGGTCTTGAATCCGCTATTCCTCGACGATCTGCGCGCCCAGCTAGATGAGGCCGCCGACAATTCACGCATGCTGCTGAACCTGCGCAAGCGCATGGCGAAAATTCGGGTCTTCGACCCAGCGTGCGGTTCAGGCAATTTCCTGGTGATCGCCTACAAGGAAATGCGGGCGATTGAAGCCGAGATCAATCGTAGGCGCGACGAAGAAGACCAGCGCTCGGAGATCCCGCTTACCAACTTTCGCGGAATTGAACTTCGAGACTTTCCTGCTGAGATCGCACGGCTGGCGCTCATCATCGCCGAATACCAATGCGATGTGCTCTATCGCGGTCAGAAGGAAGCGCTGGCTGCATTCCTTCCGCTGGACGCGCAGAATTGGATCACTTGCGGCAATGCGCTGCGCCTCGATTGGCTCAGTGTGTGTCCGCCGACTGGCAGCGGGGTGAAGTTCACCGCCGATGATCTTTTTCACACACCGCTAGACCAGCCTCAAATAGATTTCGAGAATGAAGGTGGTGAGACCTATATCTGTGGGAATCCACCTTACCTCGGAAGTAAATGGCAATCTGACGAGCAAAAATCTGATCTGAAATCTATCTTCGAGAGCAGAGCAAAAAGTTGGAAATCACTCGACTACGTCGCGGGTTGGTTCATGAAGGCGGCCGACTATGGCACCAAGACCAATTCAATGGCCGCGTTGGTGTCTACAAATTCCATCTGTCAGGGCCAGCAGGTGCCGATTCTTTGGCCGCTGATTTTTGAAACTCACCACGAGATTGCTTTTGCCCACACGTCATTCAAATGGGCAAATCTCGCGAATTATAACGCAGGCGTTACAGTTGTGATCGTTGGTATTTCCAACCATCCACCCAGAGTTCGGAGGCTGTTTTCAGTTGACGACAATGGGAGCATGATCGCTAAAGAAGCTGAAAATATAAATGCTTATCTCGTCGATGGGCCAAATGTGGAAGTTTTTCCTCGCACGATTCCGAGTTTAGATCGTGCCATCATGCAATTCGGCAACCATCCATACTATGGTGCCGCTTTGATTATGCCTCATGAAGAGGCTCAAAACCTTATCACGGCAGCGCCTCAGGCTAGACGTTTTGTTCGACCGTTCTATGGATCGACAGAATTTATCTCTAATTCCCCTAGGGCATGTATATGGATAGGGGACGATGAGGTTGGTGAAGCTTGTCAGATTCCCCAAATTGCTTCTCGCGTAGAAAAAGTCGCCGAGGCCCGCCGCGCTGCCCTCAAAGACGCGGCAGCTCAAAAACTCGCGTCAACACCGCACAGGTTTAGAGAACAGGTCACGTCCATCAATTACAGCATCATCGTACCACGGATAAGCTCCGAAAATCGACCTTATCTGCCAGTCGGACTGATTGAGCCAAATTGTATAATTCAAGAGAAGGCCTTTGCGCTCTATGATGCTCCACTATGGAATATGTCGCTCATTGCGTCGCGGCTCCATTGGGTTTGGATCGGAACTGTGTGTGTTCGCATGCGGACCGATTTTTCCTACTCTAACACACTTGGCTGGAATACGTTTCCGCTGCCGGTCCTAACAGAGAAAAACAAAACCGATCTCAATGAATGTGCCGAAAATATTCTCCTTGCGCGTGAGGCGCATTTTCCTGCGTCAGTCGCCGACCTCTATGATCCGCAGAAAATGCCCGACAATCTGCGCCGCGCACACGACGCAAACGATGAAGTCCTTGAGCGCATATATATCGGGCGAAGATTTAAGAACGATACAGAGCGGCTCGAAAAACTATTTGAACTATACATAAAAATGACTCACGAATCATCAGGGTCCGTCAAGACTAAAAAGAAAGGAGCGGCCTGAGATCATGACAAATTCTAAAACTATTCCCGCCGTTTCCTTTACCACTGCTCATACGGGCGTCTCGGCTAAGGCCAATGAGCTGGGCATGCGACCAATGCAGGAGCGTGCCTACGCCAAACGGGGCGAACAATACCTGCTCATCAAGTCACCACCAGCGTCGGGCAAGTCACGAGCGCTCATGTTCATTGCGCTCGACAAGCTCCACAACCAGGGGCTCAAGCAGGCAATCATCGTAGTACCGGAGAAATCCATCGGCGCGAGCTTCTCCGATGAGCCGCTATCGAAGTACGGCTTCTGGGCCGACTGGACCGTCAAACCACAGTGGAATCTCTGCAATGCGCCGGGACCGGATGAGGAGCGGGTCGATCCGTCGAAGGTTCGCGCCGTCGGGCAGTTCCTCGCCAGTGACGATTTGGTGCTCGTTTGCACCCACGCGACGTTTCGGTTTGCCGTAGAACAGCTCGGAATCGAGGCCTTTGATGACCGTCTGATTGCGGTCGATGAGTTTCACCATGTCTCGGCCAACCCGGAAAACAGGCTGGGCAGCCAGCTAGGCGAATTCATTCGCCGCGACAAAATCCACATGGTTGCGATGACCGGCAGCTACTTCCGTGGGGACGCCGTGGCCGTCCTCTCGCCTGAGGATGAGGGCAAGTTCGAGACCGTCACTTACACTTACTATGAGCAGCTGAATGGCTACGACCATCTGAAAGCGCTCAACATCGGCTACTACTTCTATACGGGCCGCTATCTCGACGCGATTGAAGCCGTGCTCGATCCGTCGCGCAAAACCATCGTCCATATCCCCTCGGTCAATTCGCGCGAAAGCACGAAGGACAAGATCAAAGAGGTCGAGGAGATCATGGAATATCTCGGTGACTGGAAGGGCGCAGACCCAATCACCGGATTCCACCTGATCGAATTGGCCAATGGACGCACGATCAAGATTGCCGACCTGGTAGACGATAGCGACCAGGTCAAACGCGGGAAGGTGCTGACTGCGCTGAAGGACCCCGCCCATCGCGGCGACCGCACTCATGTCGATATCATCATCGCCCTTGGCATGGCGAAAGAGGGCTTCGATTGGATTTGGTGCGAGCACGCACTGACCGTTGGCTATCGGTCCAGCCTCACCGAAATCATTCAGATCATCGGCCGCGCCACGCGCGACGCTCCTGGCAAGGAAGTTGCCAGCTTTACCAATCTGATCGCAGAGCCGGACGCATCGGAATCCGCTGTTGTGGATGCGATCAACGACACGCTCAAAGCGATTGCCGCTAGCTTGTTGATGGAACAGGTGCTCGCACCGCGTTTCAATTTCACGCCAAAGAACAATGGGCCGATGGACGGCTTCGTCTACGAAGGCGGCTATCAGAAAGATAGAACGAACGTCGGCTTCAACGAGGAGAGCGGGCAGTTTCACTTCGAGATCAAGGGTCTTGTTGAACCCAAGAGTCCCGAGGCTAACCGCATCTGTAAGGAAGACCTCAATGAGGTCATTACCGCCTTTGTCCAGGATAAGTCTGCGTTGGAACGCGGCCTATTTGATGGGCAGCACAACGGCGGGGAAACGTTAGCGGAAGAGCTAACCCAAGTAAAAATGGGAAAGATTGTCCGCGACCGATACCCCGACCTGAGCGACGAGGACCAGGAAGCCGTGCGGCAGCACGCCATCGCTGCGCTTAATCTCACCCAAAAAGCTAAGGAGCTGGCCACCAGCGGCGTTGCGGGCGAGGGAGACGATTTCAAGGCCAACACAACGCTCATCGACGGCGTGCGGAAGTTTGCGATGGACGTGCGCGATCTCGATATCGACCTAATTGACCGTATCAATCCATTTGAGGCTGCTTATGCGGTGCTCGCGAAGTCGATGAAAGAGGACACCTTAAAGCAGGTGGCGGCGGTCATCGCGAAGAAGAAGGTGAGCATCCCCTACGAGGAGGCCCGCGACCTGGCCGTGCGCGCCTTGAAGTGGAAGCAAGAACGCGGGCGGGCTCCCGACATCAACGCCCAAGATCCTTGGGAAAAGCGCCTTGCTGAGGGCGTCGCAGCATTAGCCCGTTATCGTGCGCAGGCCGCCAATGGTTGAGCTGAGCGATGACGAACTGCTGGCCGAGCTTGGCGTCGAAGTCGAGCAGAAGAAGGCCCATGCGCTTTCAGCGCGTGAAGAGCGCATCGTCGCCGGATTTGAGGACATTCTGAAATTCTACAATGAGCATGGGCGCATCCCACAGCACGGTGAGCAACGTGACATCTTTGAACGGCTTTATGCTGTCCGTTTGGACCGCCTGCGCGAACTTGAGGAATGTCGCACCTTGCTCGCTAGCATGGACAAGCACGGGCTGCTCAACGCCGATCTTGAAGTCCTCCTCGCCGCGCCGGATGCCCTTGACGACGATGCGCTCCTTGCTGAGTTGGGAATCGAAGATGGAGACGAGGACGACATCACAAACCTCCGCAACGTCCAATCGCGCGAAGAGCGCCGTGCCGCTGAGGAGATCGCGAATCGCGAGCGCTGCATCGACTTTGCGACGTTCGCGCCGCTCTTTGATCGCGTGAAGACAGACCTTGAGACAGAAGAGCGCGAGACGCGGCCCTTCGGCAAAGACGCCAGCATTGCTAAGGGCGAGTTTTTCATTCTTGGCGGCCAGATCGCCTATGTCGCAGAGGTAGGCGAAACGATCCGCGCGCCCAATGGTGAATTCGATGCACGCCTGCGTGTGATCTTTTCCAACGGGACAGAAAGCAATCTTCTCCGCCGATCTCTGCAGCGCGGTCTCTACAAGGACGAGGCTGGACGGCGGATCACCGAGCCTTCCGCCGGTCCGCTCTTTGGGGATCAGGCGGGGGATGAGGATCACGAGAGCGGCACGATCTATGTGTTGCGCAGCAATTCTAGGCACCCGATGGTCGCTGAACACCGGGAGCTGATCCACAAGATAGGCTTCACCGGCGGCAGCGTTGAGGCGCGTATTGCGGGGGCCGAAAAGGACGCGACTTATCTGCTGGCCAGCGTCGAGGTGGTCGCCGAATACAAGCTCTATGGCGTTAGCCGAAAGCAACTGGAGGCGCTGCTGCATAAGGTGTTCTCGCCAGCGCTCCTTGACCTCACGGTCCCTGACCGCTTCGGAAATCCGGTCAAGCCAAGGGAGTGGTTCCTGGTTCCGCTGACTGCAATCGACGAGGCTGTGGCAAAGATCAGGGACGGGTCGATCACCCAGTATGTCTACGATCCTAAGCAGGCAAAACTTGTAGTCCAATGAGCCGTCTAATCTCCAAAGCACACCACCGGTAGGGCGACCATTTTCGATGTCATCGATGAAATCACTACCCTTAATGGCTGTAATCCACTACCCATTCACTGGGAGGGTGAGATGGATGAAGCTAGCGAAAATGCAGAGACGCCTTCAGAGTTTCTGGACGCCCTCGCGTCAAAATTGACCGCTGAAGCCGACATCGACAGTCCGCTCGCGGCCATCCTGAAAACACATATTCTCATTGCGGCCGCACCCGACAATGCCGTCGCAAATGCCAAAGCGGCGATCCTTGCGTTAGCTGCAACACGCGCCGCTCCAAAGCCGGAGGAGGGTGCGGATGACAAGTAAGCCGTATTCCCTATCCGCGCTCGGTTTACAGGGCTTTCGCGCCTATCTGGAGCCCAAGGAATTTGACTTTAGCACTAGACGTTGCCTCGCTGTGTTCGCCCCCAACGGCAAGGGCAAGTCCAGCATGATTGACGCATTGGAATTCATGTTCTCCGCCGACGGCTCGCTGGAGCGTCTCGGTGTCCGTGCCATCAATAATAACGCAGGGGTAGCAGCCCTCGCGCACAATCTTGCCGACGAGCGCAAGATCGTACCCACCGTGTCCATTTGCTTCACTAACGGTACGGAAAAGCTTACTGGTGCCCGCATCGCATCGGGAAACAAGCGCACAATCCCCGAGGCAGCGTCGACAATAGGTGCCTTCTTTGTCGTTAGCCCAATCATTCGGGGCCATGCGCTGCGCAACTTCGTCGAGGCGGAGACTGCCGAACAGCGATACGTTTCGGTGGCCAACTGGCTTCAATTAAGCCCGCTGGTCGATGTCCAAAAGAATCTTCGGTTGCTGCGCCAACAAGTGAAAGCGGCGTCGGAAGACGAAGCCGCGTT
Source organism: uncultured Alphaproteobacteria bacterium (assembly GCA_937920085.1). Lineage (GTDB taxonomy): Bacteria > Pseudomonadota > Alphaproteobacteria > Caulobacterales > Caulobacteraceae > Phenylobacterium. The sequence goes on along the minus strand of CALETE010000081.1, from coordinate 40,479 downwards.
CGATCGCGTGGACGCGCTGCTCGCTCGCGAGACCGCAAAGGCGTTGGTTAAGTGGGATGACTCCGCCGTCATCGCCTACGTGAACGACTCCGTCATTGCTCCTCTCGACAAAAACCTTCAGCTAACGGCGCTGGACGGCGAGGACGCCGCTGTCGTCGAAGTAGCAATGCGGGCTAAGGCCGAGGAAAAGCAGCTCGGCCTGGAGGGCATGCTACAAATCCGCAAAGCAGCAGCAGCCCTTCACAGCGAAACGACAGATCCAGAGCTTGACGCTCCAGAAATCTCCGGGGCGATCACTGACTTTGAGAAGGCCGTATTCAACGTAGCTACCGCCAGCGACACGCTGGAGGCCGAACGTGTAAAAGCTGCCAATGCCACTTTTTCAAAGCTGTGGCAGGCCACCCAACCCTTTTTCGCTGAGGGTGTCCTCCCTCCAGACGCATGCCCGGTCTGTGAGACGCCCATCGCCGCGACGACCGCAGGCAGCGCGGCCGTCATTCGCGACCATTTGGCTGCCCATATGGCTGACCTGGCCGACTATGCTGACGCCAAGACGGTCCATGAGGAAGCCGTTGGCGCGCTTACGAAAGCGCACACGCGGCTCGTTGCCTGCCTGAAGGCCCTATCGTTGCCCGCAGGCAATGAGACGCTGAAGGCGCTCGTGGGTACCTACTCGGAGGCGATCGCCGCTTGGAAGACTGGTGCGGCTCCTGATGCTGTCGCCCTTAAGGCGGGCCTGAACGCGCTCAATACAAATTTGGATGCGCAGATCCAGGCGGTGAAGGACCAGCAGGGCGAACACACCTACCTGAAGGCACTTGCCACTGTGCGCCGGTTTTTGGAAATGGCCACGGAGCGGGCGCTTGCGGCGCGGACGCGGGAAGAACTGAAAGCCCTGTCGGAATCGCTCACCACCCAGGCGGCGTTCATCACTGCAGCGATCCGTCAGAAGGTACAGGCGCTGCTTGATACTCTGCAAATTCCGATGAACGCCATTTATCGGGAAATACAGGGAGACGGAGCCGCGCCAGTGCGGCTGGAGTTGCCCCCCGAAGAGGATGCCAACCAACAGCGCCTCAACCTACTCATCGATTTTGCCGACAACCGCCAAGGCGTACAGCCGGGCGGCTACCTCAGCGATTCTCAGATTCATTCACTCGCGCTAGCGTTTCGGCTAGCGGCCATTCGCCGCTTCAACTGCGGTGCGCGGATTTTCGCGCTCGACGACATCGTAACCTCGTATGACGCCGACCACCGCAAGACGATTGCGGCGCTCATCGCCAAAGAATTTGCCGATTGCCAACTCCTCATCACTACCCACGATGAGCGCTTCTTCCTCATTCTAAAGGATCAGCTGAGTCCCAGCGTTTGGCATTTCACTCGCATCACGAAATTGGATGCAGATTACGGCCCCCGCTTCGCCGACCATAAGATTACTGAAGCGATGATCCAGGCGCGCTGGGATAAGGGCGAGTCTGCCGCCAACGAAATTCGGCAAGCCGAGGAGGAGTGGCTTCTAAGCATATGCCGCGAATTCGGTGTCAATGTCCGCATTCGCTCCCTGGAAAAAGCCTACTCCTATGACCGGGGAGAATTGGCCGTGGCGCTGGCCACCTTTCTGAAGGGAGCAAAGCTGGACCCGCCGGCGGTCATCGGCGTCAACAACCGTTTCCTCGTCAGTCTCCAACAGGGCGTCATCGAGAATTTTGGGAGCCACTTCCAGGACGTGCCTTACGGCGATGGCTCCATCGGCGATGAAAAGGCTCGTTGGGCGGAATTCACAGCCTTCAAGGAGCATTTCGTATGCCACAAGTGCTCGCGCGTGAAATTCAAACGCCCCCTCGACCTCAAGAAGCCTGTCTGCGCAGACAGGAACTGCGAAGCGCAATTTGAATTCGCAGCTCCACCAGTAAAGCCAGCGGTAGCTTAGATGGTCGCTAAGCCGGTCAAGTTAGCAACCAGATCATTTTCCAAGACTGGTGATGCCCATGCGTTCTTCAGCGCCATGCTCAACCGTTACCAGGTTGGCGAACGTGTCTCGGACGACGACGCCCTCGATCTTGCCGCTGTGCTCGAACGACACCCGGAATACCAACAGAAGATTGGCTCCGGTCTGGACCACTTTGAAATCATGATGACCGAACACGGGACACAGTGCTTCCGTATTGCGCGCATCGACGGAACCGGCACGGATTTTTCGACACGGTATGGTGTCACCGGTCGCCCGCCCAGCCGGAAACAGGAAGTCTCACAGGCGTTTCGACGGGCGGTACGCTTCGATCTCTACAAGGCCCGTGATGCCTTCTTTAAGGAACATGCGAACGCCGCGGGCCAGATCACTTGCGCGGTCACGAACGAATGGATCGGACGCGATGAGGCCCATATGGACCACCGACCGCCTATGACGTTCGAGATGATCGTGATCACTTTTCTAGCCCATCGCGGTCTGAGCCTTGATGCCGTGCCGATCACGACCGGCCAGGATGAGCAGGTGTCCGCTGAGCTAACGGACGTCGACTTATCGGAAGCGTTCCGCCAATACCATGCGCAAGTCGCCTATCTCGACCTGGTTAAACGCACAGTCAATCTGTCCCAGGCGTCAAGGTCGCGGCTTCGACCAAGCCGGATCACGCTGAGCTGAACGGCGCAAGTCCTAGCCATCAGCGCTCCTCTAAACGTCCGCCTCTCGGCTCGCAAAAAGGACCTTCAACGCAGCCGTTGCCTTGTCATAACGACGGTTCTGACTTTCGCCTTCTACAAGTGACATGACGAACCGCATGTACCGGCGCGCCCGATCATACTCTTTGGTACGCTCCTGTTCCGTAATCACCGTTGGCGTGCTGGCGATCTGAGCATCGCGCCCCAGTCGAACGTACAATGCGTCTTGCTTACGTCGGTCTTTCTTGCCTTCGGCAATCCTCAGCGCAGAGCGGTCGTAGTTCGGATCTTCGAGCCAGCCCCAATAACGGCCCTCCCATTTTGCCACCTTCTCGTAGCGAAGGATCTCAATGGCGCTGCCGACATCGTTCGGCAGTAATTCGCCCTGACTGCAATCGGCTTCAATCGCGGCATCCATTTCGTCCGTTGTTTCCCAATGCATGATGGCGTAGTCCATAATCATGCCGACAAGCTGTTTACAGCTGTGGTCATTCATCGCCCGATGAACCGCCGCACCTATCGGTATGACCTCTTCCATAATTAGGAAGACGATGAAGGCTTTGGCAAACTCCTCCTGCGCTACCATCGTTAGGTAGAAGCGAGACGCCGCCAAGCGCTGGTATTCAAGATCGTATGTTTCATCGAGCAAGCGGCTACCATTTTCGAGACAAGCATCAATTGATTGCAGCAGCGTGGCTCTTTTGGGCCGTTTCGGTGGGCTCATAAATAATCCTCCATGGATGATAGGCATAGCAAATCGCACCAGATCAAACCATGAACGTTTGAGATTGCGGGTTTATCGTCGTTCGTTCCCCCAGATGGCCCGACCATAACGGCTTCTATCCGGTGAGCGTTCTGCATCAGGCCCGCTGACGTTCAACCCAGCTCGCTTCCTCCACCTTCGGTTCCGTGCAGCTCCGCTCCCTTCGGGCGCGCTGATGCGCGAGGTGTGATCGCCAGCTCGATGGCCTGCTGCTTTGGCTCCCCATGAAGCCGCGGGATGGTCTCGCGGCTGAATTGAAGGAGACAGATCATGGCTAAACAATCTCAACCCAAGCTGCCGGGCGCCAAACCTACCCATCGCCTCTATCGTGTCATTGGCGAAGGCCAATCTGCTAGTTGGACTCCCATAGGCGCAGCCTGGCCGAACAAGGACGGCATGGGCTTTAACCTCTCGTGCGACGCCGTCCCGCTTCAGGGCCGACTGGTCTTACGGGCCATCACAGAGCGCATGGGCGTAGAAGGAGGTCAGTAATGACCTCCATCGTAAAAGAGCGTCACATCATCACCACCGTTATCGACTGGCAGGGCATAGCCCTGTCAGTCTCCTTTGAAGCTGAGTGGCTTGGAGCCGGTGCTTGCATCGCCCATCTGCAAGTCGAGACCGCGCGCCGTGACGCGCTGCCGATCACCAGGACCGGCTACCTCTCGCATTTCCTGCCATTGGGCGAAGTCGAGGCCGCCGGAGGTCCGGCTGCCTACGTTCGCGCCTGGCTGGATCAGGAAGCATCCTGCGAGGAATGGCGCAGCCACCTTGACAAGGCGCGGCAAGGGACACTGTTCTAAATCGCTAACCTCTGTGGAAGGATTTCGCGTCATTCTTGCGTCCGAGCGTCAAATCAGTCAGTTTGATCGAAAGGGGTCGTTCGCGGCCCCTTTTTTTGTGCGCCGATTAGCGCACTGATTAGCGCACTAGCTCACAAAAGCCCAAATAACTATTATTTTTCAATAATATAAGTTAGACATAACCAGACTCAAAATCTATTGCTGAGAGGCGTGCTGGTTCGAGTCCGGCCTGGGGCACCAGTGGGTTGAAGGACCACCAGCATCGGCCCGGGCGGCCAAGGCGGCCTTGATCTGGGGCAAATGTGAGAACCCCACCCCCGGTCATACCGGCGAAGCCGCTTTCCGGATTTGCCATCAGGCGCAGCGCTCTACGACCTGGACCCCGGCCTCCGCCGGGGTGACCGGTGTTTGAGTTAGCGCACTGCGGACCTCCGCCACCCCCGGTCATACTGGCGAAGGCCGCTTTCCGAATTTGACGTCAGACGCCGAGCCCTACGACCTGGACCCCGGCCTCCGCCGGGGTGACCGGTGGTTGTGGTGAGTGCACTGCGGACCTTCTACCCCCGGCCTTCGCTGGGGTGACCGGTGTGTCGGGGCAGGGCGGGGCTGTCTTCCCATCCCCGGTCATACCGGCGAAGGCCGGTATCCAGTTTCATCCACAGTGTTTGCCGGAGGAGCCGCTTTCCGGATTGACGCCAGGCGCAGCGCCCTACGACCTGGACCCCGGCCTTCGCCGGGGTGACCGGTGGTTGGGGCCACCCCCTAAGCCGCGACGGTGCGCTGTTCGGCGGGGTCGCGATTTGGCTTGGGGTGCAGGGTGACCAGTTCGGCGGCGGGCTTGGGCGTCTTGCGTTGGAGCAGGATTTCCCGGGCCTTGAGGCAGGACAGAATGGGGTAGAGGCCCGCCATCAGGGCGATGAGGAAGCCAAGCTCGCCCTCCTTATAGCCCTGCCGACCCACATAGCATTTGAAGAACCGGCGAACGCCGCGGAAAACATTGTCGGCCAGGCCGAGCTTTTGGCCGCTGTCGGCCTGATCCAGGGCGCGCAGGTCGGTATAGCGGTTCAGGCGGGCGACCATGTCGGCAATGTCGTCATCGACCTTGTGCTCGATGGGGGTTTTCAGGGCGCCGGCCAGGGTTCCGGCATAGGTGACGCCGGGATGGACCCGGTGATCCTTCCAGCACTTGGCGCCCTTGCGATAGAGGCGCGAGACGGACGAGGTGCCAAAGGATCCGCCCCAGCCCCGGCGCACCAGGCGCTGGCCGACGAAGTTGTCGACGGGGATCTGGAAATAGTCGCCCTGGGGGTCAGAGGCGATGGCGGCGCGGATTTCGCGGCCGAGGGAGGGCGAGACCCACTCATCAGCGTCGATCTCGATGATCCAATCGCCGGTGCAGGCCTCAACCCCGGCCTGCTTGCGCGGGCCCTCCAGGGGGAAGGCACCAGAGACCACCCGGGCCCCAAGGGCGGCGGCCAGGTATTCGGTACGGTCAGAACAGCGGTCGGCAACCACGATGATCTCATCGCAAAACGCTAAGCGATTCAGACAGTCCGTCAGGCGCGCTTCTTCGTCGCGAACACAAACCAAACCCGATAATCTTGCCATGACAGGACGCCCTTCCACGATCCGCCGACAGATTTCATTGCCGGCTCATGGGTAAGACGCCGCCCTAGGGGTTTTCCCCCAGGTGGGGGGTTTACAAAAAGTTAAAAAACCCTGGAAACGTCGAGACTCAGGGTCCGGGGCCTTTGCGGGGTTGCCTGCCGGACCTGGCCGAAAGAGAAGGGATTTCCATAGGCGAAGGTGTCGCCCTTGGAGTTGGCGACGTTTTCCAGATGGGCGCTCAATCGCCAGTCGGCAAAGAGCAGCTGGGCCGTCAGGGCGGCGGTGGCATATCCCCCCATCTTCGGCGAATAGGCGGGATCAAAGGTCAATCTTGAATGTCCCACATAGCCAAGTTCGGCCGAGAGCCGCAGGGTTTGGCCGTCATGGAGGGGATGTTGGTAGGCCAGTAGGCTGCCTAAGGACAGGTCGGGCACCCCTGGCAATTGCGGCTGACTTGCCCCCGACCCTGGCTTGGGGGTGACCGAGGTCTGTGGGCGGTTGATGAAGGCTGGGTCAATGCGGGTGACCTTGGGGTCTGCCAACAGCATATTGCCCATCAGGGTCCAGGTTTCGTTGGGTTTCCAGACCGCTTCGACCTCCACGCCCCTATCGCGGCCATCGCCGACATTGGCGGTATAGGACAGGCCCGAGGACAGGTACTGATCGGTCTGAATGTCGGTCCAGACGTCATAGAAGGCGGCGGTATTGATCTGCAGACGACGGTCGAACAGGCGGAATTTCGCGCCGATCTCGTAATTCCTCAGCCGGTCCGGTCGGAAGGCGGCCTTGCTGGCAGAGGGCTTTGACAGGCCTCCGGAATTAAATCCCCCCGGCCGAAAGCCTTCCGACACCAGGGCATAGGCGAAGTTTCCATTGGTCCAGGCATGCTGGATGGAAATCTCTGGGGACACCCCGCGAAACGCGTCGGTCTTGAACAGGTCGCGGGCCTGGCTGGGGTTTAGGACCGTGACCTCTGAGCGGGTACGCAGGCCAATATTGAAAACCCGACCGCCGACAGACCCGCTCCAACCCGGGGCGAAGGTCCAGCTGGCCTTGCCATAATAGGATGCCCCCACAACCCGGTCCTTGCGGTGCTCGGTATAAATGCGTTTGGGGACCTTGCTGCCAGAGACCCGGCTGTCCAGGGTGGAGGGCGTCTGCTCAAAGGCTGCGAAGGCATAGCCGCCGATCAACCAGCGCAGGGGGCCAGAGTTGGGCGAGGTGAAGACCAGGTCCTGAGAGGCGATGTCCAAGGCACCACCCTCTGTATAAACCCCGAAATCAGCGACGCTGTCGTCAAAGATCGAAAGGGCAGCTGTGGCATCATAGTGGCTGTCGAATTTGTGCCGGACAAAGGCGCTGGACGAGACAATGCGGCCCCAGTTTTCGACCCCCTCTAGGACGGCAGCCGTCTCGAAAAACTTATTGTCATGGCTTTCGCGCACCCGGTTGGTGCGGGTCGCACCTTTCAGGCTGCTGACATATTGGGCGTCATTGGTTTTCAGCCTCTGGTCGGCGGCCGAGAGGTTCAGGGACCAGTTGTCTGACAGTACAACCCGCAGGGCGACGCGACCGCCGTCCCGGGTGGTTTTGTCCACATTGGTCAGGCGCAGGTCGAGGTTGTCCAGATAGCCGCCCCGAACCTCGTGATAGACAACCCCGCGCAGGGCGGCGGTTCCCTGCACGAGGGGCAGATTGGCCATGGCCTGCAGGTCTGTGCTGTCAGAGCCGGACAGGGTCCAGCCATAGCCCACCGAGAGCTCGCCGCTGCTGTGATCCAGCTCTGGCTTTCGGGTCACGATCCGGAAGACGCCGCTGAGGGATCCGGACCCATAGAGTGCCCCTTGCGGCCCCCGCACCACTTCGATGGCGTCTATATCGGCCAGCTTCAGGTCTGGGTTGGGGGCATTATAGGTAATCGGGGCATTGTCCAGAAAGGTCCCGACGGTGGACCGCGTCCGTCCGGTGAAGGCCCCATCTGACAGCCCCCGCAGCAGGATCTTATCTCGCCCCGCCCCCAGATTGGTCATGGTCACCCCAGCGATCTGGCGTATGGCGCTGCGCTCATCCACCACACCGGCTAGGTCCAGGCCGTCATGGCCCAGCACGCTGATCGAGGCCGGCACCGTGCCCACAGACTCGATGCGCTTGGTCGAGGTGACCAGGACCTCTGCGACGGCGACGGGCTCTTCCTGCGCAGGTCGCGGGGCCCCCAGGTTTGCAAGAACAACCCCTGTGGCCTGAGGGATTTTTTGAGGTGGGCGAATGCGAAGGGTCCGACTGTCAACCAGCTCGAACTGGCAAGAGCCAGCGGTCAGCCGTGCCGCAGCGTCGGCAATAGTGTAGGCCCCCTGGAGCCTGCCAGATTGGCCCTTGCACGCCGCCACGCCACCAATTGAGATATCCGCCTGCACGGCAAAATCGATGAGGGCGTCGGCAACCGGTTGTGGTCTGACATTGAATTTACGCCTTATAGGCGCGGTTGCCGCAGAGGTTGCGACGACTGTCGTCACGATCAGGACTAAGGCACCGGCAACATGTGAGGCCTTGATTTGAATAAGCTGATCCTGGTTTCGCTAGTTTCGCCGCAGGAGAAGACCAGATGGGGTCTCCTGAACGGTGACGGGGGCCAGCAGACCCAGGACCCTGGCCCCCGATTGGCTATCCTTTGCCGCGATCACGCCGGAGAAGGTCAGGTCACCGGTCCTTGCATCGGCTAAGCGAACCCTAGGCCCCGACAGGCGGGTGAGGTCTGCGGCGACGTTGCTGAGGGGCTCATTGCGATAGATCAATCGACCCGAGCGCCAGCTCATGGCGACCTCTGGGTCAAAGGTGCGCACCTGCGCCGGGCCCATGCCTTCATGATGATCCAGTCTTTGGCCCGGCATAAGGGCGACCATGGTTTTGTGATCAGCCGACGCAACCTCGACCCGACCGCGCTCAACGGTGACCGACTGGACGCCATCACGCCGCCGGACATTAAAGCGCGTTCCGACAACCCGGATCTTTTCGTCGCCCGCCGTGATCACAAAGGGACGCCGCGGGTCCTTGGCCACGTCGAACACCGCTTCAGCGTCTGTCATTTCAACCTGACGGGTCCGCCATCCCAGCTTCACCTTGAGACTTGAGCCAGCGTTCAGGTCAATGCGGGAGCCGTCCTGAAGACGAAAGCTTCGCGTTTCACCCTTTTGCGTGATGAGGACCTGGGTCGGGGCGAAAGCGTCAGTTGCGGCCAGCACCACCAAGACAGACGCAGCAATGGCGATTCCGGGGACCGCAGCCCTTCGCCAAGTCCTGACAGGTCTTGCGACCTTCGGCGCACCTGCGACGGCTTGATAGTCTGACCAGAGATTGATGGCCTGGTCATAGGCTTGGCGATGAGCTTCCTCCGCATCAAGCCAGGCGTTGAACGCGATCCAATCGCGCTCACCCACAGTGGATCGACTGAGCCGCAGCACCCAGCCCAGGGCCGCCTCCTGGATCGCGCTGCCAGGGACCGTCATGTCATCTGTCTGATCAGTCATCTAACCACGCAGCCCCACCCGCCAATCCACCTCTTAAAGTTAATAACGACGCCGATTTCACTCACCCCCCGGTCGCCAGGGTGAAATCGTTAATTTCTACCCCGTGTAGTCCGATTCAGGCCTTCGCGCCGAAAACCCGCTAGGATCCCCAATGCAGCAGATGGCGCATCGCACCGCTGATGTGTTTCTCCACGGCGCTGATCGAGATGTTCATCGCCCGTGCTGTCTCGGCATGGCTGTGGCCCTCCAGCTTGTGCAAGGTAAAAGCCTCACGCATGCGCGGGGGGAGGGCCTCTAGGGCACACATTAATTGGGTCAATCTCTGCCGCGCCCCCAGGGCATCGTCCGCGGCGGGCGCCTCATCCACATCCTCCTCCCCCAGCCGGGTGCGGAGAATGCGACGCCACTCTTCATCCCGCAGGATGGATCGCCTTTCATGTCTCAGCCGATCCAGCATGAGGTTGGCCGCGATGCGGTAGAGCAGCGCCATGGGCCGATCGACCTCTGCGCCCTGATCATAGGCGGAGATCTTCAGATAGAGGTCTTGGGTCAGATCTTCTGCTGACGCAACCGAGCCCAGGCGCGCCGCAAAGAACCGCACCAGATTGGGTCTGCGCTCAAAATAGGCATCCATGAGCTGCGTCGAAGAGGGCGGGGAGCTGACCATGGGCGTGGGGCGAGTCGTCCGTTCGTATCCGCAGCTTGGGCCTAGCGACCCGTTCGATTGAGTAACGCCCTAACGCCATGGGCTCAAGGTTGAGAGGCCTTGATTGAAGATTTGTACTGAGGGTTGGCTTGGACTGCGGCGTTAACCGCTTAGGCGACGCAAAAGCGGCGGCTCTGTGACCAGCGACCTCAGGGGCTCTTTACCGGAATGAATTGGGCCTGGCTGGAGTTTGAACTTGCGCTTTGGCGTCGGGCTGGCCGCACCGCAAATATCTGGTGGCGTGATGATGACGCCTCTGAGCCGACCCCATCCTTGGATCAGTTGTTGGAGGTTCAACAAGACCGTCCGCTGACCCTGGCGGTTATTCCGGTCGGCGATCTGTCGCCCCTGGCGGGTCGGTTAAGGTCATCGGCAAATCTTTGCATTGTCCAACATGGGGTGGATCACCAAAATCGCCGGGCTGGTCCCTTGGCAGGGGAGTTTCCCCATGAGTGGCCTCGTATTCGCATCTCAACTCAGATCCGCGCGGGTTGGAAGAACCTATCAAAGATTGAAGGGGCAGAGGCCATTTTCGTCCCCCCCTGGAATGACATCCACCCCGAATTGTCGTTTGCCCTGCGCGATTGCGCCTATCGGGGGCTGTCTGCCTGGGGCGGCCTACAGGATCAGACAACCCCGTTTCGCGTCGATGCGCACCTGGACCTCATGCGATGGAAGAATGGCGCGCGATTCCGCGGTGAGGCGCGTTTCTTGCGGGATTTCCGAAAACTGCTGATCGTTCGACGCAAGGCTCGCGCCTGGCATGCGCCAATTGGGCTTCTAACCCATCATCTTGCCCACGATCCTGCCGCCTGGGCCTTTCTTAGAAAATTCCTGACCTGGTCAGATGGGCGGCCAGATATGACCTGGCGAAGCTTGCCTGATCTTTTGCGAGAGTTCGAAGGACGCGCAGAGGCCACCCGTAAGTCTTGAGTCCAGATAGACTGGCGCGAGCCACAAAGGCGGCGTAAGCGGTCCTCCGTCTGGAGCCGAACTTGTCCTCAAACCCCAATTCCCAGCCACATGCTCAGGTCCAGAATACCGGACTTGGCATCCTATTTCGCGTGGCTGCCATGTGCTGCATGGCCGGCCTCGGGGCAATTGTGAAATGGACTTCGGGACACGGGGTACCGGTCCTTGAGATCGTCTTCTTCCGCAATGCCTTCGCCTTCATTCCGGTTCTTCTTTACGTTAGCCGGACCTCTGGGCTGGGAGTCCTAAAGACAAAACGCCCCATTGGGCATTTGATCCGAAGCTCCATCGGCCTGTCGGGCATGGTGTTCGGGTTTTCTGCTGTCAGTCTCCTGCCCCTCACCCAGTCCACGGCGTTATCCTTCTCGTCACCCCTCTTTATGACCGCGCTTTCGGCCTGGATTCTGCGCGAGCCCGTAGGCCCCCATCGGTGGGCGGCCGTCGCGGTCGGATTCATTGGGGTTCTGATCATGATCCACCCTGACCCTGCGCATTTTGCAGGTATAGGGGTCGTCTTCGCGCTGATTTCGGCGGTGTCTGCCGCTGGGGCGCAAATCGCCATTCGAGAAATCGGCCGGACGGAACCAGGGCCGACTATTGTCTTCTATTTCACCCTGGCAGGCACAGTGCTGGGGCTGGCCAGCTTGCCCTTCGGTTGGGTCATGCCAAACCTCTCAATCCTTGGTTTTCTCATCTTGGGTGGCTTGTTGGGCGGGGTTGGCCAGCTCTTTCTGACCGAAGCCCTGCGCCGGGCCAATGTCGCGGTGGTGGCCCCCTTCGACTACACGCAAATGGTTTGGGCCACCCTGTTCGGCTTTTTCATTTGGCATGAAATTCCAAAGGTCTTTACCTGGGCCGGGGCCCTGGTTGTTGCCGGGAGTGGGGTCTATATTCTCCTGCGAGAAACCCGCCGGTTCCGACTGCCACCCGCATAGATTGACAGGGTCTCAGTTTGGGGTGAGCCTGTGAGCTGCACGTTTTGGTTTCATGCCTAAAGAGGATTTTGTCATGTCGAGATTATTCCTGGCGGTGGGCTTGGCTCTCGGGGTGCTCGTCCCCCAATCCGCCCTGGCGGCCTCATCGGTATTTGGCGGTGGCATGGCCGAGGCTTGTTCCAAGGCTGCCGTGCGAGGCGAGGTCGAAGCGCAGTACGAAAAGCTCTGCACGGAGTCTTTGCAGACTGAATTCCTAGACACCAAGGATCGCGCTGGGACCTTCGTCAATCGTGGGGTCCTGCGCCTTCGGCGCGCCAAGTATGATGACGCCACAAAGGATTTCAACGATGCGCTGCGGCTCTCTCCCGATATGGGCGAGGCCTTTGTGAACCGCGGCGCGGCCTTAGTCGGTCGCCATCAGTTTTCCGAAGCCCTGGTCGACATCAATAAGGCCATCACCCTCGGCATAGATGAGCCGGCCAAGGCTTATTACAATCGGGCCCTGGCCTATGAGGGGCTGGATAATTTGAAGGCGGCCTATTTCGACTATCGGAAGGCGCTTGAGATTAACCCAGATTGGGAGCCGCCAAAAAAGGAGCTTGCCCGGTTTTCCGTGTCCCAGCCCTAGACCTTCGGCACTTTAGTCAGCATGTTTGCCGCTCTCTTGAGGAGGTATTCTCATGCGTTGGCAGGATGGTGATCGCGGGGGCAATGTTGAGGACAGACGGGGCCTTCATCCCGCAGCTGCCGGCGGCATCAGCGTCGGAGGCCTTGTCCTGGCGGCCATCGGCTATTTCGTGTTCGGCATTAGCCCGTCGGACACCCTGAATGCGGTCAACAAGGTCAACGGGGCCACAGCCGCTCAGGAACAGCAGGTGGGCCCCAGGGGTACCCCCGGCGACCGGGACGCCCAATTCGTCGACGTCATCGAGCAGTCGACTACGGATGTCTGGACCCCGATTTTCCAGCAGTCGGGTAGCACCTATCAGCGGCCAGCCGGGATTGTCCTCTACCAGCAGGCTACCCCCACCGGCTGTGGGACCGGCCAGAGCGCCATGGGCCCCTTTTATTGCCCGCAGGATCAAAAGGTCTATCTCGACCTGAGCTTTTGGCAGGAGCTGGAGGGGCGGTTTGGGGCTGGGGGCGAGGCCGCGCGCGCCTATGTCCTCGCCCACGAAATTGGCCATCATGTCCAGCAATTGACCGGGGCGTCGGAACTGTCCCGGCGCCTAGGAACCCGAGGCGCTCAGTCTGGTTCTGTGCGACTTGAGCTTCAGGCAGACTGTTTCGCCGGGGTCTGGGTGGCCCATGCCGCAGAGGTGTCGGGTGGTCGGGTCGCCCTTGATCCCAAGGATGTGGAGGATGGTCTGAGGGCGGCCTCAGCGGTCGGCGACGACACTCTGCAAAAGCAGACCCAAGGTCAGGTGGTTCCCGATGCCTTCACCCACGGTACCAGCGCCCAGCGCATGCGGTGGTTCAGGGCGGGCGTTCAGTCTGGCGACCCTGCGTCCTGCAATACCTTCAAGGCATCAGAGCTTTAGCCTTCAAGAACGGGCACGGGCTCCAGGCCAAGACAGACATTGACGCAGCGGCGGGCCAGCAGCTCGCTGGCGTCTAACAGGGGCACGGAAACCTCACTGGGCGTCAGAACCAGGGGAACCTCAGTACAGCCAGCGATGATGGCCTCCGCACCTTCGCTGACCAGAATCTGAGCTAGGTCAGCCATGCCCTGGCGGACGCCGGCGCTGCGATCCCCGGCCTTGATCATGTTCAGCAGGGTCATGAACCCCGTCTGGGCCTCGGGGGGTAGGGTAACCAGACCCATGCCCTGGGCTGCCAAATATTCGTGATAGAGTTTGACCGCATCCTTGGTTCCGAGCACCCCAGCACGGCGGGCCCCGGTATCTCGCGCCGCCCGGGCGCTGGTGGCGATCATGTCAATTAAGGGCAGGCCAGATGAGCGGCTGATAAGTCCCGCATGGACGTGGGCGGTATTGCAGGCGATGGCCAGGAGATCAGCCCCTGCACCGCGCAGAGCCCCCGCCATTTCTGCTAGGACGGGGCCAGGTTTGGCGAAGGGATCATTGCGATCTGGCACCTGGGGATTGATGTCCACAAGGACCCGAATGTGATCCTGATCCTTCTTGGCGGGTGTGAAGGCCTGGATCTTGGTCAGGAAATCGAGGGTCGCCGCAGGGCCCATGCCCCCTAGAACGCCAAGCACCTTGCTCATGCCAGATGTCCTTCCAGAACGGTTGCATAGCCTGACAGCCCCTGGGCACCCCCGGTATGAAGAAAGACCACAGTCTCGTCTTTGAAGTGGCCCTTTTTGCACAGGTCGATCAGGCCCTTCATGGCCTTGCCGGTATAGACAGGATCCAGCAGCAGGGCCTCGGTCCGGGCAGCGAGTTTCAGGGCGTCAATGACGGCATCGTCCACCAGGCCATAGCCCGCACCCACATAGTCGCAATTGGCCACAGTCATATCTCGAGTGACCCGGTCGCCGTGGCCCAGAAGCTCGGCGGTTGCCACGGCCAGCTTGTGAACATTGGCCTCCTGGGTTTCCTTCGGCGCACGGACCCCGATGCCGAGGATCGGGATGTCTGCACCCACCAGGGCCAATCCCGCCACCAGCCCGGCATGGGTGCCAGCACTGCCGGTCGCAGTGACGATCCGATCAATGACCAACCCTTGAGCATTGGCCTGGTTCACCAACTCGATGGCGCAGTCCACATAGCCCAGGGCACCGATCGCGTTGGAGCCGCCGCCGGGAATGACATAGGGCTTTCCGCCGCGGGCACTGACTTCCTCTGCTACGGTTTCGAGAGCGGCATTCATGTCCGATCCTGCGGGCACATGGCGCAGCTTGCCGTCCATCAGCCGGTCCAGCAGAACATTGCCGGACTCTTTATAATCTGGCGCATTGGTAGCAACTCGCTCTTCCAGGATGATCTCGCAGGCCATGCCATAGCGCGCCGCAGCCGCAGCGGTCTGGCGGACATGGTTGGACTGCACGGCCCCTTGCGTCACAAGGGTGTCAGCACCCTGGGCCAGGGCCTCACCCATAAGGAATTCAAGCTTGCGGGTCTTATTGCCGCCGCCGGCCAGACCCGTGCAGTCGTCCCGCTTAACCCACAGGCTTGGACCGCCCAGGGCTGCGCTCAACCGGGGCATGGGTTCCAGCGGTGTCGGTAAGTGGGCGAAGCGGGCGCGGGGAAAGCGGGCGAGATGCATGGGGAACTCCTGTCAGGATCGGCCTAACACAGGACCCGAGCCCTCGCCCAGACAACCATCCCTAGGGGCGCTGCTTTTTCGGGATGGCTGCGATCTGTTCTGCTGTCAGTTTCTCGATTTTATCGACAATACAGGCGCTTGCACCCACCCCAGTCGCAATCTTCAAATTCAGATCAATAGGCCGACAGATCGGACCCCCGCCAAAGCTTTCGGTAATGATCGGATCGCTGCTCATGGCTCCGGCCAGGCAGGACCCCTTCATGGACACCTTATAAACATCATGGCGACCGACGGCGAGGTACATGGTCTTATTGTCCCCGATAGAATGCGAGTTGATGTCACTCAGTCTGAAGCAGTCTGCTGAAGCCGTTGTGGCGAAAGCGGACAGGGCGGTCGCGGCGATAAGGCTCAGAATTGGAGGTTTCATAGTCGTCTCCTGCGAAGGTGTATCGGAACACTAAATCCAGAATATGGACCAAATTTCGGCATGGTCCAGAAGGTTCGAAAATGTCCCTTTGCACAGGTGAAACTTAGGCGTATTGCGCTGCAACATGTTTTCCGGAGGGACGGCTCTTCGGGACTCAAGGAGCGCTTTCTTCATGACGGGTGAGAACAATCTCGCCACGTCCGCAAAAGCTCAATCGCCTTCCTCCGATCCCTCCACGTCCGCCCATAAGGGCGACGCGCGCTTCTGGACTCTGGCCTTGGGCAGTGTTGGCGTGGTCTTTGGTGATATCGGAACGAGCCCCCTCTACGCCTTCCGCGAGGCCTTGGCACAGACCGGCGAGGCCAGAATGACGGTCGGTTCGGTCATGGGAGTCACATCTTTGGCGCTTTGGGCGCTCTTTTTGGTGGTGACGGTTAAGTATGTTTTCTTCTTGATGCGGGCCGATAACCGCGGCGAGGGCGGCGTCCTGTCACTAGCGGCTTTGGCCCAGAGTGCCGTCGGCCGACGCACCCCGCTGATCTTCTTCCTGGCCTGCGCTGGTGCCTCCCTATTCTACGGCGATGCGATCATTACCCCCGCCATGTCGGTCCTCTCTGCGATTGAGGGCCTGAGGAGCATTCCTTCGATTTCGGCGGGTGTGACACTGCCCGTCGTCCTGGTGTCCAGCTTAACCATTCTGGTGGTGCTGTTTGCTGTCCAGTCCAAGGGTACCTCAGGCATGGGCCGCTACTTCGGTCCTATTTGCGTCGTCTGGTTCATGGTCATCGCCCTACTTGGGGTGACTCATATCGTGCACGCACCGGCTGTCGCCGGAGCTCTTAATCCTGATCATGCAGTTCGGTTCCTGGCCCATCACGGTGTCGCGGGTCTTTTTGTGCTGGGGTCTGTTTTCCTAACTGTGACGGGTGCAGAGGCGCTTTATGCAGACATGGGACATTTCGGCCGCTGGCCGATCCAAGCCTCATGGGTCGGTTTTGTCCTGCCGGCGCTTATGCTCAACTATTTGGGCCAAGGTGCCTTTGTCCTGCACTTGATCACCGAGGCCCATGGCCGCGCTGTGCAAAACGGTGATTGGTTCTTCCTCATGGCGCCAGAGGCCTATCGCGCGCCCCTCGTGGTCTTGGCGACTGCCGCTACCATAATCGCAGCCCAAGCCGTGATTACCGGTGCCTTCTCCCTGACCAGCCAAGCCATTCAACTGGGTCTGCTACCGCGTATGACGGTCCTACGGACCTCGCCGACCCAGGCTGGCGAAATCTACATGCCGCAGATCAATCTGATGCTGTGCGTAGGCGTGATCCTGCTGATCGCAGTCTTTAAGACCTCGTCGGACCTGGCCCATGCCTATGGTTTGGCTGTGACGGGGACCATGGCAGTCACCACCTCCCTGGCCTTCATTGTCGTGCGTCGGCGTTGGAAGTGGGCCTTGTGGCAGGCCCTGATACTGATCGGTCCGCTCTTTGCCATCGACATGGTCTTCCTGGGGGCCAATGGGCTGAAAATCCTCTCTGGCGGTTTCGTACCACTAATACTGGGTGGTGCCGTTTTCATTCTCATGGCGACCTGGGTTCGAGGAACTGAGCTGATCAGCGAAAAGGTAGCTGCGGAAAGTGTGCCTCTTGAGGACATGGTCCCGGTTTTCGCCGACTCCTCGGCCTATCGTGCTGAGGGCACGGCCGTCTTCCTGACATCGGATCCTGACCTGACCCCAGCGGCCTTGCTACATAACCTCAAGCACAACCGCGTCCTCCATAAGAACAACCTGATCGTAAGCATCCGCACAGCAGATGTCCCCCGGGTTTCAGAGTTCGAGCGTGCCTCGATTCAGAAGTTGTCAGACGATTTCAGCCGGATTTCTCTGACCTATGGCTTTATGGAAACGCCCAATGTTCCCAAGGCCCTAGCGGACCTGCGCAAGAAGGGCATCTCCTTCGACATTATGTCGACCTCCTTTTTCCTTGGGCGCAGATCCATCGTACCCAGCGCCACTTCTCGCCTGCCTAGGCTACTGAACAATGCCTTCATCTGGATGACCCGCAATGCGGCCAATCCCACTGACTTCTTCCACATCCCTGCTGGACGTGTCGTGGAGTTGGGCGGCCAGCTGGCGATCTAGCTCTGGGTTAAGGCTTCCCCTGAGGCGCGATCAAGCCTAGGTTCATCGTGTCCTCGGGGGGCCGCGCTTAAGCGGCTGAGAGGCGGGTGAGCCCGCGACCCGTAGAACCTGATCCGGGTCATGCCGGCGAAGGGAACGGACCGTTCGCACGGACCGCCCCATTGCGCATGGCCGCCTACTTTAGGAGTCGCGCCGTGAACATTCAGACCCCCGTCGCCAACGCCATCCCCACGGGCGAGCGCCCTGGTTCACGCAAGGTCTATGAGCCTGGCGTCCTGTGGCCTGATATCCGCGTGCCCTTTCGCGAAGTCGCTGTACACCCCTCGGCCAATGAGCCACCGGTGACCATCTATGACCCTTCAGGCCCTTATACTGATCCCACCGCAGTGATCGACATACACAAGGGCCTATCGCGCACTCGCGAGCCCTGGGTGGTGTCCCGCAGCGATGTAGAGGTGGTTGAAAATCCTCGGCAAGTGAAGCCGGAAGACAATGGCGGTGCTACCGGCAAGCACCTGGCACCCCAGTTCGACGCGCCCCGGCGGATTTATCGTGCCAGGGGTGGGGCGTCTGTTACCCAGCTCGACTATGCCCGGCGCGGCATCATCACACCGGAAATGGAATTCGTTGCCATCCGCGAGAACCTGCGTCGCAAGGCGACTGACGCCTTCATCCGCGATGGCGAGGATTTCGGAGCCGAGGTGCCTGATTTTGTAACCCCTGAATTCGTTCGCGACGAGATCGCTCGCGGTCGGGCGATCATTCCAGCCAATGTCAATCACACAGAGCTGGAGCCGATGATCATCGGCCGGAACTTCCTGGTGAAGATCAATGCCAATATCGGCAACTCAGCCGTTCTCTCCACCATCTCGGACGAGGTAGACAAGATGGTCTGGGCGACCCGCTGGGGCGCCGACACAGTCATGGACCTGTCTACGGGGCGCAACATCCACAACATCCGCGACTGGATCATTCGCAACAGCCCGGTGCCGATTGGTACCGTGCCAATCTATCAGGCCCTTGAAAAAGTCGATGGCGTTGCTGAGGACCTGAACTGGGAGGTGTTCCGTGACACCCTGATCGAGCAGGCCGAGCAGGGGGTCGACTATTTCACCATTCATGCGGGTGTGCGGCTGGCCTATGTGCCCCTGACAGCGAAGCGCGTTACCGGCATTGTCTCCCGGGGTGGGTCGATCATGGCCAAGTGGTGCCTGGCTCATCACAAGGAGAACTTTCTCTACGAACACTTTGAAGACATTTGCGAAATCATGCGCGCTTACGACGTCTCCTTCAGCTTGGGTGACGGTCTGCGACCGGGGTCGATCGCTGATGCCAATGATGCCGCGCAATTCGCCGAACTGGAGACCCTGGGCGAGCTGACCCAGGTTGCCTGGAAACACGGCGTCCAGACCATGATCGAAGGGCCAGGCCACGTGCCCATGCACAAGATCAAGGCCAATATGGACAAGCAGCTTAAGGCTTGCGGTGAAGCACCCTTCTACACCTTAGGCCCGCTGACCACGGATATCGCCCCTGGCTATGATCACATCACCAGCGGGATTGGCGCGGCCATGATCGGGTGGTTCGGCTGCGCCATGCTTTGCTATGTGACCCCCAAGGAACACCTGGGCCTGCCCGACCGGGAGGACGTGAAGCAGGGTGTGATCACCTACAAGATTGCAGCCCACGCCGCGGATCTGGCCAAGGGTCATCCGGGTGCCCGGACCTGGGATGATGCGCTGAGCCGCGCCCGGTTCGAGTTCCGCTGGGAAGATCAGTTCAATCTGGGCCTCGATCCGGAAACTGCCCGGGAATACCACGACGAGAGCCTGCCCAAGGAAGCGTTCAAGACGGCCCACTTCTGCTCCATGTGCGGCCCCAAATTCTGTTCCATGAAGATCAGCCAGGAAATTCGCGACTCCGCTGCCAAGCAGAATGATGTGGCCGTCAGCGGCATGGCGGAAATGGCCGAGAAATTCAGGGCCGAAGGCGGCGAAATCTATATCAAAACTGAGGGCTGATCAGGTCATATGCAGATCAGGTCGGGACAGGCTTATTCCGGGATCGATCTTTCCCAGGTCGACTTCACCGACCTTGATCTGACCGATTGCGTCTTCACCGACTGCCGGTTTAGCGACCTCATCCTGTCCAACACGGTTCTGGAGGGGACGAGGTTCACAGGGTCGATCTTTACCAGGTGCCGCTTCGCCCATGCTGATCTCCGTGAAACTGTGTTTGAAGAGTGCACCCTCTCTGCCCAGCAGACAGGGTGCCAGTTCGCCTTCAGCCGCATGGATATGGCGCGGTTCACCCGCTGCGATCTGTCCTTCGGGAAGTTTGACCGGATCGAAGCCTATGGGCTCGAATTCGATACCTGCAATCTTCGCGGTGCCGTGTTCCTCAAGGCGGACTTTGGTCGGGCCTTCGGACGCACCCTTGTCCGGACCTCCGGGCGTTTCAAGGCTTGTAACCTCGAACTTGCGGACCTTACGGACCTGGCCCTGCCGGAAGGCGAATTCGCGGGCTCAAGCCTGAGGGAGGCTGATCTGACGGGTGCGAACCTTGAGGGTGCTGATCTGCGAAGCGTCGACCTGTTCCAGGCCCTGACCATGGGCGCCAGGCTGGCCCGGTCGGACCTGCGTGGCGCAGAGATCAGCGGCATGAACTTGGCGGCCCTTGGTAGCTATGCCGATGCAAGGGTGAGTGTAGATCAGCAGTACCGTTTGCTCACGGCCTTGGGCCTTGATGTTCTGCCAGAATGAGTGATTTGCCGCGCCCCGGCGATTCACGATAGTTAATCCATATGGTAGGAAACTCACCCGTCGACTTCAGGCTCCCCCCACTTGCGCCACGTAGGGTTCTGACAGGGCTTGCCCTGTTTGCCGTGCTCTTTGTCGCGCTCCTCGTGCTCACGAATTGTTCGACCACTGTCCAGCCCGGAAATGTTGGCGTGCGAATCCGGACCCTTTGGACCAATGCCGGAGTTCAGCAGGAGCCTCTTCCGGCGCGTTGGTACATTGTTGGGATTGGCGAGCGTATCGTTCAGTATCCAGCGATCCAGAGGACCTACACCTATACTCGAGATGCCGACCAGTTCGGGTCGAACGTCAATGAAGAGATATCCTTCAGTGACAATAATGCATTGCCTATGACTGCAGATGTTCAGATCGTTCTGAGGGTAGATCCCCAGGCGGCTCCGGTCCTATACACCCGCTATCGCCTGTCCTTCGACCAGCTGTTCCAAGGGCCCATCCGGAACGATGTGCGCTCCGCAATCGCAGCCGAGACCGAGCTGGTCCCGGTCGAATTTCTCTATAAGGGGGGGCGCCAGCAAGTGATCCAAAAGGCCCTGGCCCGTGTACAGCGAAAGTGGTCTGGCCAAGGCGTCGCCATCACGCAACTCGATTGGATCGGCAACATCCGTTACCCGCAGGTGATCCTGGATTCCATCCAGGCCAAGACTAAAGCTGATGCCGACACGGTGGCGGCTCAGGCGCGGGTGGCTGTGGCCAAAGCCGTGGCGGACTCAAAGGTGGAAGAAGCCCGTGGTGAGGCCGAGGCCAATCGCCTTCTTGCCCAATCCATTGCCAGCAATCCCGAAGTTGTGCAGCTTCGCGCCATCGAAAAATGGGACGGCAAACTTCCGACTGTGACCGGCGGCTCAGTTCCCTTTGTGGATATCCGCGGAAAATAAGGACTAGGCCTTTGCCTCGGTGCCTTCGCGCCGTGCTGCTTGCCAGACCTCTTTTGCGGCATCGATGTTCATGGCTGCGATCGCTAGGCCGACGATAAGGTCAGGCCAGACGCGGTGCGTTGCAGCCGTAGCGAGGCCGGCGATGATAATGGCGATATTGGCCAGAGCATCATTTCTGGCCGAGAGGAAGGCCGCTCTGGTCAGGCTGCCCGCATGTTCCCGATACCGGGCAAGTAGGAAGGCGCACGCCAGATTGATCCCCAGGGCTCCAAGGCCGGTGATAGATAATAGGCTGGCATCTGGAACCTGAGGGTGGGTGAATTTCGTCACAATGGTCCAGAGGGTCGCAAGGCCTGGCACAAGTAGAAGGGCCGCTAAACCCATGCCGACCTTTGCACGGCTGTTTGGTGTCCAGCTGAGTGCGACTAGGATCAGGAGATTGACCGAGGTGTCCTCGAGGAAATCCACTGAATCTGCGAACAGCGACACCGAGCCGATCCGTCGCGCCATGAAGAACTCCACGCCGAAATAGGCGAGGTTGGCCAGGGCGACGATCAGTA
The DNA here is from genome assembly GCA_937920085.1 of uncultured Alphaproteobacteria bacterium. GTDB lineage: Bacteria > Pseudomonadota > Alphaproteobacteria > Caulobacterales > Caulobacteraceae > Phenylobacterium. The sequence continues at coordinate 18,458 of CALETE010000081.1, read as the reverse complement.
TGGCGCGGCGAAGTGAAGCGGTAGTCTCTGGTGTCATGACTGCCTCCTAACACAAATCTTAGGGGTGCGTCGCCCGAACGGAATTGTCACAAAACTTCGATAGGTCGCCTATGGCGGCAGCGTTCATCTTGACCCCACATAAGGGCCGTTCTCTAGGTGAAGCCACGGAGGATTCTATGCGGCTTCAGGATAAGCTCAAACGGGATTGGCGGTTTTGGCGCGGTCTTACCCGAACATTGAAGCGGGTGAAGTCTATAAGCCCTGACAGCGACAACCTGCTTTGTGACGACCTGCAATCAGCTGTTGACGCCTGGCGTGATCGCCGAGCTCTGACCTTTGAAGGTACTACCCTGACCTATGGCGAGATGGACGCCCTTGCCAACCGCTACGCCAACTGGGGGCGTAGTCAAAATCTCAGGCGCGGTCAGACCGTGGCGCTGTTCATGCCAAACCGGATGGAATACTTCCCGATCTGGTACGGCCTGTCAAAAATTGGCGTGGTCACCGCCCTGATCAATAACCAGCTGGTGGGGCAGGCCTTGGCTCACTGCCTCAACATTTCTGGCGCAGCCCATGTCATTTTAGATTCCGAGACCGTAGTGGCCTTTGAGGCCGCTCAGAGCCTTCTGTCCAAGCCGATGATTCAATGGGTCCATGGTCTGGTTCACGGGACCCAGAGAGATATGGTCCAGACCCTTCGCAGCTGCAGCCAATTGCCGCCAGATCGTTCCGTGCGCAGTGGGATGACCGCCAGCGATCCGGTTCTATATATCTTCACCTCGGGAACGACCGGCCTGCCAAAAGCAGCTAAAATCAGTCACATGCGGGCGCAACTTTACATGCGGGGTTTCGCCGGGGCGACAGGGGCGACCCTGAACGATCGGGTCTATATTACCCTGCCGCTTTATCATGCAACTGGCGGTCTCTGCGGCCTGGGTGTTGCTTTGCTCAATGGCGGGTCGGCCGTGCTGAAGAGCCGCTTTTCGGCAACCCGCTTCTGGCCAGACGTGGTGGAAGAGGGAGCCACCATGTTCGTTTATATCGGTGAGCTTTGTCGCTATCTGGTCAATCATCCACCCAGCGAGGATGAGCGTCGGCACAAGCTTCGCCTTGCCTTCGGCAATGGCCTTAGCGCCGATGTCTGGGGCGAGATGCGCCCCCGTTTCCATGTGCCTGACGTTCTGGAGTTTTACGGCTCCACCGAGGGTAATGTCTCCATGTTCAACTTCGATGGCAAGGTCGGCGCAATTGGCCGAACGCCGAAGTGGCTGGGCAATCGCTACAACTTCAAGCTTGTGCAGTTTGATCTGGAAACTGAAGAGCCGGTCCGTTCAATCTCGGGCCTTTGCGTGGCTGCCGGGACCGGTCAGATTGGCGAGTGTCTGGGCAAGATCGCTGCCCATGACCCCCGGGCTGAGTTTACCGGATATGTCGACAAGGCAGCCTCAGACAAGAAAATCCTGCGCGACGTTTTTGAAAAGGGCGACGCCTGGTTTCGGACTGGCGATCTGATGCAGATGGACGCCGACGGCTATTATTATTTCATCGACCGCATTGGCGATACCTTCCGCTGGAAGGGCGAGAACGTCTCCACAGGTGAGGTGACGTCACATCTACAGACCGCACCGGGTGTGCTCGAGGCTATTGTTTACGGTGTGGCTGTGCCCGGTGCAGAGGGGCGTGCTGGAATGGCCGGCCTCGTGGTTTCAGAGGCCTTTGATCTCAAGGTTTTCAGTGACTATGTGAGCCAAGCCCTGCCGTCCTATGCCCAGCCGGTATTTCTGCGCCTGCTGCCGACCATCGTCACAACGGGCACCTTCAAGTATCGCAAGGTCGATCTGGTGAGGGACGGCTTCAACCCTGATGAGGTTAAGGACAAGGTCTTCTATCGGACCCCAGCCAAAGGTTATGTCCGCTTGACCCGCCCGACCTATGCCAAAATTCTGGATCAGGGCGTTAAACTTTAGGCTGGTGTGTTGTGCGATCCATCGCAGCCCTGTCTAAATGGACGCCTGTTCAGGAGACTCTCATGTTGCGATCTAAGTTCATCTGCGGTTTCTCAGCTCTGGCGCTTTTGATGGGCGCGGGCGCAGCTCAGGCTCGCAGCGTGCCCGCCGACAAGGCGGCGATCGACGCTCAGCTGAATACTTTTTATCCGCACCTAGACGCTCTTTATAAGGACATCCACGCCCATCCAGAATTGGGCTTTCAGGAAACCGAAACGGCCAAGAAGCTGGCAGCAGAAATGCGCGCTCTGGGCTTTACGGTGACCGAGCATATTGCCGGTACAGGCATTGTTGCCATCTACAAGAACGGCCCTGGTCCGACTGTTATGGTGCGTACCGAAATGGACGCCCTGCCCATGGAAGAGAAGACAGGCCTGTCCTATGCCAGCCATGTGATCGCCACCTGGAACGGTAAACAGACTCCCGTCGATCATGCCTGCGGCCACGACATCCACATGGCCGCCTGGGTTGGGACAGCCCAGGCTCTGCTGGCCATGAAGTCGAAATGGCACGGAACCTTGATGTTCATTGGCCAGCCCGCAGAAGAAACCACAGGCGGTGCCCGTGGGATGATCGCCGATGGGGTCTTTACCAAATTCCCGAAGCCTGACGTCGGCTTTGCCCTGCATGTGGGGCCCGCTGCCTATGGTGAGGTAACCTATCGCCCGGGGGTGAACAGCTCAAACTCCGACAGTCTGGAAATCTTGTTCAAGGGGCGTGGCGGGCATGGCTCGACACCAAGCATCACCATTGATCCGGTGATCGAAGCTGCGCGCTTCACTATGGATGTGCAGACCGTTGTCAGCCGCGAGAAAGACCCTGCCGCCTTTGGCGTCATCACGATTGGTGCCATTCAAAGCGGGAATGCCGGGAATATCATCCCCGACACGGCCCTGCTTCGGGGAACCATCCGCAGCTATGATGGTGGCGTGCGTGCCAAGCTGCTGGACGGCATTCGGCGGACGGCTTCCGCTGTGGCCGCCATGGCAGGAGCGCCAGCTCCAGATGTCGATCTGGTGGTCGGCGGTCGCGCGGTCATTAATGATGAGGCCATCACAGCAAAGACGGCGGCCGTGTTCAAAGCAGCCTTTGGGACCAAGGCGTCGGTTCAACCGACACCTGGGCCGCAAAGCGAGGATTACTCTGAATTTATCATCGCTGGCGTGCCCTCGCTGTTTTTCGGGATAGGCGGCTATGATCCGGCCAAGATCGCTGAGGCCGCTGCCAAGGGTCAGGTGCTCGCCGCCAACCACTCGCCCTATTTCGCCCCTGTGCCTGAGCCGACCATCCGTAATGGCGTTGAGGCCATGACCCTGGCGGTTCTTAACGCCATCGCGCCCTGATTTACGTGCGCTTAGGTTTGTTTTTCTGGAGATGACCATGACCCTGAAGTCTGTCGCCCTTGCGGCCACCCTGTCCCTAGCCATGGCGTCGGCCGGTGGAGCTGAGGCGGCCCCGGACTATGCTGTGATCAAGATGAGCCAGACTGTGGACGGGCCTGCCGCTGCAGTCTGGGCCAAGGTCGGTGGGTTTTGCGATCTTGGCGTCTGGATGAAGATTGATTGCAAAATCACCTCAGGCGACGGCGGCATAGGCAGTGTGCGCAGCATAGCCGGCGGCCGGGTGACCGAGGTCATGGTCGGCAAGACCGACCTCTCCTATGGCTATGTCCAGCCGGCGGTGGAGGGCAAATTCTACAACCTTTACCACGGCTTCCTGGAGGCCAAGGCGGTCACGGCCAAGACCTCTGTTCTCAACTACACCCTGATCTACGACGTCTCCAACCTGCCCGATCAGGCGGCCAAGGACGCCGACATCACCCGCCGTCGCATGCTGTTCATGGGTGCCCTGAACGCCATGAAGACTCTGGCAGAGGCGAAGTAGAAAAGAGGCAGCGACCCTAGAACTTCTTCTGAAGGACGCCGCGCACGGCGAGGTCGGAAGCGGCCCTAGGGGTGTTGGTCCGCCAGGTCAGGTCGGCCTGGAAGTAGGACTGCTTGCCCAGGATCCGACCATAGGTCATGGCCAGGTCCGTCTCTGGGGTTCCGCCGGTCAACGAGGTGTCGACCGAGGTGGTGTGGTTATAGCCTTCGCCGTCCACGTCAGTCTGAGCCAAGGCGACATATCCTGAGCGAAGTTGCAGGGGCTGGCTGACGCTGAGGGTCAGTCGGTCGCCCTTGGCTGCCACGCTGGGAAGGGTCAAGGCCACGCCATAGCCTCGCGAGTTCAAGGCGCTCACGTGAGAAATCAGGCCCTGGGTGACATCGCGAGCAGGGGTTCGGGCGTCAGCGAGGCTCAGGGAGAGTTTGCGGCCTGCGCCAAGGTCATAGACGGCGGTGATGTCGGCTTCATAGCTGGTCCCGCCCTGACCGAAGTTGAGGGCGCTGTTCTGGCCATAGGAAGCGCCAAGGAGGCCGGAGCTTTCATCCAAGGCCGAGACCTTCACGCCGAGGGTCAGAGGACCAGTGTCGGTGACGACGAGGCCCAGGCTGGCCGAGCGTGCAGAGCGGGCGTTGGCGCCGCGCATTGACAGGGCTTGTTCGGGCTCTGGGGTCTGGGACCAGCCGGCCGCCAAACGAAGGTTTTCCGAGAGGGGCGCCGCCAGGGTCGCCGAATAGCCGCCTTGGGCCAAGCTGCTCAGACCGCCAACGCCGGCGTCGGTATAGGACTGAGATCCCCAAAGGGCGCTGTCGAAGAAGCCCATTGACGAAAGGCCATAGCCTCCAGCGACTGAGACGCCGTCCTTGGTGGTGTAGGCCAGATAGTTGATCCCAGGCCGCGGAGCGATGGCACCCAGCTGATAGGCGCCCCGGTCAAATCGGTCGTTCGCCAGTGTGCTGAGCGTATCGCGATAGATATCAATTTCGCCGCCACCCGCCAGTTTGAGCGAGTTCGTCCACACGGGATTATAGGTCAGCGAGGATAGGCTTACCGCCGTACCAGCCGGCTTACTGATCAGGGTCGACAGATTGGCCGCGAAGTTTCGGCTATAGCCGTCGAACACCGTGTAATTGTTCAGCGCCGTTCCCAAGGACTTGAGTGTCCCCAGGGTCGTGCTTGTGAGGGTGGCCGTGCTGCTAGACCCCAGGGTGATCGAGGTTCCGGTCGGGCTCACAGCGCTCAAGGCACCTAAGGGCGAAAAGGCCTTTGTTAGGTTTAGAAGGCCGACCCCAAAGGTCGTGTCTGCGCCGGCGGCTCCTAGATCGGTCGCCGTCGCCAATAGAACCGCTGCGGCGGTACCATTGCGGGTTAAGGCCGGCCAGGTCTTCTGCAAGAGCGCCACTGCGCCGCTCACGACCGGGGCCGCCATGGAGGTGCCAGACCAGGCACCAAGGGCTGTCGGCCCATAATTGATTGCTGGAGCGACAATGTTTTCGCCCGGGGCCATCAGCCAGAGGGAGGTGTAGCTAACAGTCTTAGCAGCGGTTGTTGCAGTCGCCGCGGCCGTAGCCGTTCCGGTTCCTGGGGTGTTGGAGAAGCTGGATTTGGCATTGGCGCTGTTCACAGACCCAGCAATGAGCAGGTGAGACAGGGTGGCTTGGGTCAAACCTGTGGTATTGCCGCCCCCCAGCAGGGTCGTGCTCTCATTACCCCCTGCATAGACCAGAACCGCGCCCTTGCTGGCGGCATAGTTCATGGCCTTTACGATGTTTGAGGTCGGCATATAGGTCAGGCTGAGATTGATGACGGTGGCCCCAGCGTCGGCGGCCTTGGTGATACCGTTGGCGATATCGACGTCAAAGCCCGTGCCCTGGGCACTCATGGCCTTTTCCGAGACGATGGTGACCCCAGAGGCCACCCCAGACATCAGGGCCGTGGTTCCGGTAAAAGCGCCGGCGGCAATGGACGCCACGGCGGTGCCATGGCCCTGGTCATCGGTGACCCCATTGCTACATTTGAAGCTGACCGCAGCGCAGCTGGACAGGGTCGAAACCCGGCCCGTAACTTCCGAATTGCTGGCGATAATCCCTGTGTCGACAATCCCGATTATGACACCTGCGCCGCCCTTGGCACCCGTTGTCGTGGTGGTGGGAAGCGATATCTGGTTCAGCCAGGGCGTCGAATAGTTTGTGGTCGTTGTGGCCTTGGATGTGATCAAGGGGGTGACTGTGTCGGTAATACCGGCGGCCTCTGCCTGCCCAGCTACCAGGGCGATGACGGCGCCCGTTCCCAGCCAAAACAATTTCATGTGGTGTCCCCATCAATGTCTAGGCGGGGATATCCAATCAGCGTAAATAGACATGCTACCTATAAGAGTAAATTTGCATTTACCGTGACGAATTCATGGAAATGTCGGCGTCCACGTCCACCTTCTGTTTAGGTCTGTCGGGCTCATTGATGCGATCGGGCGCGGACTTTGCCGCTGGCGCCCTGGTGGACCCTATGAATTTCGCAACACCGATCGCGCGTTCTGAAGACAAGCTGCTTGGTCTTGAGGTTTTGCGGTTCGTGACCGCCTTGGCCATTCTAATCTGGCACTATCAGCATTTTGCGTTTTCCGGTCTCGCGGCTGTGAACTTTATCCCTGATCGCCAGCCCTTCTATGGCCTCTTCAGCTTGTTCTTCCAGCAGGGCCTAAGGGGCGTACAGGTCTTCTGGTGCATCAGCGGCTTCATATTTTTCTACAAATATCGCGACACGCTTTCTGAGCGGATGCTGGATGGGCCGACCTTTTTTGTCCTTAGATTTTCAAGGCTCTATCCCCTTCATCTTGCCACTCTGCTGTTGGTCGTGGGTCTTCAGGGGTTGTATGTCGGGTCTCATGGACAGTCATTTGTCTATGAAAATAATGACTTAAAGCATTTCATCCTGCAGATTTTCATGGCCTCGTTCTGGGGCCTGCAAAATGGCTACAGCTTCAATGGACCCATTTGGTCGATCTCAATTGAGATCCTGATCTATGTGATCTTCTTTGTGGGCTTGCGGCTATTTGGCCGGTCGATCTGGGTCAATATTGCCATGGTCGGCCTCTATCCCGTGGCCAGGGTATTGGGCGTCTACAATGTCTTCATTTTGGCCTTGAGCTACTTTTATGCTGGTGGGCTAGCCGCGATTTTTCGATCGCACCTGGTCGAGCACCGGTTCTGGCCTCAGGTACAAGCGGGGGTCTTGACCTGCCTTATCGGGGGCCTTGCGGCGGCGGCTGGACTTCATGTCTTGAACGACAAGCCGATGATCAACGACGCCCTTCTCATCCTGACACCCCTGATGCTCGTGCTGGTATCTGGTCAATGGCCGGTATCAAGCCTTATCGCCGAGATAATCCAAGGTCTGGGAAACCTGACCTATGCTAGCTATCTGTTGCACTTCCCGCTTCAGCTCGCGGCTGTTTTGGTGTTTTCGGCCTTGGGGCTGGCAATTCCTCTCTACGATAACCTCTTCTTCCTCGGCTATTTCGCAGGTGTCCTGGGGGCGTCCTATCTCGTCTTCCGGGTCTTCGAGAGGCCAGCTCAGGCGGCTATTCGCAAGGCCTTGCTGACGTGAGGCCGTTGGAAATCCCGCTACTTGCCGGCGGACTCGCCTATATGTAGGCCATGGCCTCTGACGAACCTGCTCAACCCCTGCAAGGTGCCGCCCTGATCAAGGATCAAGTGCGCCGACTTCCGGATTCGCCGGGGGTCTATCGCATGATGGGAGAAGCCGGCGAGGTCCTCTATGTGGGCAAGGCGCGGTCGCTGAAGAAGCGGGTGACCCAATACGCTCAGGGCCGGTTTCATACGCAACGTATCGCCCTGATGGTGGACCTGACCCGGTCCATGGAATTTGTCACCACCCGAACTGAGACCGATGCTCTGCTGCTGGAGATCAATCTGATCAAGCAGATGAAGCCTAAATTCAACGTCTTGCTGCGGGACGATAAGAGCTTCCCTGAGATCGTCATCCGGAGGGAACACCCCGCGGCCCAGCTGCGGAAACATCGGGGCGCACATACGATTCGGGGCGACTATTTCGGACCCTTTGCGTCGGCCCATTCGGTGACCAAGACTCTAAATACCCTGCAGAAAGCCTTTCTTCTGCGGTCTTGCTCTGACAGCGTCTACGAGGCCCGGACCCGTCCTTGCATGCTGCACCAGATCAAACGCTGTGCTGCGCCCTGTACAGGCTTGATCAGCCTAGAGGACTATGCGGGCCTTGTGGATCAGGCTGAAGCCTTTCTGCGTGGCAAGAGCCGGGCCGTGCTCGCCACCCTGTCGTCGCAGATGCAGGCGGCCTCTGACGATATGGAGTTTGAGCTGGCGGCCCGCCTACGTGATCGCATTCGCGCCCTGGCCTCGGTCTCCCAGGAGACCCAGATCAATCCGGAATCCCTGGAAGAGGCCGATGTCTTCGCCCTTCATGCCGAGGGGGGACAGGCCTGTATGCAGGTCTTCTTCTTCCGGGCGGGGCAGAATTGGGGAAACCGCGCCTATTTCCCTCGGGTGGATAAGACCGATGGCGACGCTGAGGTCATGGCTGCCTTCCTTGGCCAGTTTTACGACGATAAGCCTATCCCGAAGCTGGTCCTGACCAGTGTTGAGCCGGCCGAGACGGATCTACTTAGCGAAGCCTTTGCCATAAAGGCTGGTCGTAAGGTCGAGATTTCACGCCCGCAGAGGGGCGAAAAGCGCCAGTTGGTGGACGATGCCCTCACCAATGCGCGGGAGGCCTTAGGTCGCAAGATGTCGGAGAGCTCAGCCCAGTCAAAGCTGCTGGCTGGCGTGGCTGAAGCCTTTGGCCTTGAGGCCGATCCAGAGCGGATTGAGGTTTATGATAACAGCCACATCATGGGAACAAATGCAGTTGGCGGCATGATTGTCGCGGGGCGGGATGGTTTCCAAAAAAGCCAATACCGGAAGTTCAACATCAAGGGGACGGACATAACCCCAGGTGATGACTATGGCATGATGAAGGAGGTCTTCCGCCGCCGGTTTGCAAGGCTCGTGAAGGAGGAGGGGGCTGGCGACAGCCGCGCCCGCCCAGATCTGGTTTTGGTGGATGGAGGCGCAGGGCAACTGGCGGCGTCGCTCGACATCTTTGAAGAGTTGGGCATTGACGATATCGCCATTGTTGGCGTGGCCAAGGGGCCGGACCGAGACGCCGGATTGGAGCGTTTCTTCCTGCCAGGGAAGCCGCCCTTTATGCTCGAACCTAAGAGTCCGGTGCTCTATTACCTCCAGCGTTTGAGGGATGAGGCCCATAGGTTTGCCATCGGCACCCATCGCGTAAAGCGAGCCGCTGACATGCTGAAAAACCCCTTGGATGAGATTGAGGGCGTCGGGCCAGGTCGAAAACGGGCCCTCCTGCATGCCTTTGGATCTGCCAGAGGTGTTTCCCGCGCCTCGGTGGAGGATCTGGCCAAGGTCGATGGGGTCAGCGATCCCTTGGCCGAACGCATTCACGCTTTCTTCCGGAAGGGCTAGACTCAAAGCATGAAATTCATCCCCAATCTTCTCTCGTCAGGGCGCTTAGTCCTGACCCTGTTCATGTTTTTGGCGCTGGCGGCCGTAGGGGGTGGGGTTCCGTTCTTTAGGCTTGGTGCCGACAGCCATCAGGCCCTGATGAATTTCGCCTTCTGGGCCTTTGTGATTGCCGCGGTCACAGACTTTTTCGACGGCTGGCTGGCGCGCAAGCTAGACGCGGTCACGGTATGGGGTGCCATCCTTGATCCTATCGGCGACAAGGTCCTGGTCTGCGGTGCCATATTGGGGCTGCTGGCCCTGGGGCCACAGCCCATGGTGGTGGTGCCGTCAGGCCTGATCCTGTTCCGCGAGTTTACAGTCAGCGCCCTGCGCGAGGTTGGTGCCGGAAAGGGTATCAAACTGCCCGTAACCATGCTGGCTAAGTGGAAAACTACCTGTCAGCTCATCGCGCTGGGGGCCGAATTGTGCCTTGCGGCAGGCCAAGTTTCTAATCCGTCCGCGCCTGGGTTTGATGCGCTCGCCGTCTTCGCCCACGGTGCGCTTTGGGTCGCGACCTTGATCACCCTGGTGACGGGCATTCAGTACTGGGACCAGACCCGCCGGGCTTTGAGGGCTTAGTCTTGGGCACCCACGAAAGCGCTGATCAGTCCCAAGGGGGCAGCTGTGGTATTCTTCACCGAGCGGATCACGATCCGGCTTTCGATGTTGGACACGAGCCCCAGCCCAAGAATTTTCTCCCGTAGGAAGGTATCGAAGGCGTGCATATCCCGGGTGACAATCCGTAGCTCATAATCAGCTGCCCCTGTGACAGTGGCACATTGAACCACCTCCGGAAGTTTGCCGATGGCGGATTCGAAGGCGTCCAGATTGTCCTTGGTCGGCAGTGAGAGCTTAACCGTGCAGTAGACTTCGAAACCCAGACCCAGTTTGTCGCGATCCAGAATTGTGACACGTCTTTGGATCACGCCTGAGTCCTCCAGGCGTTTGATGCGCCGCCAGCAGGGGCTGGAAGATAGCCCGACCCGTTCAGCGATCTCGGCCACGCTCAAGGCTGCGTCGTGCTGGATGAGGTCCAGAATCTTTGCATCAACGGCGTCCAGGGGCTCAGACATGTTTTACTCGTGAACTTGGGAAAAATTGGCTCTAATCGTGCTGGATTCAGCGCGCTAAGGGCATGGCTTAGGCGAGCAATTGCGACAACCTTCTATGATCTTGCAAGGACTTTAGCAGACGCAGGTGGAAAGAAATTGCAAGATCGTGCACCGAAGTGAGGCTCGACAACAAGTTTATGCTCAAAGAGGGTCGAATCTTGGGTGCTGCCGTCTCAGGGTCTGCGAGGCGCAATACCGGCTAAGGTCCGCAAGATGGGGCTTATCTTGGGCACATGATGCGTTTTTGGGGACCCTGTGATTGCACCTTGTCCCCGTGTCCGTTGGCACTGTCGTCTGGCACATCTGTTTGCAAGGGCGCACACCTTGGATCGAGGGGCGCAATTGACGTGGATTTCTTGGGGCAAAAAGACGGTGAAGGGCCACCTCCACCCCTAATTTTGGTCGCTGAGCCTATATTTTTTGAACCGAAGCCCTGAATATAGAAATATTATAATTCAATAGGTTAGATGATTTTTCAGTCCGAATTTCGGGATATTTGCCCCCGTGCCTGATGCAGCCGGGTATGTGGGTGCCGCATGGTCGTTCTTTTTCAACCTTTGCCGGTGACTATTAACTTAGATGGGCGTGACACTGTCGAGCTTTGCCCCCTTGGAGAATGGTTTCGTAAGTGGCCGCTGAAAAACGCAATCCTCGGGTGCGCGGTGGGGACCGATCGGTTCGCAACCTCGATGCTTTGAAGCGCACGGCGTCGACCAGTCGTGTCCTAAACCTGCTTGCCGTAGCAGAGACGAGAGATCCGGATGATGGCGTCTACTTAAAGCAGCCATTTTTCTCAAATCCGGTCCTCAATGAGAGCATCATCCTGAAGCACCGCGTGCGGCAGGACGAGCGATTTGTGTTCGACTTTCCGCCGACCGTTGCCACCAAGGTAATCCTACCCTTTGAGCGCAGCGATCTGCGCCTTGGCGGTCAATCCTTCTTCGTGGGCCAGCGGGGCTGGTTGTCGATCCTAGAAGAGTTGACCCAGGATACCGGAACCCTTCAGCGGGATGCTGCCCTGTTGCGGGAACTCAATGGCCTACCGTCGCTCGATCCCTTCCTCATGAAGGAGTCCTTGATTCGGAAGGGCTATTCCATAGCGCCGAACTATTTCGCCATATCCGACGCCGATATGGAGAAGATGCAAAACTTCGTCGGCATTCAGATCCAAGCTCTCATCGAATTGGCATTCCCAAACCAGAACAATAGTAGCAGCGGCCTCAAAATGGCGGGGGTCATTCTCTCGACAACCATTGATGAGCGTTTAGAGCCCCTGCGTAATGTGATGCGGCTGGATGCGGAGAGTTATCGAGAGGGCATTTTCAGCTGGAAGGGCTTTCTCTACTACAAATGGGCACTCAATGATTTGTTGCCTCGGCTTTCAGATGTCCTAGACGAAATTCCCATGCTGAAGTCGTCAAGCTTCGTCGACAATGACCAGTCGCGGATGATTGAGGCCTCAAAATTCACTTTAGCCAAGACCATTCACCTTCGTCGGCTCGAGGTGCAGGAAGCGCTTCAGGTTTATGACGATGCCTATCGTGACCTAACTCAAAACGACCATCCTATGGCGTTTCGCGATTTCTTGATGAACGCACCCAGCATGTTTGTGGTTCTGGGAGAGCGGATTGGGGTCATCTCCCACATCGTCAGTTTTTGGCAGTACCGGTTTCCATCTGGGGTCGACCTCATTGTCCCTGCCGAGGAAGTCATTGATATCTTGCATGATTTCCAATCCAATTTGGATGGATTCAATGTGGAAAATTTCCAGACCCGCCCTGTGTCTAGGAGAAAGTCCCCACGGCGCTCCGACTCGGCAAACGAAAACCTGCCCAGTACGCTGAGTACTTAGGTCTGCTCCTAAGTCCCGGAGCTGGTTTTCGGTCTGATTACAAGGATCTGCGTAAGCGCTGCGATCAGGGTCGAGTAATGCGACAATCCCTGAAACCGCCTGTGGCCCTGAAGATTTGGCAAGGCGTGGCTCAAGGCATCAGCCATGGCGGGCGGTGTCCAATTGTCAGCGGTTCCTTGCCATAGGGTGACCGGGGCGGTGACCCTGGTCAGCCGATCTGCACTTGACCTCACAAAGGCAAGAACCTCCCGCCGGTAACCCTTCGCCTCGCCCCTCAGGGTCTTGTCCAACAGGGCCAGGATCACCGCCTCAAAGTCAGCGGTTTCCGCCAAGGCCTTATCGTCTCCTGCTGCTGTGCTGAACAGTTGACGGTAAAGCAGTTGAGGCGCTGCAGCGGCCAGCTTGGCCTGGAGGCCGGTCATTATCCTAAACGCCCAGGGCGCGCTTTTCGCCAGATTGAAGACAACCCCACCGGCCATGTGAGGAAGGTAGTTTCCGGTGTCTAAGGGCGCTGGTGGCGAGATCAGATCGAGTTTGATGTCTCGACCGAGGGCCTGGGCCGTAAGCCGTATGCTGATTTCCATGGCGACGAAGGCCCCCATGGAGAACCCGATCAGTCTCAGGCTACCAGACGGAAACCGCGCCAAAATATCGCCAGCGAGGGCGTCTAGATATTGCTCGAAGCTCAGGTCTGTTCGATCCGCGCTGCGGTCCGGCGCGAAGATAGACGCAATGTCCCGATGCTGGGACACAAGGCGCAATTCATCAGGGGAGCCAGGTTGGCCGTGAAAGTAGACGAGGTTTTGCGCGGTCACTTCAAGGCCTTGCGGACGGCCTCCGCCATAGCGTGTTGAGCGGCCCAGTCCTTGTCGTTATCGGCTTCAGCCCAGGCGGAGTTTACGGCAATCACAATGCCATCCTTTGGGAAAACGAAGATTTGCTGGCCGAAAATCCCCTCTGCGGCATAGCCGCCAGGCATGAGCCAGAAGAAGTAGCCATAGCCCAGTTCCGGAGGCTCCACCTCTGAGCCGAACTTCACATGATAGGCCGAGGCGTCGGCGACCCAGCCCTTGGGGGTGATTGGCTTGCCTTGGGCTGCGCCACCTTCCAGCAGAAACTGACCCAGACGCGCATAGTCTCTCAGGGTCATGGACAGGCAGCACCCGCCCCGCTCATGCCCCCCCTGGTCGGTCATCCAGACGGCGTCCTGCTCCATCCCGAAGGGTTTCCAGACTTTTTCTGATAGGTAGGCGGACAGGGGCTTGCCCACGGCGGTGGAGACGAGGATTCCGGTGAGGTCAGTCTCTCCCGTGTCGTAGACGAACTTCGTACCGGGGGGCGTGGCCCTGGGCAGTTTGCGCATATAGGCGACGGTCGGATTGATCCCGGGCTCCGCCGTAGAGAGGCCAAGCTGAGCCACGTCAGAGTTCGGGTCACTATAGTCCTCATTCCATTTAACCCCTGAGGTCATGGTGATGAGCTGGCGGATGGTAACATCGTCATAGGCGCTGCCCTTGAGGTCGGGCAGGTAGGTGCTGACCTTGTCCTCAAGGCTCTTGATCTTTCCATCAGCAATGGCTGCGCCCACCAGGGTCGAGGTCACGGACTTGGCGACGGAAAACGATGTCCAGCGCTCCGTCGGCGTACGACCCATGCCATAGCGCTCCAGCACGATCTTGCCGTTTTTGAGGACCAGCAAGCCAGAGGTATTGTGCGCGGCCATATAGCTGGCCACGGTTTGGCCCTTGTGGTCCCAGGTCCATTTCGGATCGATCTGGTGCTTGGCCTGGGGCAGGCTGCGGACATAGTCGCCCTTGGCCACAGTCTTGACCGGGAAGGCGTCTTCCATATGGCGGTAACCCCAGGCCTGCTGCTCTGGGGTCCAGGAAAGCGCGGTCTGAGACAGGGTCGGCGGCGCCGCCAAGGCACTAGAGGCCGCGAGGGTTATGGCAATCCCAAGTCCTGCAAACTGTCGCATGAATGTCCCTCTTCGGCGTGAAATGAACCCGAGCCGACCCTAGTGCGCCCATCTGGATTTGCATACGCCCGCGCTTGGGATAGGTCGGGCCTATGAGCGAATTCGATTTTGATGCGGTTGTTGTCGGTGCGGGGGCTGTTGGCCTAGCCTGCGGATATGCCCTCACACGGCAGGGCCTGACGGTTGCGGTTCTGGAAGAAGGACCCGTCATAGGCGAAGGGGTTTCAGCGCGGAATTCTGAAGTGGTCCACGGGGGTCTCTACTATCCAACCGGGTCTTTGAAGGCGCGCCTCTGTGTGCAGGGCCGCCGGGCGCTTTACAGCTTCCTCGACAGCCATAAGGTCGCCTATGACCGGTGCGGCAAGCTCGTTGTGGCGACCAATGACGAAGAGGTCGCCCGCCTTGACCCTATCCTTGCCCAGGCTCAGGCCAATGATGTGGAGGGCATGGCGCATATGACCGCCGCCCAGGCCCTTGCGCTTGAGCCGGAACTCAACTGCAAGGCGGCTCTGATCTCTCCGGAAAGCGGCGTCTTCGATAGCCATGGCTATATGCTGGCCCTGCAGGGCGAGATCGAAGCTGGCGGCGGGGCCGTGGTGACCTCGACCCCCTTTACCGGTGCCAGCGCCCTGCCAGGTGGGGGTTGGCGGGTGCGGGCAGGGGGCGACGAGCCGACAACCCTGGACGTGCGTCTGCTAGTGACCGCGCCCGGCCTTTCGGCCCAGGCTGTGGCGGCGACGATAGAGGGCTTCCCAACGGCGACGATTCCGCCCCTGCACTATGGCAAGGGCGTCTATTTCCGCGTGTCGGGCAAGGCCCCGTTCGCACGATTGATTTATCCGCCCCCAATTCCCGGGGCCCTGGGCACGCATTACCGACGGGACCTTGGCGGACAGGCGGTGTTTGGGCCTGATCTGGCCTATGTGGACACCCTGGATTACAGCGTCGACCCAGCGCGTGCCGGAGAGTTCTACGCCTATGTCCGCAAGTTCTGGCCGGGCCTGCCCGACGGCGCGCTGAACCCCGACTATGCCGGCATCCGGCCAAAGCTGCACGGTCCCGGAGAGCCCCAGCCAGACTTCCGGATCGATGGCCCTGATGCCCACGGGCTAGAAGGTCTAGTCACTCTGTTCGGGATCGAGAGCCCGGGCCTGACCAGTTCCCTGGCTATTGGCGCAGAGGTCTGTGCGCGCCTTGGCCTAAAGCGACCCAACGCAGGTCTCTAACGCCTGACGGGGGTCTGCGCCCTCCAGATGGATCTGCGACCAGACGGCAAAGAACAGCAGGGGCCACCCTTCGCCCGCGGCCAGGCTTGCCGCCACAGCTTGTGGGGTTCGCACCGCGCGAACCGCGGCCAGCTTGCTGATGCGGTTGGCAATGTCTTGGGCCTTGGGGGCGATCCAGCTCGCCACCGGGACCGTAAAGCCCTGCTTGCGGGCCCAGGGATCTGCCGCTGGGCAAACGCCCTCTAGCCAGGTCCTCACCAGCCATTTGCCATAGCGACCGCGCACCTTGAATCGATCTGGCAGGGTGAAGGCGAAATCGGCGACCTGCGGATCAAGGAAGGGCGTTCGTCCCTCAAGCCCATTGGCCATGAGACAGCGGTCCAGCTTGAGCAAGAGGTCATTGGGCAACCAGGTGGCCACATCAGCCCACTGCGCCTGTTGCAGCAAGGACAGGCCCTTGGGCGCCTGTGCTGCCGCCGTCCAGCGGGCCACGGCTGCGTGATTTTCCGCCCTGGGCGCAGTGGAGCGCCCGCCTAGCCATTTTGGCCGCAGGGCTCGGCGATACCGGCCATAGCCCCCAAACAGCTCGTCGCCGCCTTCGCCAGTCAGCACAACGGTCAGGGTCCCCTTGGCGGCCTGGGCCAGCTTAAAGGTCGGCAGGGCGGCATAGTCGGCGGTGGGGTCGTCCATGGCCCAGGCCACCTGGGGCAGGATGTCCCAAAAGTCAGCCTCGGTGAACAGGGTCTCTCGCCAGTCTAGGTTAAGGGCCTTGGCCACCCGCTCGGCCTTGGCGCGCTCGTCCTTGGCACCTGGGGCATCAAACCCGCAGGTAAAGGCCGTCACGGGCCGGGTATTGAGGCGCGCCATCAAGGTGGCCACGGCGGCGGAATCGATCCCGCCCGACAGGAAGAGGCCGTAGGGCACGTCAGATCTTTGGTGGACCCTGACGCTATCTTCCAGCACGGCGTCCAAGCGCTTGACCAGGGCGGTCTCGTCGGTTTCCCGGCGGGGCGGCAAGGCGGGCAGGGCAGGGCGTCGGCCGTGGGGGATCAGCCTTCCATCCACCACCTCGACAATGGCGCCGGGGTCAAGCCGCTGGATACCGTCGAAGATCAGGCCCTTGCCCAGGGTGTAGTTGAAGGCCAGCAGCTCCTGAACCGCGTCCTCGCAGGGGCTGGGTGCCGCCAGCCCAGACTCCAGAAAGGCCCGGGGCTCGGAGGCAAACAGCACAGCGCCGTCCTTCTGAAGGACATAGAGCGGCTTAATGCCAAAGGGGTCTCGCACCAGCCAGGTTCGGCCATCGGCGCCGATCAGGCAAAAGGCGTACATGCCCCGCAGGCGCTGAAAGGCTGCCGGGCCTTCTTGGGCATACAGATGCAGCAGGGGCTCAAAATCAGACCCCGTGGCCAGCTGGTCGGACAGTCCGAAGGTCTCTGTCAGCTCAAGATAGTTATAAATCTCCCCATTGCCGATCACCGTGCAGCCCGCCCCATGCAGGGGCTGCCAGCCGCCGTCCAAGTCGATGATCGACAATCTGGCGTGGGCCAGGGAGGCGCCGTCCAGGTCTTCAACCCGAATGCCATTGGGCCCGCGATGCTTGAGCGTGTCGATCAGGGCGCGGGCCGAGGTCGACCCATGCAAAACCCCAGCAATGCCACACATCAGAGGGCGCCGAGGTCAGAAAACAAATTGCGCCAGTGATGCACCACGGCGGCCTGGGAAAACTCCATGGCCACCCGCAATATCCCCCTGGCAGCAAGGCGGCGACGCAGGTCGGAGTCGTCGAGCAAGCTCTGCACCGCCGTGGCCAAGGCCACATCGTCATCTATGGGCACAAGCAGGCCATCCTCCCCCTCGCGGATCAGGGCAGAGGGACCTTGGCTTGCGGCGGCCACCACGGGCAAACCGTGGGCCCAGGCCTGGATCACCACATTGCCCAGGGGTTCATAGCGCGAGGGGAAGAGGCAAATATCCGCCGTCCGATAAAGGGCCGAGGCATCGGTTCGCCAGCCCAAGAACCGTACCCGCTTCTCGACCCCAAGGGCCTCAGCCATGGCCTTCAGCTTGGCCTCCATGGGCCCAACCCCGGCAATCCACAGATAGGCCTCAGGAATCCGGGTCAGAGCCTGCAGGGCCACATCATGGGCCTTGGCCTCGTGCAAACGCCCCATGGCCAGCAGCAGGGGCGCCCCATCGGGGGTCCGCAGGGTCATGCGGTCGACGGGCTCAGCCTCTGGCGGGGCGGCGGCAAAGTTGGGGATATAGCGAACCTTGGACACCGGCCAACCCTGGCCCACCACCCATTCGGCAATGTCCTCGGTATTGGCCACCAGGGCATCAAAGCCCCGGTAATATTTGAGATTGTAATAGCCCCCCAGCCGTCCGACCCGGGCCCAGGGCCCCTTTGGGGTGTGGCGCGCTGCCCGATTCATCCAGGCTAGGGCCAGCTTCACATCCTGCTGCCGAGCGAATCGCCTGATCTGTGGTCGGGTAAAAAGGTCGATGGGACCCCCAAAGCCAAAGGTTTGCTGGGGTACGCCCAACTCACCCAGAACCTCTTCTCGCCGCGCATTGGCCCTAATCGCCGCCGATTGCGGGATTTCGGCCTGGGCAAGCGCCCGCGCAAGCTCGAGAAAATAGGTTTCCGCGCCGCCTTCGCCGGCCGTTCCAAGGAGATGGAGCACGCTCATCGTAAGAAAGAGACTAGCTTGAGAATCCTTATCACCCAAGCCGCTTGATGCGGCGAAGGTGAAACCCTATAAACCGCCCCTCGCCGATTGGCCCGGCGGCTGGGTAGCTCAGATGGTTAGAGCGGTGGATTCATAACCCACAGGTCGGCGGTTCG